>JBFMBU010000286.1:0-29033 GCA_040755035.1 Thermodesulfobacteriota bacterium
CGACTCCGTGAAGTTGGAATCGCTAGTAATCGTGGATCAGCATGCCACGGTGAATACGTTCCCGGGCCTTGTACACACCGCCCGTCACACCACGAAAGTCGGTTGTACCAGAAGTTGCTGAGCTAACCCGCAAGGGGGGCAGGCACCTAAGGTATGGTTGATGATTGGGGTGAAGTCGTAACAAGGTAGCCGTAGGGGAACCTGCGGCTGGATCACCTCCTTTCTAAGGTGTTTTTTTCTTTATTTCGGTAGAGAAAATTACCTATGGTCAATACCACAGAACGCTCACTATTTAGTTTTGAAAGATCAAAAACTAATTCGTTCTTTTTAAATTTGAGTGGTAGGGCATAGGCCGCGGGCCTAAGGATCAGTGGGAGGCGACTGGTGAGAAGTTAGATAAATAGTTTTTCACTGATCGTTCGTTTAACTGCTGCTTCGTAAGCTAAAGGGCCTATAGCTCAGTCTCGGTTAGAGCGCACGCCTGATAAGCGTGAGGTCGTTGGTTCAATTCCAACTAGGCCCACCAAACCAATTGCGGATTGGCGATTGCGGATTGCGGAATAAAAAACCGGAACTCTTTACTCCGAAATCCGCATTCCGAAATCCGAAATGGATATGGGGGTGTAGCTCAGTTGGGAGAGCGCCTGCCTTGCACGCAGGAGGTCATCGGTTCGATCCCGTTCACCTCCACCACAAAAGTTCAACGTTAAAAACTCATCCCGTCAATTTAGGATGAGTTTTTAGCCTTGAGCTTTTAAACTCAAGAATTGTTCTTTGAAAAATGAATATGGAAGCGGGAGAAAAAAGATTGCATCTTAACCAAAATTATTTATGACCAAGCTACTAAGGGCAAATGGTGGATGCCTTGGCGTCGAAAGGCGATGAAAGACGTGGATAGCTGCGATAAGCCTCGGGGAGCCGCTAAACAGGCTTTGATCCGTGGATCTCTGAATGGGGAAACCCATTCGCCGTAATGGGCGAATATCCCTGGCTGAATACATAGGTCAGGGAGGCGAACGAGGTGAACTGAAACATCTAAGTAACCTCAGGAAAGGAAAGCAATTGCGATTCCCAGAGTAGCGGCGAGCGAAATGGGAAGAGCCCAAACCGAATATATGTCAAGCCTGCCGGCGTTGTATGTTCGGGGTTGTGGGGCCTTACTGGATGGATCGGCAGATCTGTCGAGAAGTCAAAAATTTAATTCGTAGTTGAAGGGTCTGGAAAGGCCCACCACAGAAGGTGACAGTCCTGTAAGCGAAACGAATTAAACTTCTTGAGTAAGGTTCCCGAGTACCACGGGACACGTGAAATCTTGTGGGAATCTGGGAGGACCATCTTCCAAGGCTAAATACTAATCGACGACCGATAGTGAACCAGTACCGTGAGGGAAAGGTGAAAAGTACGGCGGGAGCCGAGTGAAATAGTACCTGAAACCGTTTGCCTACAAGCTGTGGAAGGACTATGTTCCGTTTCGGCGGAACAGTCTGACTGCGTGCCTTTTGCATAATGAGTCAGCGAGTTACTCTACGCAGCGAGGTTAAGCCGTTATAGGCGGAGCCGAAGCGAAAGCGAGTCTTAATATGGCGTATTAGTTGTGTGGAGTAGACCCGAAGCCAGGTGATCTATCCATGGCCAGGGTGAAGTTTCGGTAACACGAAATGGAGGCCCGAACCCACTAACGTTGAAAAGTTAGGGGATGAGCTGTGGATAGGAGTGAAAGGCTAATCAAACCTGGAAATAGCTGGTTCTCCCCGAAATATATTTAGGTATAGCCTTGCAGATTACGCAACGGGGGTAGAGCACTGGATGGGCTAGGGGTCCTACCAGATTACCAAACCTAACCAAACTCCGAATACCGTTGACGCTTACTGCAGGAGTCAGTCTACGGGTGATAAGATCCGTGGTCGAAAGGGAAACAACCCAGATCGCCAGCTAAGGTCCCTAAATATGTGCTAAGTGTAGAAGGATGTGGAAACGCCGAGACAACCAGGAGGTTGGCTTAGAAGCAGCCATCCTTTAAAGAAAGCGTAATAGCTCACTGGTCAAGTGACTCTGCGCCAAAAATTCAACGGGGCTAAGCACATTACCGAAGCTGCGGGATCCGCCTCTGGCGGATCGGTAGGGGAGCATTGTAGCTACCTGTGAAGGCATACCGTGAGGAATGCTGGAGGAACTACAAGAGCGTATGCTGACATGAGTAACGATAATGCCGGTGAGAAACCGGCACGCCGTAAACCTAAGGTTTCCTGAGTAAAGTTAATCTTCTCAGGGTTAGTCGATCCCTAAGCCGAGGCCGATTGGCGTAGGCGATGGAAAACAGGTTAATATTCCTGTACCACCTTATGAGCGTTTGAGCGAAGGGGGGACGTGGAAGGGTAGATCATCCGGGTGTTGGATGTCCCGGTTCAAGCCGGTAGGCGGGTCCGATAGGCAAATCCGTCGGACTATTAACGCCGAGAGGTGATGAGGAGAGTTTTTAACTCATAAACTGATTGAGCCCAAGCCACCAAGAAAAGCCTCGTAGTGAGTTCATGGGGTGATCGTACCGTAAACCGACACAGGTGGGTGGGGAGAGTATCCCAAGGCGCTTGAGAGAACTCTGGTTAAGGAACTCGGCAAAATGATACCGTAACTTCGGGAGAAGGTATGCCCCTGCGTAGGTGAAGAAATTTACTTTTGGAGCTGAAGGGGGTTGCAGAGAAATGGCGGTGGCGACTGTTTACTAAAAACACAGGACTCTGCTAAGTCGAAAGACGACGTATAGGGTCTGACGCCTGCCCGGTGCTGGAAGGTTAAGGGGATTTGTTAGTCCATTTCGGTGGGCGAAGCTTTGAACCGAAGCCCCAGTAAACGGCGGCCGTAACTATAACGGTCCTAAGGTAGCGAAATTCCTTGTCGGGTAAGTTCCGACCTGCACGAATGGCGTAACGACTGCCGCGCTGTCTCAACCAGGGACTCAGTGAAATTGTAACACCGGTGAAGATGCCGGTTACCCGCAACTAGACGGAAAGACCCCGTGCACCTTTACTACAGCTTGATATTGGACTTTGAGCTACCATGTGTAGGATAGGTGGGAGGCTATGAAACTGGGACGCTAGTCTCGGTGGAGCCAACCTTGAAATACCACCCTTGTTATCTTAGAGTTCTAATCCCGACCAGTAAGCCTGGCGGGAGACAGTGTCTGGTGGGTAGTTTGACTGGGGCGGTCGCCTCCCAAAGAGTAACGGAGGCGCGCGATGGTTCCCTCAGGCTGATTGGAAACCAGCCGTAGAGTGTAAAGGCATAAGGGAGCTTGACTGCGAGACCAACAAGTCGAGCAGGTACGAAAGTAGGTCTTAGTGATCCGGCGGTTCTGTATGGAAGGGCCGTCGCTCAACGGATAAAAGGTACGCCGGGGATAACAGGCTGATCTCCTCCAAGAGTTCACATCGACGAGGAGGTTTGGCACCTCGATGTCGGCTCATCGCATCCTGGGGCTGAAGCAGGTCCCAAGGGTTTGGCTGTTCGCCAATTAAAGCGGTACGTGAGCTGGGTTTAAAACGTCGTGAGACAGTTTGGTCCCTATCTGTTGTGGGCGCAGGATATTTGAGAGGAGCTGTCCCTAGTACGAGAGGACCGGGATGGACGAACCTCTGGTGTTCCAGTTGTTCCGCCAGGAGCATCGCTGGGTAGCTACGTTCGGCAGGGATAACCACTGAAAGCATCTAAGTGGGAAGCCCACCTCAAGATTAGATATCCCGGACCGTAAGGTCCCTAAAGGCCCCTCGGAGACTACGAGGTTGATAGGTCGGGTGTGTAATGGCAGTAATGTCTTTAGCTTACCGATACTAATCGGCCGTGCGGCTTGGTCATAATTTATTTTGTTTCTTCCGCTCCATATTTGTTTTTATATTTATCAGGCGTTTCCGAATTTGGGTTGTCGATTATTTCGCAATCCGAAATCAGAAATCCGAAATGGTTTTTACGGTTTCCCGGTGGCTATGGCGAAGGGGCCACACCCGTTCCCATCTCGAACACGGAAGTTAAGCCCTTCTGCGCCGATGGTACTGCCTGGGCAGCTGGGTGGGAGAGTAGGACGCCGCCGGGAATTTATTTGAAGCCCGTTTTCAATTTTGATCAATTGGAAACGGGCTTTTTTATTTTTATTGACATTTTTCATGGGATGGGTTTTTATACCATATAATCGATATGGTTTTTGGAGATGGTTATGAGGAAAACAACAGTCTTGATAAATGAGCATCTGCTTGAAGAGGCTAAGAAAGCCGTGGGGGTAAAGTCCATTAGAGAGGTGATCGAAACAGCTCTCCATACTCTGGTTCGCCAATCCAACCGGGACGCGTTAAGGAAAGAATTGGGCACCTATGATATCGATTTAACCATTGAAGATTTGGAGGCCTTGAGGAATGCCTCATAGTCTATTTCTGGTGGATACTTCGGCCTGGCTTTATGCATTAAGAAAGGAATTTAATCCGGCCATAAAGGATCGACTCGATCACCTCATCAAAGAGAATCGGGTTCTCACTGCCGGAATTATCAAGCTTGAAATTTTGGGTGGAACCAAAACAGAGATAGAGTTTCAACGATTGAAAAAACGCCTGGATGCCTTTGAAGAATTGGAAACGGATACCTCGTTATGGGGAAAGTCTTATGAATTGGCCTTTCAATTAAGAAGAAAAGGGGTCACTATTCCCTATACGGATATTTTAATCACTGCCACCGCCCAAGCTCACGAAGCCACCCTCCTCCATGTGGACGCCCATTTTGATCTGGCGGCCCAATTTACCAGCTTAAAGGTCGAAAGTTACGTTGGGAAAATATAGAAAAGACTACCACCCAAAAACCTAACTTCCTCGAACCTCAGATAGGCTACTCGGACCCCCAGTCTCCTTTTTTTTAAAACCAGCTCGACTATGTCTCTTTGAATATATTTCTTGCTCCCTACTGGGTTACAGTTTATAATTAGCTCATGATTATTAGCTTCCGGCATAAGGGCTTGAAAACATTTTTTGAAACAGGGAATAAGGCCGGAATCCAAGCCAAGCATGCCGAACGACTACGGCTCATTTTAGCACGGTTGAACGTTGTAATAGAGATGAGGGATATGAACCTCCCAGGGCTTAAGCTTCATAAATTGGAAGGCAAGTATGCCGGCTTTTGGGCCGTGGAGGTGAGCGGTAACTGGCGAATCATCTTCCAATTTGACGGGCATGATATATTACAGGTCGATTACCTCGACTACCATTAAGGAGATTCAAGTATTATGATGTATGATCCACCACATCCCGGTATTATTATCCGCGAGCTCTGTCTTAAACCACTTGGTCTGTCTGTTTCCGAGGCTGCCAGGGCTCTTGGTGTCAGCAGAAAGGCGCTATCAGAGCTCTTGAATGGCCACACCAGTATATCTCCAGAGATGGCCATCCGGCTATCGATGGCCTTCGACACCACTCCCCAAAGCTGGTTGGCCCAGCAGATGGAATTTGATCTTTGGAAAGTCGGAAGAAATCGTCAGGAGCTTAAGGTCGAGCGGTTAAAGGCAGCTTAGAAATGCTTTCAAAGACTAAAAATGAATTAAATATATTATCCCTGGCGCCTTGTCTGCTTTACTATGGCACAGGTCAAGAAGAAATTTTCTCTTGACAGGATTTTCGGATTTGGATAAAGATTTCCCATCCTGCAACCACTCACAATTTCAAGCCCTGATCTTCCGGCTGTCTATATAGCTTCTATTTTTTTGTAACCCGCAACACGTAACACGTAACCAGCAAGAAGGGTTCGATGACTAACCCGCCATGCCCCGTCTTTTGGTAAAAGGGGACGCCCTTAATATAATAAGATTTAATTGAAAAAGCAAAAAGAAGGTTGACTTTGTTCTATATGGGGAAGACGGGATTTTAGCCTTGGAGGTTAAGAATACCCGGACTATCCGTCCCATGGATCTGAGAGGTCTTCGGTCATTCAAGCAAGAATATCCCGAAAGCAAGACCATGCTTCTCTACCGGGGGAGTGACCGACTGGTCATAGGTAACACTCTATGCCTGCCCTGTGTTGAGTTTCTGACCGCCCTTCATCCCGAAAGGAAACTGGAAGATTCCCTCTACGGGCTTAACTCGCTCTAAGAGCTAAACGACACCCAATTATATTATTTTCTTTTTCTTGACAGGATTTTGGTATTAACCCCGGTGGCAATGGCGAAGGGGCCACACCCGTTCCCATGATATTTTAATATTAACGATCGTCCCTATCTTTCTATCTTTAGTACAAAAACAAAAATGCCTTATGGAACTTAATCCATAAGGCATTGATTTTTTTGGTAGCGGGGACAGGATTTGAACCTGCGACCTTCGGGTTATGAGCCCGACGAGCTACCGGACTGCTCCACCCCGCGTCAAGGGATATCTCACAAATAAAAAAGTATATACTTTTTCCCCTTTGCTGTCAATCTTTTTTTAAGCAGGGCTGAATAAATAATTTTGATTCTTCTCCCCATCAGTTAGTCGAGAGAGGCCACTGAGCCGTAAGCCATGGAGAAAGGCCTTAAATTTTTTGTAATTATTGACTATTTTTCTCGATCCCTTGGCTCCTTGAACCCTTAGACCATCGCCGGCTCTTTTGGAGATGATCCATAAATTTTTGTTGCCGCGAAGGCCTCAGAGATAAGGGGAAGGGTTGCTATGGTTTTGGGTTTGAGGTATAAGGGAAAAAAGATATTCTGTTTAAGATGGAAGGTATTGTTCATGAAACCAGGAAAAGAAAAACCATCCCCCTCCCCTGCGGTAGAAAGCGATCAACGTCCCCTGCGCCCGGAGCTGGCTGAGGTGATCCAGCGTCATGCCTTCGGGCTGGATGAAAATCGGCCTGAGGCCGTGGCCAGGCGGCTGGAAAAAAATCAGCGAACGGCCCGGGCCAACATCGCCGACCTCTGTGATCCCGGCAGTTTCATCGAATATGGGGCCTTGACCCTGGCCGCCCAGCGTAAAAGACGTTCCCTGGATGACCTGATCCGCAAGACCCCGGCCGACGGCCTGATTACCGGCATCGGTTCGGTCAACGGCGCCCTTTTCTCTCAGGACCAGGCCCGCAGCATGATCATGGCCTATGATTATACCGTCCTGGCCGGCACCCAGGGTCATTTCAATCATAAGAAGATGGACCGCATGCTCAAATTGACCTACGAACAGCGCCTGCCCTTCCTTTTTTTCGGGGAAGGGGGCGGGGGGCGGCCGGGGGATGTCGATGCCGGCGGGGTAGCGGTGGCTGGTTTGGATTTATCCACCTTTGCCTCTTTTGCCAAACTGAGCGGCCGGGTGCCGGTGGTGGGCCTGGTCTCCGGCTATTGTTTTGCCGGCAATGCCGCCCTGCTGGGCTGCTGTGATGTCATCATCGCCGCCAAAAATTCCAATATCGGCATGGGCGGCCCGGTGATGATCGAAGGGGGCGGCCTGGGTGTTTTCAAACCCGAGGAAGTAGGCCCCATGGAAGTGCAGACCAAAAACGGCGTGGTGGATATCGCCGTGGCCGATGATCTGGAAATGGTGGCCGTGGGGAAAAAATACCTTTCCTATTTTCAAGGCTCGATCCCTTCCTGGGAGGCGGCCGATCAACATACCCTGCGTGATTTGATCCCGGAAAACCGCAGACGGGTTTACGATGTCCGAAAGGTAATCAAAACCCTGGCCGATAAAGATTCCTTTCTCGAGCTCCGTCCCCAATTCGGTCCCGGCATGATCACCGGCCTGATCCGCATCGAAGGGAACCCTTTTGGTTTGATCGCCAATAATTGTATGCACACCGCCGGGGCCATTGAAGCCGAGGATGCCGATAAGGCTGTGCGCTTGATGCAGTTGTGTGATGCCCATGGACTGCCCCTGATCTCCCTCTGTGACACGCCGGGTTTCATGGTCGGTCCGGAGATCGAAAAACGGGCCCAGGTCCGTCATGTCTGCCGCATGTTCGTCATCGGCGCCCACATCACTGTCCCCTATTTTACGGTGATTTTGAGAAGGGGATACGGGCTTGGGGTGATGGCCATGGCCAAGGGTGGATTTCATGAATCGTTTTTTACCGTCTCCTGGCCCACCGGCGAATTCGGCGGAATGGGGCTGGAAGGCGCGGTCAAGGCCGGTTATAAAAAAGAATTGGAAGCCGTGAAAGACCCGGAGGAACGGGAGGCCCTGTATAACAAACTGGTCGCCCATTCCTATGAGATCGGTAAGGCCATTAACACCGCCGCCCATCTGGAGATCGACGCCGTAATCGATCCGGCGGAAACGCGTCGATGGATCCTCCGCGGTCTCAAGTCCGTTCCGACCGAACGGACCCGCGAACCCAGACATTCCTATGTCGACCCCTGGTGAGTAACCCGGGCAGCGCTCTGCCCTGTCCGATAAAGGAGAGTTATGGCCTTATTAGACGAAGTGAAACAATTGGTCTCGACCCTCCCGGCTGAATTGACGGAGAAAAAGGGAGTTTACACCTTTTCCTTTATTATTGCCGAACGCAAGGGCTTTCTAACCAAGAAGAGGCTTCAATATATTGCCAGATTCCGTATCGATGATTCGGCCCGGGAAATTCGCTTTACGGAAATGCTCAAAGAATCCGGAAGCGGGTTTTCGGCCGGAGGCGGAATGGATGACGGCATATCCACCGGGTTCGGTTTTAAGAAGGAAATATATAAATCAGGAGGGGGCGGCCGGGAAGGGACGATCGAGGAACAATCCAATCTTTTGGGAAAGGAATATACTTTTCAATTTGATCTTAAGACCATAAGAAAAAAAATGGAAAAATTGGCCCGAGATTCCGGTTTTCTTTTCAAATATCAGATCACACCAGCCGGGCTCTAACGATTTTTCTGAAAAATTCCCGTTGCCAGCCTCAGGGAGAAAGGAAACTCGATGCCGTCGGAAGTCGTGGTCAGTGCCGCCAATATCTGTCAAATGGCCGTCCCTTTCATCGCCTTTTCGGCCTATCTGCCTCAATGGATCAAACTGATCCGCACCAAATCCAGCCGGGATATTTCCCTGCGCTCCTGGTGCATCTGGACCGTTTCCGCCCTTTGCGCCCTTTTTTACGCTATTGTTCAACTGCTTTTGAACGGAAGGGGGTGGCCCCTGGTGATCTCGACCATCTTCGGCCTTTCCTCCATCTTGTTCACGGTGTCTCTTATCTACCGTTATCGTCCCAAGGGCGACAGGCGGGAATCTTGAAACAGGGAATAAAGCGCTTCCGTCGCTTCGGCCGGCCTACTTGACGGCAATGACCTCGATCTCCAGCGGGGAATCGCCGGGGATGTCCTTGACCGCTATACAGGTCCGCACCGGCGGGTCGGCGGGGAAAAAGGTTTTATAGACCTCGTTCATGGCCTGGAAGTCCTTCATGTCCTTCAGAAAGACCGTGGCCTTGACCACCTTTTCCAGGCCGCTGCCCAGGGCGTTTAAGGCCCGCTGGATATTGGCGAGAACGATCTCGGTGCCTTTGCGGACGTCATCGCGGATGACTAAGCCTTTCTCCCGGTCGACGGCCGTCACACCGGAGCAGAAGAGGAATCCGTTGGCCTCGATGATATGCGAATAGGGGCCGCCTTTGGCCAGAAACTCAAAATCATGGACTTTTTTTTCCATAGCCTCACCTCGGAATTTTTAATGATTCTAATAACCCAATAACCCAATTAGACCCGCTTGTCAAAAGATGATGATTAGCCGGCAAATGATTTCCAGCGGTCTTTCGCCTCCCCCAAAAGCCTTTTCCGGCAGGGGGCCCTGATTTCAGCCCTTGTTATTAACCGACTCATAGTAGTATGGACATGAAACTGATAAGCTTGTCCACCAGAGGATCAAGGGGGTCTTTTCTGGAGATTGTCCTCCCTAAACCTGGAAGCTTCTTTGCCGGGCAAATTAATTAACTAAATCAGAAGAAGGCCTTCACCAGTGCCGGAAACAGGCCGATCGGCTACGCCGATCCAAAAAGAGGCTTCCTTTCGGAAGCCGGGGGTGTATGCCCTGCCTCGAATCAAACTTTGCTGGACTGGCCGGGAGGTCGATAGACCGACCTCAAAGAAAACCCCCTGCGGGGGCCGGGATTGGGCGACAAATCACCCTTTGGACAATCTCCAGAAAAGACCCCCTTGATCCTCTTATGTCTATATTATTTTGAGACCATTACTATTAACCCCGCCGGGGCCGGCAGGTCCCGGCAAAATAAAGATCACCTCTAAAAGGAGAATAAGATGCAGACCGGAACCTTTCCCGAATTCAGTGTCCATTACCCGCTTCTTTTAACCACCTTTATGAAAAGACCGGTAACGCTGTACCCCAACGAGATCGGGGTGGTCTATCGCAATCCCCAGACCGCCCGGTATTTCCGGTTCACCTGGCAAGAGTGGTATGAACGTACCTGCCAACTGGCCAATCTGTTGCGAGGTCCTCTGGAGGTCCAACCCGGCCGGGCCCTCGATCCGGGCCAGCGGGTGGCCACCATGGCCCTCAATCATCACCGCCACCTGGAGCTTTATTACGCCGTTCCCTGCAGTGGAGCGGTATTGCACCCCATCAATGTCCGACTTTCCCCCAACCATATCATTCATACCATCAGGCATTCGGAAGATCAAATCCTCTTCGTCGACGACCTTCTCTTGCCCTTACTGGAAAGGATTTACGATGATATCAAGGACGTGGTTAAAAAATATGTCTATATTTCCGACAAACCGGGGCTGCCGCAGACCAGAATCGAACCTCTGGTTGAATATGAATCTTTGCTGGCCCAACAATCAAAGGAATTCCAGTGGCCCGTCCTCAGTGAAGATAATTATGCTACGTTATGTTACACCACCGGCACCACCGGACTGCCCAAGGGATGCATGTTTACCCATCGTCAACTCTATTTGCAGACCCTCCATGTCGCCGCCGTCACCTCCCTTACCAACGATCCGGCGGCCCGTTTTTTGGGGGAAAACGCGGTGCCGATGATTATCACCCCCATGTTTCACATCCATGCCTGGGGGGCTCCTTTTCATTATGTGTTCGGGGCGCAAAAAATCGTTTTGCCTGGCATGTTTACCGTGGAAGGGTTCTGTGAACTGGTGGACCGGGAAAAGGTGACCAACGCCGGTGTGGTCCCCACGGTCCTGGCTATGATCGTTGAGTACCCCGACCTGAATAAATACGATTTGAGCAGCCTGAAGACCCTGGGGGTGGGAGGCGGGGCCTTGCCCCTGGGCTTAAAATTGAAGGCCGAAGAAAAAATCCCCGGCTTCACGGTCTCTTCTGGTTACGGCATGACCGAGACCGCCCCCGCGGCCATCGGGGCCTTCGTCAAAAAGGCCATGCGCAACTGGCCCAAGGAAAAACTGGATGAGGTCAGGGTCAAGACCGGCACCCCGGTCCCCGGACTGGAAGTGCAGGTGCTGGATGAACAGGGAAAGCCGGTCCCTCATGACAACGCCACGGTGGGCGAAATCGTCCTCCGGGGTCCCTGGATCATGATGGAGTATTTCAAGGAGCCGGAAAAGACGGCCGAAGTCTGGTACGACGGCTGGTTTCACACCGGTGACGCCGCCAAGATCGACGGGGACGATTACATCATCATCGCCGACCGTTTCAAGGACATCATCCGCAGCGGCTCGGAAATGGTCCCCACGGTCCTGTTGGAAAACCTGACCTCCTCGGCCGGGTTCGTCCTGGAAGCGACCTATGTCGGTGTCCCCGATCCCATCTGGGGGGAAAGACCCATGGCTATGGTGACCCTGGTTCCGGGGGCCGGGGAAAATGAAAAAGATCTGCTCAATTATCTGGAGAAGGAAGGGGTGGACAAGGGGAAGATTACCAAATGGATGCTCCCGGACTATATCCTCTTTACCGAGGCCATTCCCAAGACCAGCGTTGGAAAATTTGACAAGATCGCCATCCGCAAAAACCTGGAGGAGTTCCTGGCCAAGGCCAAAAAAACGGCAGAAATCAGTTAATCCGGTTCAAGGGGGACTCCCGGCTTCCGGAGATGTGGATCAAGTTCCTTCTCCGGGGTCTTTCCTCCACCTGGCCATTCGGGAGGCTATTATGACCGCCTGTTTCATGCCCTCGGGATCGGCCACCCCTTTCCCGGCGATATCAAAGGCCGTGCCGTGAGCAGGAGTGGTAATGGCATAGGGCAGTCCCCCCAGGACCGTAACCACCTTTCCGAAATGCATCATTTTCAGGGCGATTTGCCCCTGGTCATGGTAGAGGGTGATAATGCCGTCAAACCGCCCCTTCATGGCCATGACAAAAAGCGTGTCAGCCGGAAAAGGTCCTGAAACCGGAAGACCTTCCGCTCGGGCGGCTTCCACGGCCGGTCCTATGATTTCAATCTCTTCCCGGCCGCAGAGCCCGTCTTCCCCGCCATGAGGATTTAAAGCCGCCACGGCCAGCCGCGGGTTTTCAAATCCGGCCCGTTTTAAGGTTTCAAAGGTCAAACCGATGACCCTTTTTATTCTTTTTAGGCTGAGATGTTCGGAAACCTGCTTCAGCGGTATATGACTGGTCACCCGGGCGGTCCAGAGATCCCCGATCACATTCAGTTCGTCAAAAGGCTTATCCCAATTCAGGTGACGGGCAAAAATACTTTTGCCTTTTTCCAGCAGAGGATATCCCCCATATTCCATAGCCGCCTTGTTATAGGGGGCAAAGGCAAATCCGGCGAGCTGTCCTTTTGTACACAACTGCAGGGCATAGACGAGCATTTCCCCGGTGACCCGTCCGGAAATCGCGCTGATCTGGCCCAAGGTGATCTGAGACGGATCAAGGTTTTTCCGGTCGATAAAGGGGACAGCCCCCGGCCATTGGGCCTGGGAAGGGGTCTCGATCTCCTGAAGGGGAAAAGTCGTCCCGCTGATTTTCATTCCCCATTCCAGGATACGCCGGTCGCCGATGAGGATGGGCCGGCAATATCGGAGCAGTTCATCCGTCTCAAAGAGCCGGGAAACGATTTCCGGACCGATCCCCGCGGCGTCCCCCAATAAGATTCCTATAACCGGCAGCATCATTTCTGTCTCTTTTGCTTCTTGATATAAATTAAGGAATCAATACCCCAGTTTTTTATCAACCACGTTGATGAGCGGTTCCCCGGCCTGGTAGCGCTTTAAATTTTCGACAAAGATGTCCATCAGCCGGTCGATATAATAGGGCGTCCCTCCGGCCACATGGGGGGTAAGGATGACATTGGGCATCTGCCACAGCGGTGAATCCGCGGGAAGCGGTTCGGTTTCAAAGACATCCAAACCGGCGCCAGCAATGCGTTTTTCCTTCAGGGCCCGCACCAGGGCCTCTTCCCGGATCAGAGAACCGCGGGCGATATTGATCACCACAGCCGACCTTTTCATGACCGCCAGTTCGGGTTCTCCGATGATGCCTTCCGTCTCTTTTGTTCCGGCCGCCGTCACCACCACCCAATCGGCCTGGGACAGCATTTCAGGAAGCCCTTCCGGTCCGTACATCTTGTCCACAAAGGGACTGGACCATTCCGGGTTCCGGCGAACTCCCAGGACTTTCATGTTCAGGGCCTTGGCTTTCTCGGCTGTTTTTTCACCGATCTTTCCCAGGCCGACCAATCCTACCGTGGTACCTTCCAATTCAGTGATTTCACCCCGGCGTTCCCATTTTCCGGCCAGTTGGCTTCGCATATATTGAGGAAGGTTGCGGGCCAGGGAGAACATCAGGGAAAGGATGTGCTCGGAAATGGGAATAGCGTGAACCCCTGAGGCATTAGTGATCACCACCTCCCGCTTCATCACCTCCGGCGATTTAAGGACCCGATCCGCCCCGGCACTGACCAGTTGCGCCCATTTCAGGTTCGGCAGCTTGTCGATCCAGGCATCCAACAGGATGCCCAAAAAGATCTCGCATATGGCACCTTTCCGGGCTACGGCCTCGGTCCAGGCCTCCCTGGATTTTACTATAACGATTTCCGCCTCCGGGGCCGCTTCCCGGATCCTTTTCAGGTGGCGTTCCTGAAAGGTCTCTTCTCTCAGGATCAGGAAATAAAAAACCGCAATGCCGGATATCTTTCTCTGGGTCATGGGAGGGCTCCTTTGGAAACGAAGAATAATCTTTTATATCCTCGGGAAAGAATATAGAATAAGAAAAAGATAAGATCAATAACGAAAGAGAATGGTCTACCTTTTTGGGGTCCATTTATGATAAAATACCATATAAAGTCCAACGAGCGGTAAGCCTTATGAACGATTCGGACGGCCACCTGAAACACAACCCCTTCCTTTCTTTGAAGGACCTCCTTAAAGACAAGGTGGTGTTGCCGCCTTCACCACCCCTTACTAATCCAGGAATACGCCTTAAAAAACGGGTTAAAGCCTCAACGGAAGTCGTTGCTCCACCGGTCAATGAAGAAGACACCTTTCGCCAAGCCATGGAGGGCGTCAGGCCTATAGCCAGGACAGATAACCCTATTTTCCAGAGAACCCCCAAGTCCCATTTGACAGGTCCTCCACTAAAAGAGCCGGAAAAAGAAATCCGGCAGCACCTGGAAAACCTGGTAAAAACCGGTCAGGGTTTTATCATCTCCCAAACACCCGAATACATGGAGGGGACCGGCCGAAATATTCCACCTGAAATAACCGAGCGTTTACACCGGGGGGACTTTTCCATACAGGCCCATCTCGATCTGCATGGCCTTGATCTGGAACAGGCCAAGGAGGCTTTCGGACAATTTCTCACTGAGTCCCTCCGGCAAGGTAAAATAGGGGTGCTGATCATTCACGGACGGGGCATCTCTTCTCCCGGGGAGCCGATATTGAAAAATAAGGTCCGGGAATGGCTGACGCGGAGTCATTGGCGAAAAAGGGTCATCGCCTTCACCAGCGCCCAGGCCTATGACGGCGGGGCCGGGGCCACTTATATCCTTCTCCGGCATCACCAAGGTTCAAAAAGACCGAAGGATCATCAGAAAGAAAAATATTTATAATACGCGGGGGATAAACTATGGACGGAACCGGAGCCTGCGGTATTAATTGTATGACCTGTAAATTATTTGTCGATGGCCGCTGCAGCCCCTGCGGCTCCGGCCTTTCGGAACAGGCTTCCAGAAAGCTGGCCTCTCAACTGCGGCTCATGGGTGGGGTTTGTCCGATACTGAACTGCGCCATGGAGCGCAAAGTGGAATATTGTCTTCGGGACTGTGACAGCTTTCCCTGCCCTCACTTTCGTTTCGGCCCCTACCCTTTCAGCGACGGTTTCCTGCAGATGCAGATGCGCAGGAGGGGAGGCGGTTCGGAAAATCCCCCCAAGTCCCAGGTGCATTGATTTCTCGGCATTGCCCGATTAAATGTGATTTATCGACTTAGGCAAGATCAGCAAAATAGAAAAGGATCTCGGGGTTCGTATCTCGTATTTCGACAACCCAAAGGGCCGCCTCTAAACCCAGAACAGACCTTTCCTCTGTAACTTCTAATCAGGAAGGGTTTCCATATTGGTCAATACCAGCAGACGCAGGGTTTGGCCTTTGTAATTTTTTCCTTTAAAACTGAAAATTTGCGGCCTTTCCAATCCGGCCTCCAGGATCATGGACTCCCAGGCTTCGGCCCTGGACTGCAGCCGCTCCCGCCTGTTCAAGGGAAAAACAAAAAAATATCTGCTTATCCGAGAATTGGACAGGACCCTCCGGATTTCCCGCAGCACCCGAGGCACATCCGGAATGAGGTCCAACAAATTGATACTGATAATCAGGTCCCCGCAGTGGTCCGTCAGAGGAAGGGCCTCCACCTTTCCCACCGAAAAATGGATGTTCCTGATTTCCCGCTTCCCGGCCAAAAGAACCCCTTGTTTGATCATATGATGAGAAAAATCCAAGCCAAAAACCCTGCTTTCAGGGCAGCAATACTGGGCCAGAAAAACCTCCTGCCAGCAGGAACCAGCCCCCAGACTGATGATGTTACGATGGATCTCGAAGCGATCAAGTCGGTTCAATAATAAAAGACCCCGGTTCAGATTCCGACGAGAATATTCGGCCCAGGTGGGGGCCCAGCTTTCCCAGAAATAGGGATTTTCCAGTTTTTGTTCGGAAATACCTTTAAATTTCTTTAACGCCCTTTCCAGGGCCTCTATTTCTTCCGGCGTTAGTTCCGGTCCCAGGGTGCTCTCTAAAAACGTTTCCCAGATATTCTCCACCTCGGTCTGGTGAAGGGTCAAAGGAACATAATTTTCCCCGAAAAAGGTCCCTTGCCGGGCAAGTCTGATGGGCTGAATCTTCTGCTTCGAATCGGTCATCCCTTCATCACCCCCAGGGGTTTGAGGCGGGCCACTTTTTTAGCAATACCGGCCCGGTGAACCACTTCGACCACGTGAGCCACATCTTTATACGCCTCGGACATTTCTTCTATGATGGTTCCCCGGCCGGCCCCCTGAACAAAAATACCCCGCTCTTCCATTTCCCGGACCACGGACCGACCGCGGGCGGCTTTTACAGCCGCCTGGCGGCTCATGACCCGGCCAGCCCCATGGCAGGCGCTGCCGAAGGTTTCTTCCATGGCCTGTTCGGTTCCGGCCAAGATATAAGAATAGCGTCCCATGTCCCCGGGGATGAGTACGGGCTGCCCCAGTTCCCGGTAATCCTTGGGGATCTGAGGATGGTCGGGGGGGAAGGCCCGGGTCGCTCCTTTACGGTGCACACAAAGGTTTTTGCCCCGGCCTTCCACCTGATGCGTCTCGATTTTGGCGATATTATGGCAGAGATCATAGATCAGGGTCAATCCCAGATCCCTCGGTCCCAGCCTGAGAACCCGCTCCAGGGTCTCCCTGACCCAATGGGCGATGATCTGCCGGTTGGCAAAGGCAAAGTTGGCAGCCGCGGCCATTACGGCCAGGTATTCCTTCCCTTCGGCAGAGGAAATAGGGGCGCAGCACAACTGGCGGTCCGGCAGTTCAATACCATATTTGGCTGTAGCCGGAATCAATTTTTTAATGGCGTCATCACAGACCTGGTGTCCCAAACCTCTTGATCCGGTATGGACCATGACCGTTACCTGATCCTGAAAAAGACCGAAGCCCCGGGCGGTTTTTTCATCAAAAATCGTTTCCACATAGCCGATTTCCACAAAGTGGTTACCAGACCCCAACGTCCCCAATTGATCCTTCCCCCGCTCCAGGGCTTTACTCGAAACCAGGTCCGGCCGGGCCCCTTCCAGGCAGCCGCCCTCCTCAATATGATCCAGTTCCTCAGAGCTTCCGAAACCGGCACTTACAGCCCAGCGTGCCCCCTGGCTTAAGACCATTTCCTGGTCCCTGGGGGAAAGTTTAAAATCCTTGCGGCGGGAACCCAGACCGGAAGGGATATTGCGGAACAGGGCGTTTATGATTTCCTTGATCCGGCTTTCGATATCTTTGCGGCTCAGCCCGGAGCGCAGCAGCCGTACCCCTCAATTGATATCGTATCCGACTCCACCCGGGGAGACGACCCCCTGTTCCATATCGAAGGCCGCTACCCCGCCGATGGGAAAACCATATCCCCAATGGATATCAGGCATGCCCATGGAACGTCCCACGATCCCCGGCAGCCAGGCCACATTAGCCACCTGCTGCAGGCTTTGATCCTGCCTTAGATCGGGAAGCATGGCCTCCGAAATAAAGACCAGACCCCCGGTCCGCATCTTTCCCTCCCGGGGGATGCGGAAGCGACAATCATCAATTTTTTCGATTTTAATCTTATCCGGCATAGTTGCCTTTGCCTCAAAGGAGTTGGAATTCCTGTTTTTGTATCGTGAAAAAGCCTATCAGGGAAAAAGAAGGCTTCCGACTTTCAGCCTTCGGTCTTTAGTCTCCGGCCTATTTTCCTCACAAATCAAAAATCACCCTGGCCTTCCAAACCCCCTTTTCCTCCCAGATGCGAAGCTGATGATAGGTAACGGCTTTGAAGACCTGCTTTACCCGATGCCTTCGGGGATCGAAAAGCTCCCCCCGGACCTTTGCCAGCAGCTCCCTATCATTAAGGGTTTGAATCTCAAAGGCTCCAAAAACAAGTTGTCGGCTTTCAAATAGAAACAACAGCTCACCCAGCCAGGCCACAAAAAGGGCTTCCCGATCCGGGGCCGTAACCTTAACCGATCTTTCCTGTTTGATTGCTATCTTCCGAGCGTCAAGCATCAAATCAAAAAAGGACCAACCAGCCAGGGCAAAAAGGTCGGGAAGCGTATAGCCCTTGACCTCTATCCCTATATCGGCAGTATGTTCTATCAGCCGGTACGGTTTCAAACAAACCACCGGGAGGAGGGAGGCTGAAGGGGAACCGCTTTTCTCCTTGGTCCTTTTCCCTTAATCAAAGGTGTATCCCCCTTCCCTGAAGAGTTTCAGACAGGCCTCGACCACCTCTTTATCATAAAGGCTCCCTTTATGTTTTTCGACCTCTTCCAGGGCCGTTTCTATACTATAGGCCGGACGATAGGGACGATGGGAGGAAATGGCCTCCACCACATCAGCCACGGCCAAAAGGCGGGCTTCAAAACAGATAGCGTTTCCTGAAAGCCCCTTTGGATATCCCGACCCATTCAGGCGTTCATGGTGCTGCAAAACAATCCGGGCCAGGGGCCAGGGGAAATCAATATCCTTCAGGATGTCGTAACTGGTCTGGGGATGGGCCATGATCAGTTTGAATTCGATATCGCTCAATTTGGTGGGCTTGCTGAGAATCTCAGCCGGGATGGCGATTTTTCCGATATCGTGAACAATGCCGGCCATACGTACACTATTCACCTGATCTTCGGGAAGCCCCATATTACAGGCGAGGGCTTCGGCTAAACCCGCCACCCGGCGCTGGTGTCCGGCGGTATAGGGGTCCCGCTGTTCCACGGTCAGGGCCATGGCCTGGACAATTCCCTCCATGGTCTTTCGCAGCCCTTCTTCCGCCTCCTTGCGGGCGGTGATATCCTCGATGGTCCCCTCATAATAGAGCAATTGCCCCTGACCGTCCTTGACGGCCCTGACATTCAAGGACCCCCACTTGATGTTTTTATCCCTGGTATATAATGGGGTCTCAAAACCTGAGACCATCCCCTGTTCTTCGATGATCCGGCTGTACCTCTGTCTATCTTCCGGATGTACATAGAGCGGACTGTCGCCATCGGATAGTTCAGCTTTCATTTCTTCCGGAGAATCATAGCCATGAAATCTGGCTAAGGCGGAATTGATCATTAAAAAACGACCTTCTACCGTAGTTTGAAAGATACCTTCTACGGCATTTTCAACGATGGATCGATACTTCTCCTCGGCCTGCCGCAGGGCCTCTTCGGCCTGTTTGCTTTCGGTGATGTTTTCCGCTGTTCCTTCGTAAAAGAGGACCTTCCCCTCAGTATCTCTGACCAAACGGGCATTCAGATTTACCCAAATTCTTTCCCCGTCCTTTCGCTGGACATAGGCCTCAAAATTTTTCAGTTCCCCCTCCTGGGCAAGTATTTTTCTGGCCCGTTCCCGGTCTGCCTGATCGGTGTAGAGTTGGGTCCCCGAATCCTCTACCGACTCGATCAACTGTTCCGGAGAATCATAAGCCAGCATTTTAGCCAAGGCTTTATTGGCCATTAGAAATTTCCCATCGGGGGTGGACTGAAAAATCCCCTCCACGGCGTTTTCGACAATGGCCCGGAAATTCTCCTCGGCCTGGCGCTGGGCCTCCTCGGCCTGCTTTCTCTCGGTAATATCACTGGTGGCCCCGATCCATTTATAGGCCCTTCCCTTCTCGTCCCGCAGACAGCGACCGGCGGTTTTGATATAAATAATATTCCCCTTTTTCCCGATCAGGCGGTATTCCTCATTATAGGGTTCCCCGTAGCGGACCTGTCTTCGGACCGCTTCTGAGACGCGTCCATAATCGTCAGGATGAATATATTGGGCAAAAGCGGCTATGGCAACCGGAATCTCTTCGAAAATCGCCTGCAGTCGCTCATCAGCCGAATCAAACCATTCCAATCGATCACTTTCGATGTCCCATTCGTAAATGAAATCATTGGAACTTTCAGCGGCGATCCGAAAACGTTCCTCACTGATTCTCAAGGTCTCCTCAGCCCGCTTGCGCTCGGTCACGTCCCGGACGATGACCATGTCCGCCGGTCGCCCTTGATAGGTGATGATGCCGGCGTTAAGTTCCACTTCGATCCGTTTCCCATCCTTATGTTTGAAGGCCGACTCGCAAAGGGGGGGGACCTCTTCTCCGGCAAGACGCCGATGGTATCGGTTCAATATCCTGGGGGCTTCTTCCGGAACAAAAAATTCCACAAAGGGCTTCCCAATCAGCTCATCAATTCCATACCCAACCATTTCCGCCAGGCTGGGATTGACATATTTCAAGACTCCGTCCTGTCCGATACCGAATCCGACATAGGCTCGCTCCACCAGATGACGGTATTTTTCTTCACTCTCCCGAAGATTAGAAGCAAAACCCGGGTTTCCTTCCTCCAGGGACTCGATGGTTCCGCCCTTACGTCGGAGCTCCGTTGATTCCTGAATCCGCTCTGTTTTGGTTTTTCTTTCTTCTGTGGAAGGCATGTTCCGTCCTTTTCTAAAAGGATGGTTGGGGACAAGCCCCCAGGATCATAGGTCCTATTGGCGAAAGCCGGTATCCACAACTACCTAAAAATACTGGATTCCATGTCAAGCATGGAATGACGAAAAAGAAATTGGCATAATAATTCAAAGGTCTCACAAATAGCGCATTTTTTTATTTTACAGACATCCTCGGGCATTATCAAGCAGGAAAATTTTCCGGCCTGGCAGATAAATTTCGGTTTTAAGAAGAAAAAAAAGGCCCACCCCCTTTCGGAGATGGGCCTTGGGAAAAACCGGATATCGGGAAAACTTAGTGAATCGAAGCGCTGTTGGGGTCCAGTTTGACCGTCAGGGCGATTTTGTAAAGCAGGGTCAAAATCAGAAAACCAGTGGCCCAGATCCCCAGGGCGATAAAGACCTCCGGCAGGGTCGGGGCGTATTCAATGACATGTTCCAGGGGACTGGGTACAAAACCGGTGACCACCAGGGTCAGACCCTTTTCAATCCACAGAGATCCGAAGACCCCGATACAGGCGGCCACTAACCAGGCGTTGTTTCGCCGGGTTACCGGCAACAGCAGAAGGAAGGCAGCCCCTACCCCCGCCACCACGGAAATCCAGGTCCAGATCACGTATTTTCCATGACCTTCCAGCCCGAAAAAGAGATACTGGAAAGCGTGTTTGTGACCGGGGATGTTGCTGTAGAAGGCGGTGAAGATTTCCAACAAAACAAAGAAAATACTGGCCAGCATGGCGTAGGTAATGATATTGCGCAATTTATTCAGGGCTTCCTGTCCGGCATCGAAAGGAGTTAACCGCTTCACTAAAAGGGCCAGAATAATCAATAAGGCCGGGCCGGCGGCAAAGGCCGAACCCAGAAAGCGGACGGCCATGATGGCGGTGAGCCAGAAATGGCGGCCGGGCATGCCGGCGTAGAGAAAAGCCGTTACGGTATGGATACTGATGGCCCAGGGTATGGACAGATAAATAAGTGGCTTGACCCACTGGGGAGGAGGCACGGCCTTGCGCTCGGCGGCCAGCACATTCCAACCGATAAACAGGTTCAATAAAAGATATACATTGAGGACGATAAAATCCCAGAAGAGGATGGAATTGGGAGTGGGATAGAGGATCAGGTTCAGCAGCCGGTTCGGATACCCTACATCCACGGTAACAAACAGGATACACATCACTACTGAGGCGATGGCTAAAAACTCTCCCAGAATGGTGATCTTGCCGAAGACCTTGACGTCGTGCAGGTAATAGGGCAACACCAGCATCACCGCTGAAGCCGCCACCCCGACTAAGAAGGTAAACTGGGCGATATAAAAACCCCAGGAGACATCCCGGCTCATGCCGGTGATCCCCAACCCTTCATTATACTGGTAGAGATAGCAGGCAAAGCCGATGCCGATAAATAGCAGCAAGAAAAACACCCAGGTATAGTAGCTTTTCGTTCCCGACAGGGCCTTTTCAAACATAGTCACCTCATTCAATTATTTCAGGATTCAAGAAGTTCGTTCTCTTTGGTTGGCTGCGGCTCCTGAATCCGACAGATAGTTTTTTCGACGAACACCGAACGCTGAACGACTAACGTCTTTTAAACCAAATAATAGACATTCGGCTGCGTGCCCAAACTGGGTTTGCGACGAATGGAATAATTCTCCTTCAACAGTTTCCGGATCTCGGAATTGGGATTATCCAAATCACCGAAAATCATCCCCCCCTTGCTGGCTTCGACGCAGGCCGGCACCAGTCCTTTGGCCAGCCGCTCTTCGCAGAAGTTACATTTTTCCACCACTCCCTTGGAGCGGGTGGGATAATCCGGGTTGGTCACTTCCTTGATGAATCTTCGGGGATCCCGGAAATTAAAACTCCTGGACCCGTAGGGGCAGCCGGCCATACAGAAGCGGCAGCCGATGCAGCGGTGATAGTCCATCATGACGATCCCGTCTTCCCTTTTAAAGGTGGCCTGGGTGGGGCAGACCCGGACACAGGGTGGATTGGTGCAGTGATTGCAAAGCACCAGGAAAGACTTGTGTTCCATCTGTTCGGGCAGGAACTGGTTCTGGTCATCCGGGAAGGCGTTTTCATAGTGTTCCTTCCAGATCCATTTGATCTCCTGCCGGATATTGGCCACCTTGGGGACGTTATGGGTTTTATCACAAGCCTCGATGCACCGTTGAAAGTCTTCCGGACTTTTAAATTTGCGGGTATCGATGACCATGGCCCATTTTTTACCCTTCATCAAAGGCGCCCGGGTCTGGGCCTCCAGGGCTCCGGGCTTCAAAATCTCAAAGGCGGTCTTGCCGCCCAATCCCCAGAGGGAGGCAATGCCGGCTATCCGTAAAAACTCTCTTCTATTGATGCCCATCAGTTGGTCTCCTTCGGTGCATTATGGCAATCCCAGCAGAAGGGTGTAACTTCCATGTAATTGTGGCACTGATCGCAAAATTTGGTTTTATTGGAATGACATTTCATACAGCCGTTCTGAAGACTTTTTTCAAAAACCCGTCCGTCGGCCGTGGTCATCTGCCGGGTATAGTCCCCCCGCACCACTTCCATTCTCCATTCATCCAATATTTTCATATGGGTAGTTTTCATGGCCGCTTTGGGTTCGATACATTGTTTTACCGGCATGGCCTGAATAACCGGCGTGTCAATCTTCGGGTCCGGTTTAGGAGCGGCCTTCCCCAGGTTGTACCAAAGGGGAAAGGTAACCAGGACCACAAAAATAATAATTATGGGAATGACTTTATTTTCGTCGTACATCATTCTTCACCGTCCTCCTCGGCTTCTTCTCCCAGAGGTTCCCCTCTTAAATTGGTGGTCCGTTCAATCTCCCCGTCCATAATCATGGCATTGGCCACCAATTCATGCAGACCGGTCACATCCACCCCCGGGACCCAGTATTCCATCAGGGGGGGAAAAACGGCCCGGTCAATGGCGCAGATATTGGCCAGCATATTGACCCCGTGTTTTTCTTGAACATATTTTACGGCATTGGCCCGGGGAAATCCGCCGCGCATCCGCAGTTCCATATTTTCACCGGCATTGAGACCCGACCCGCTGCCGCAGCAGAAGGTCTGTTCCCGGATGGTGCCTTCGGGCATTTCAAAGAAATTATTGCAGACGCTCTTCAGCACATAGCGGGGTTCTTCAAAAAAACCCATGCCCCGGGAGGTATTGCAGGAATCATGAAAGGTGACCCGGAGATGATCGTTGCGGCTGGGGTCCAGCTTTAACTTGCCGTTTCGGATCAGGTCGGCTGTAAACTCTACCAAATGGACCATTTTGGTGGCAGTGGCGTTTTCGAATCTGGTGCCGGTGATGGGGGAAACCGGTGCCTCCAGGAAATCGGCCGGTCCGTTCATAGTCTCCATATACTGGTTGACCACCCGCCACATATGCCCGCATTCCCCGCCCAGGATCCATTTGACCCCCAGGCGCTTGGCCTCGGCGTAGATTTTGGAATTGAGTCGTTTCATCATTTCATGGGAGGTGAAAAACCCGAAATTTCCTCCCTCCGAGGCATAGGTGCTCCAGGTGTAATCCAGTCCCAACTGATGAAAAAGCATCAGGTAACCCATGGCGGTAAAGGTCCCCGGGTCGGCAAAGACGTCGCCGGAGGGGGTGACGAAGAGAATTTCAGCCCCCTTGCGGTTGAAGGTCGGTTCCGGCCGGATCCCGGTGATCCCTTCGATCTCGTCTAAGAAGAAATCGATCATATCCTTGAAGGCATGGGGCTCGATGCCCAGATGGTTGCCTTTGCGGAAACAGTTGGCCACCGGTCCGGCGATCCAGTCGATGTTCAGCCCCAGCAGATTGAGCAATTCCCGCCCGATGATGGTGATTTCAGCGGTGTCGATGCCGTAAGGGCAGAAAACCGAGCAACGACGGCATTCGGTGCATTGAAAAAAATAGCTCCACCATTCCTTAAGAACGTCTTCGGTCAAATCCCGGGCCCCGACCATTTTTCTGAATAGTTTACCGGCGGTGGTGAATTCCCGGCGGTAAACCGAACGGAGCAGCTCGGCCCGCAAGACCGGCATGTTTTTGGGATCACCGGAGCCGATAAAGAAATGGCACTTGTCGGCACAGGCCCCGCAGCGGACACAGATGTCCATAAAGATATGAAAGGTCCGAAAGCGGCTGATCCGTTCCCGGATGCCTTCGATGATAATGGTTTTCCAGTCCTGGGGTAATTTCCAGTCTTCATCCAGAGGGTTCCAGACCCGGGCATGCGGAAAACTTACGGTCTCCAGATTTTTGGGTTGGGCGGCGTAACAATACATGCCAGGCCGGATATCCACCGGTGTGTTCATCCACCCTTTAAAGAAAGGCGGGGTATGTTTTATTTTAGCGACTTCTTCGGGAGTGGGGACATTTTTAACAGCCATAACTACTCCTTCTCCACGGGGATACCGGCCTCAATCATTTTTTCCCGGAACTCCTCCTCATATTCTTCATAGGGATGGACTTTAACCGGATAATTCCAGGGGTTGATATGCCGGACAAAACGGTTGTTATTAGCCATGATCCGGGTCGGGCTCAGGAAAACCCCTCCCAGATGAACCAGCTTGCTGAAGGGAAAATAGGCGAACAGACAGCAGACCAGGAAGAGGTGCATATAAAAAAGGACCCCGATCCCCTGAGGGAAAACGGGGTGAAAGGTGACCAGCCCCATCATCAACTCCTTAACGCTGACCACATCCACTTTCAGCAGGTAGCGCATCAGAATGCCCGTGGTGGCGATGCCGATGATCAGAAAGAGCGGGAAATAATCGGTGGGCAGGGAAATATAACGCACCGTGGGAATATACACCCTTCTTAAGAATAAATACCCGGCCGCCGCCAGTAGGACAATGCCGCTCAAATACATGCCGGGCAGCATCAACCCGGGCAGGGGGCCGATCCCCACCTGCATAAAGGCATCCAGGTTTTCAATCATGGTCACGAAAGCAGGGATCGGTTGGGTAAAAAAGCGTAAATGCCGGATCAGGACCACCGCGAAGGAATAATGAAAGAGGATGGCTGAAAGCCAGAGCCACTTTTCCCACTCATAGGTGACCCTCGGGCCTTCACGGAATTCCATGGTCGAATTTCGGAAAAGGGAACGGAAGAGCAGGATTTCCAGAAGCATACGGCCGAAAACCCCGGCAGCGCTGGATGGGTTTTCAATTTTACTGGGTTTGATCCAGGGAAAGGATTTCTGCTGGCCGGCGGTGGTGGGTATTCGGAAAGGGACAGCGGAAAAAGACCAAAGGAGCAGCCTCCCGACGATCCCCACCAGAAATAGGCTCATAGCCGCATAAGGGATAATGACCCCGAAAACAACCTGCAGATCGGCCACCTGCATCGCGACAAAGGGAATAAAAACAAGAACCAGTACCGTGATGAAGGAAACGATAATGCCCAATATGAAATTCATGAATTTTTACCTCACATCAAAGAAATTTCAGATTGCCGATTTCGGATTGCGGAATAGAAAAATCCCTTAAAAAAGGCCCCTATCCCCAAATAGGTCCTCCCAAATTTCAAAATCCGAAATTCCTGTTGGTTCCGCAACGGTCAGTCGGAAATCCGCTAATCCTGAGCTGCGTCTTCCGCCTGATCTTCCGAAAAAATTCGGGCCCTTTTCAGCAGCCGCAGGGTCCGGTTATTCAGCTCATTGGCCTTCAAATCATAAATCTTTTCCCGGCATTGCATATAGATATCGAAGGCCAGCAGGGTCAGGTCATCCAGCTTGGATTCCAGTTCCAGCAAACCTATGCCGACCCGGTTTTCCCTGATCTCCCGATCCAGTTCCTGCCGGATTACCGGTTTTAAGAGCAGGATAAACACCACGGCCTGGGAGGCGGAGATATCCTGGACGGCACGAATACGGATGATGTTATCAAGACCGGGACGCATACTGTCCACGTCCTCGCCTCGAATCAAACCGTCCATGATGGATTCCAGTTCCTGAAACAGGATATGGCCCACCGGATTGGCAAACCGGTTTTTTTTGGTTTTTAGGAATCTGGCGGTTTCTTCAGGGTAGGTCTTAATAACCAAATCGAACCATTTAGCACAAATGGCCGATTTTCTATTCGTTAAAATTTCCTCAAGCCCCATAGCGGATGCAGATTAACCATGACCGGTGAAAAGGTATTATATTTCTGGTTTCGGATTTCGGATTTCGGAAGGAAAGAAAAAAAAGACAAACACCCGCTGCCGTTTATTCCCCTGATAAATAATAATCGAATTTTATCTGTCTTTTTAGACGTTTTTCCGAAATCCGCACTCCGAAATCTGAAATTTTATTTACCCGTCACACGTCACTATTAACTTGAATTTCTTACACACATCCGGTCGGTTTGGGAAGTCCGGCCATCTTACAGGCCCCTTTTCCCGGTCCGGAGGGGAACAGCTCATAGATATATTTCAGTTTGAATCCGGTGACCTTGGACAGGATTCGGACCATGGGGGCGATACCGTTTTTCTTGTAGTAATCCTGAAGAATATTGATAACTTTCCAGTGTTCGTCGGTCAGTTCGCTGATCCCCTCGGACTCTTTTACATAATCGACCCATTCCCGACTCCAGGTATTGAAGTCGTCGATAAATCCATCTTCATCTACATTAAAGGTTTTCCCTTTAAATTCTACCGTTGGCATGTTTTTTCCTCCTCACAAATTTTTTCTTTGTGGCCAATAATTGACCTATTTTGTTTAAAATGTCAAGGGTATTTTGTTCTTTTTTTCCCAAATTTCTTTCTTTTAAAATCGAGGGGCCAGAACTTGAATAGCCGGAAGTTTCCATCCCCCAAAACCGGTTATCGTGTTGCTGAAAGCTTGTATTCCCTGGCCTTCCTGACCATGGCCGCCCCCCATTCCGCAGTGCCCAGGGCATGAAGATGGGTATAGCTGGCCAGAACATTCTTATAAACGATTCCGTCTCCAGCCCCATCCAATCCCGCCCCTTTGATCATTTTAAAAGCAGGGGTGAAGGGGGTGTCCGGCCAATTGACTACCTTGGAATAATGGAATTCATGCCCCTTGAGGCTTTTTCCAACAGGAAAGAAAGGATTTTCCCCCAAAACCTTTAATTGGGTGTATCCATGCCCCTGGGGTCTTTTTTCCAAAACAAAGCTCAAAGGGAGGACACCGACCATGGGATAGACCTTTCCCTGATAACGTAACTCCCTTCCAAGATACATCAACCCGCCACATTCGGCATAGACAGGCAGACCTTTCTCAATCGCCTTCTTCAACGCCCGTCGAAATTTTTGGTTTTCGGTCAGCCGAAGGGCCTGGGTCTCAGGGAACCCTCCGCCGACATAGAGTCCATCCAGGGTTTGCGGGAAATTTCCGCTCAGGGCGTCCAAGTAGACCACCTGGGCCCCGGATCTTTCCAACGACTCTATATTTTCCGGGTAGTAGAATTGGAAGGCCTGGTCCTGGATAACCCCGATAACAGGTTGAGATTTAGAAGAGATGGTTTTTTTTTGCCGGATCATTGGTTTGTAAAGGGGGGACAACTCAGGGGCCTGGCGGGCCAGATTGGAAAGTCCTTCCAGGTCCAGGTATTTTTCGGCTATTTGTCGGACCGAACTAAGGGCCTTTTCCACCTCCGGGTGTTCCTGAAAGGGTAAGAGCCCCAGATGTCGTTCCGGAAAATTGGAGGACGGCATCCTGGGCATGGCCCCCAAAACCGGGAGACCGGTGTATCGTTGAATCGACTTGCGGATGACCTGTTCATGCCTGGCCCCGGCCAGATTGTTTAAGATGATCCCCTTAAGATCAAGATCGGGGTCAAAACTTCGGCAACCCAGGACCATGGCCGCCGCCGTTCTCGTGGTTTTGGTGCAATCTACAATCAAGACCAAAGGACATTTCAGGGTCTTGGCCAGTTCGGCGGAACTGTAAGTCCCTTTGGGATTAATACCGTCAAAAAGCCCACGGTTTCCCTCAATCAGGGCTAAAACCCCTGCTTCACTTCGGCGCCGGAAGGATTGGAGGACCTGGGCTTTACCCATCAAAAAAGGGTCCAGATTAAAACAGGGGTGGTCGGCTGCCATGGCCAACCACCCGGCGTCTATATAATCCGGACCCTTTTTAAAAGGGACAACTCTTTGCCCACGGGCCTTCCAGGCAGCCAAAATCCCCATGGAAACTATGGTTTTGCCTGATCCCCCCCGAAGGGAGGCTATCATCAGTCGGGGGAGACCCATTGTTTTATGTTAATACTAAAAACTTTTTTTCAGGTTTAGCCCCTGATAAAGGGTTATTCCCCTTCCTCGGCGGCGGCCTGTTTCCCGGCCCCTTTTAAACCATACATGGTCGTACTGCCGCTGGACCAGTACTCCAACAACTCCAGTTGGACCATATTGTTGACCAACTTATTGACCTCCCTGGGTTTCCAATCGGGAAGCATGGCGTAAAAATCCTTGAGATAAAATTTAGATTTGCCCTTTTTCTTTTCCAGTCCTTCGATAATTATTTTTTGGGCTTCGGCTGTTTCCATTGTAATCCTCTTTT
>JBFMBU010000287.1:0-14358 GCA_040755035.1 Thermodesulfobacteriota bacterium
AAAAGGAACGGGGATATAAAATCGTTTATGACGGCGAACGCTGGAGGGAAGGGATTGAGGATATCATGGAAACGGCCGACTATTTTATCCCCACGGCCGGTTTTTTGGACGAGAAAGAACTGGGAGGCGAAGGATTGTCCTGGGCGGAACGGATGATGAAATTAAAAGAACAGGTCAAAGGGTCGCTGATCGTCACCGCCGGAGACCAAGGGGCCTACTTTTTCATTGAGTCCCGGTTGTTCCAGGTGCCTCCTCCGCCGCTAACCGCTGTGGATACCATCGGGGCCGGAGATAACTTCCATGCCGCCTTTGCCCTGGCCTTGAGTCGCGGGTTTGACCTGCCCCGGGCGGTCAGGTTCTCGGTGGCCGTGGCCTCCTTGTCCTGCCGGGATTATGGAGGGAGGCAGGGGATCCCCCAATGGCAGGAGGCGGTTCAGACCGCAGCCTGTTTGGCTTGCATTCCAGTTTAGAGGGGAACGCTCGAACCTCCTTTTATTCTGATTTCTTGACTTCTGAAAACGGCTTGGATAAATTGGTTCAATTATCTTCACTGAAAGTTACATACACAAAAGGCGGATAGAGAATTTTGGGGGATTTTCCTGATAACGTATCCTATCAAAAAAGGGGAAAAACATGGCAGCGGAAAAAGTGATGGCGGAAGCCAGAAATTTTATGATGAGCCGGGTGATCCTGACCGCGGCTGAACTGGATTTGTTCACCCGTCTAAGTAAAGGACCTGCCAGCGCGGAAGCCTTGGCAAAGGACCTCGATCTGGATTTGAAAGGCCTGACCCGGCTTCTGGACGCCCTGGTGGTGGCCGGCCTCCTGGCCAAGGAGGAGGGCGTGTATCGGAACACGGACCAGGGGGTTTTTCTTACCGCCGGCCATCCCGAAACGGCCCTGCCCATGGTCCTGCATATGAACACCCTCTGGAGTACCTGGAGCGTCCTGACCGAGGTGGTCCGAAAAGGCCAGGGCAAGCAGCAGATCAAGGCCGGGATCCGGTTTGATGAAAAAGCCATGACCGCCTTTATCGGGGCCATGCATGTAGGGGCCAGGGGTATGGCGGCCCAGATCGCCGAAACCGTTGATTTGAGTCCTTATAAAAAAGTTCTTGATGTCGGCGGGGCCTCCGGAACTTATACCATCGCCTTCTTAAGGGAAAATCCCAATTTGCGGGCCGTGCTGTTTGATCAGAAGAATGTGATTCCCATCGCCCGGGAACGCCTGCAACAGGAAGGGCTTGAAACACGAGTCGATCTTGTTCCCGGGGATTTTTATAAGGACGAACTGCCCGGCGGCTGTGATCTGGCCTTGCTTTCAGCCATCATTCATCAGAACAGTCCCGATGAAAATCTGATGCTTTTTCAAAAGGTCTTTCGAGCTCTGGCACCCGGTGGGGTCATCCTGATCCGGGATCATATCATGGATGAATCGAGGACCAGACCCCCGGCCGGGGCCGTCTTTGCCCTGAATATGCTGGTCAACACCGGTGGTGGAGACACCTATACCCTTTCCGAAGTGAAAACCGGATTGGAAAAAGCCGGGTTTATAGAGGTCGGACTCTTGAAAGACGGCCAGAGAATGGACGGTCTGGTAACCGCCCGAAAACCGAACCGATCTCAGCCTTGACAGGGCGAGAAAGGTCGTTTATTATTAACCCCAGGGAATTTCCGGGTGGCCCGGTTTTTTGGGAAAGCGTACCGCTGGGTAGTTAAGGGCCTGCGAGGCCTATTCCCCAACCGATTAAACTTTTTCCCCCGCTGGGGGCGCAACCCAAATGGAGGGCAAGGCTTTTTACCCGTCTACATAAGTTTATTGATCTTTTCCTGTTTAGTTAGATCCTTTACCGGCAGCATAAAAAGAAAAAGGTAAAGGGTGTCTATTCTTCATCCCCTTTTTTTGAATTTAACCACTGTGGCAGTTCAACGCATCGTTTCCTGATAACGTTTTGGTGTTTTGGCATTGGTCCGATAACCGGAAGAAAGCAAAGGGATGGCTCAATTCAATTTATGGGAAGAGGGACTCCTGCTCAATATCGGAGTGGTGACCGGCGCTGAGAAGTGTTTGTCCATTATCAGGGATATTGAAGAAATCAAGCTGACCCGTTTGAGGATTAAACTGGCGGCCGTCGCGCTTACCTCTCCATCCCCTTTCTGTCTTAAACAGGCTGCCGAAAGAGGAATCAAGATCTTTGACCGCTATCTGGAACTCCTCTCCCTGGAATATCTGGATGTGATCCTGGAGTTGACCGGCAGCCAGGACATCCTTTCCGATATTATCGCTCACAAACCGGCCACCGTCGGCGTCCTGGACCAGAAATCCTCCTTATTGTTTCTGGATATTGCCCAGCTCTATGACCTCATGGGCGTGAGGGATACGGAAATAACCCTGGCCACCTCCTTTGCCACGACTTTGCTGGAAGCCTCTCCTGACGGGGTTCTGGTCCTGGATCAGGAATACCGGATCATCAACAGCAATAATTCCCCCCTGGTCACCGGCGGGCGGGACCGCAAGGCCATCCTGGGAAAGTTCTGTTACGAGGTCATGAAACAACTGCCGGATTTCTGTTCCGATATGGACGCCTGCTGCCCGATTCAGGAGACCATCAGAACCGGAAAACCGGCGCGGAAGGTTCATGACCGTTTTATGTTCGATGGGACCACCCGGGTCTGTCAGATCACCGCTTATCCCATATTCAACCGCTTCAATGAAATGCTGCAGTTTGTCATTACCGTCAGGGATATGACCCAGGAAATCAGCGAAAGGATCATTGTCCAGACCGAGGCCTTGAAAAAAGACCTGACCCGGGTGGTCAAGGAGGACCGGCTGGCTTCATTGGGGCGGCTGGTGGCCTCGGTCTGTCATGAAATCAATAATCCCATCACCAGTATCGTCACCTTCACCAAACTGGTATTGGCCCATTTACGGGAAAAAAATATAAAAGAGCTTCCTCCGGAACTGGAGCGTTATCTGGACGTGTCCTTTCGGGAGGCCCTGCGCTGCGGCAGTATCGTCAAAAACCTCTTGACCTTTGCCCGCCAGGACACGGTCGAGGCCACCCGGATCGATATAAAGGAAATGCTCAATACCATCATGCTCCTGACCAGTCACCAGCTCGACCTGTCCAATGTGACCTGGAAGGTGGAACTGCCGCCCGGCCCTTTTACCGCCTGGGGAGATTTCGGACAAATTCAGCAATGCCTGCTCAATCTGGTTTTCAATGCCATCGACGCCATGCCTCAGGGAGGAACCCTGGTCATCAGGGGCGGGGAGGAAGAAAATGAGTTTGTCCGGATTGAAGTGAGTGACAGCGGTCTGGGGATAGACCCTGAGCATATTCAGCGAATTTTTGAACCATTTTTCACCACCAAAACCGGTGGAAAAGGAGTGGGATTAGGGTTGGCCATGGTTTACGGTATCATTCATGAACATCATGGCACTATCGAAGTGGAGAGCGCCCTGGGCCAGGGGACCACTTTTTGTGTCAGGATACCGAAAAATCCGATGGAAGAATAAAGGAGCGGCGGTATGAAGTCAGCAACGCATATCCTGGTGGTCGATGACGAGGAAACCATCTGTGAGGCGCTTATGGCCTGGTTTATAAAGGACGGATATCGAGTGGAAACGGCCTTGTCCGGACCCCAGGCCCTAGGATTACTGGAAAAGAAAAATTTCGATATTTGCCTGGTGGATGTCAAGATGCCGGGCATGGACGGGATCGAACTCTTGTCCCGGATCAAGGAAAAACAGCCCGAAGCCGCGGTTATCATGATGACCGCCCACGGTTCCATCCAAACGGCTGTGGAAGCCATGAAACGCGGGGCCGGGGATTATCTGTGCAAGCCTTTCGATCCGGATACCCTTTCGCTTCTGATGGAGCGGGTCATGATCCATAAGGGCCTGGAAAAAGAAAACCTGGCTTTGAAAGAGAGGCTCCAGGAACAGCAGGAAGAAGGTCCGGATGTATTGATTGTTCAATCCGAAGCCATGCGCAAGGTTTTTTCATTGGTGGAAGAGGTGGCTTCTTCCTCGACGCCCATCCTGATCACCGGGGAGACCGGTGTAGGAAAGGATCTGGTAGCCAGGGCCATTCATTCAAAAAGCCCACGGGCCTTCGGTCCTTTTGTAGCCGTCAATTGCGGGGCATTGACCGAATCCCTGCTGGAAAGCGAACTCTTTGGCCATGAACGGGGGGCCTTTACCGGGGCGGTGAAAACCAGAAGAGGGCGTCTGGAAATGGCTGATAACGGGACCCTCTTCCTGGATGAAATCGGTGAGATTTCGCCCAAGATGCAGGTCGGTCTGCTGCGGGTGCTGGAGGAAAAGCGATTTTTACGCGTGGGGGGAAGCAGCCCTTTGTCTTCGGACTTCAGGTTGATCACCGCCACTCACCGCGACCTCTTACCGCTGCTCAAGGAACATCAGTTCCGGGAAGATTTTTATTACCGCATCAACGTCATTTCCATCCCTATCCCCCCTTTGCGCGAGCGTCCGGAGGATATCCCTGTTTTAGCCGATCACTTCCTTAAGCGTTTTGTGGAGGAGACGGGGAGGCATCTGGAAGGTTTCAGCAGAAAGGCCCTGGAACATCTCATGTCCTATTCCTGGCCGGGTAATGTTCGGGAATTGAAGAACGTCATCGAGCGGGCCGTGGTTATCGCCAGGGGCCGCATAATCGGGGCTGAAGAACTACGCTTTTTAGACCCCGGGAAGCCGCCTTCTTCCTTTGGTTCGCTAACCCTTGAAGACCTGGAGAGGACTCATATCCAGGCCGTACTTGCCTCCTGCGATGGGAAAGTCAGCGCGGCAGCCAAAAAACTGGGGATCGACCGCAGTACCCTGGCGCGGAAAATGAAGCGGTACCGCTTAGAGAGCTAAGGCCGGATTGAATGAAAATTCCAATTTCGGATTGTCGATTTCGGAGTCGGGCAGGCCGGAAAGAGAAATTAACCTGTTGAAAGCGGAAAATGCATCAGAAGGTGCACGCGCCCATTTAGACCTCTTCCCCATGGGGCGGATAGATATGACGGCGGTTTCGGTGATCGCCGCTAATGTACAGGCTATCCTCGGCCTCAATACCGAGGTCCATCCCCCACAACCGGAACCGGATTATGCCTTTCAGGTCCGGAGGGAGCAATATGAAGCCGGAAAAATCATACGGTCCCTGGAGGAGATCGAAGGGGGAGCCTATTTTAAGCTGGCTGTAGTCGGGGTTGATATTTATACCCCGATACTGACTTTTGTCTTCGGAGAATCACAACTGGGGGGGAAAGCTGCTGTTATTTCTTTGCTCCGCAGCCAAAGCAAAAACCGGGGAAAAAGTTATGACCGGGCGGTAAAAATCGCCGTTCATGAAATCGGGCATCTTCTGGGCCTGACCCACTGCCGGACCGTCGATTGTCTGATGGCCTTTTCCAATAATTTGGAAAAAATGGATGAACTGCCGAGCAGGTTCTGTCAAGCCTGCGAATATGAGGTCGGCCGGCGTTTGCGGAGTCTGTTTTCTGAAAAGGATTAAGCGGTAAGAAGTCTTGCCGTTCCCTTAGTCCCCTTCCCGGATACGGTAACCGTTTCCGGGAAGGGGGGACCGTCGGCTCTAATACAAATAGAGTCCGACCGGTTAAGTATGGAGAAAGGTGTTGACTAAGCGCTCCCATCCGAGTTGAGGGACCTCACCGTAAATATCAGCCAAGGCTTCACCACCTGTGGCCGCCATGGGGTAGACCCTCTCCTCTCCCAGGGCTTCGCCCATAAGCTTCTGGAGACTGAAAAATTCATCATCAATCCAGGCCAGGCTTTCCTTGCCGAAGAAGAGGTTCTTCAGATTGTTACGCAGGGATGAGGGCTGAATAACCATCAGCCAGCCTTCCCCGTAAGGATCACGGTTGGCCGTAACGGTCTTGTTCAGGACCTTATGGTTTATAGCTACTACTTTCCCGTCCACCGGACTTAAGGTGGGGGCCTCTTTCCCGCTTCGTTTCAGGACGGCATTGGGCCGGTTTTGACCGACCGTTGATCCCAGTTCCGGGGTCTGGATTTCATCCTGAGGTCCCAAGAGGCGGAGGGCGAAGTCGTCGATCCCGATTCGGACCCTTCCCCCGTATTCGACACGGGCCCAGGTATGGCCGAAATGGTAGTAGTGATCGCGGGCCACTTTGAATCCGGAAGCATGATCCACCTTGGGGGGATGGAGATTGGGCAGATAGCTCGATTCTTCTATCATCTGATCAAAGGGGCACTTGACGCAGTTATATCCCTGAGAACAATAGCCGAAAGCAATCCTTCCGCTTAACATGTGCCGGCATTTCCCCTGGTTCATCAAGAGCAGCATGCGGGCCGGACGAGGATCCGAGGTGCCGGCGGCCTTGCGTTTTTCATCGAAATTGGTCAAAACCCTTTGATCCATGGAACAGCCCAGACAATCAAAGGCGTTGATGCATTTGGCGGGTTTGATCACCCCGGCCCGGCTCCAAACACACTGATCGTTGTCCAGGGCAAAGACCACTGGTTGCCGGGTTGTTTTTTGTTCGGTCGTTTTCATGGCGTCCTCCTTTTATATTTTTTTATTTTTAAAATTCTTTTGTAGGCTAATCGGGTAAGCCGTTACTTCCATAACTATTATTTCTTGCCTTATGTAAATTGCATTTCACGGGCCAATGAAGTTGGAGGTCTGGCTATACTTGAGCAACCTTTTGAAATTATAATTAATAAAAATTTAAATCGAAATGAGAGTACCATAAGTTAAGATGTCAGGCCGGGGTATTAGTTGATGGATTTTGCGACAGGTAGAGGTAAGGAATTAAATTAAATAATAAAAGTCAATAAGTTGTAGGTGTGGTGCGTTTTGCTTCGATTTGTGCAAAATGCACCAGCTCCCATTTAGAGGCCAGGCGCGTTGTGCTCCTTCATCAGAGGAAGGATTCCACCCCGCTTTCCTTTTATCTTTTTTGACCCAAGCTCTATTGTCTTAGAAGGAGACCTAACTACAACATATTGACAAATTAGCCGGTTACCGTATAATTTACATCGTATTTATCTTCACTTCATTTTTGTCTTTCCCATTCTGGGGTAGTTCGAATGGATTTTTTACTAAAAAAACCTCCGGGGTTTTTGATATTGTTTTTTTATTGGGCGATAACCGTTTGCCGTAAAATAAGAAGTTCGTTTTTCCTGGTTATTATCAGTAAATGCGAAACCAAATGAAAAGATCATATTAATATTCCTATCCTGAACTTCAAATTATTGAGGGCAGTCTGCCGAGAAGGGCAATTTCATTGATTTTGGAGTGGGCTTTCCTCCATCGCGAGGAATTGATGGATAACTGGCTTCGAGCCAACAGACATGAAGACCTGTTAAGCATTAAGCCTTTAGAATAGGAGGTGATCAAGTATGCATTATGTGACCGAGGCAACATATGTTGATGGATATCAAATAAAGGTTCGTTTTGAAAACAACGAAATTAAACTCGTTGACCTTCGCTCCCACCTTCACGGGCCGGTGTTTGAACCCCTGAAAGACCTATCGTTTTTCAAAAAGGTTGAAGTCAACACCGATATTGATACCATCGCGTGGCCCAACGCTGCCGACTTTTCTCCTGACTTCCTTTATGAAATTGGACACCTAATCAGCGAACAACGGGATGCAGTCGATGGCTAATAGCCGCGGCTGATCCTAAGTATTATTAGGCGCTCTGCCGAATTGTTGGAATCAAGAGAAAAACAAGGAGAAAACTTTTGAAACAAAATGATGCAGTTATAGATTCTGAAGAATGGGCCAAATTCATTGACATGGTTCTTACATCAAACACTGAGCGCAACGGCAACGGGAAGCTACGCTACCGCTGGCCGTGTCTTGTCGGCGCCAGGAAATCGGAAATCAAGCGGTGGAAATGAAGAGGAAGGATTCGTTGACTGCGCACTGATTCGTGCGGCACCAACAAAGCCACTGAAGCGGTCGTCCCTTCACCTGTATCGCCCGCTGTGCGGCCCGCCGGCTCGTGCCGCCGATTAGCTTCCTGTTCGGCCATGGGATCCCTCATTTTTGTAGTGTTTGACAACAATTCAAAATGTTGGTATTATGTCCAACATGAAAGCCATTGAACTCATCCGTGCACGCATAGCCTTTTCCGAATCGTCGTTCGCGGAAGTGTTGCTATGGCATCTTCCAACGCCACTCGAAGGATCAATGCACAATTACAAATACAGGCTGGCATATATCGTACGCGGTGAATGTGTCTTACGCTACGACAACGAAATCGGGAAGGGCGATCACCGGCACTTCGGCGAGGAGGAAATCGCCTATGTTTTCACAACGCCGGAGCAGTTGATCGATGACTTCCAAAAAGATATTGCGAGGTGGAACTATGAAAACCCTAATTCTTGACGTACGAACGCTTGGTGATTCGATGAAGGACTTTGTGCAGGCTTGGAAGACTGGAAAATCCGAAAAGTCCGCGCGCATCAGCTTCGCTACACCGGAATTGCTCTGGCGAGTATTAACCAAAAAGCGATGGGAATTGCTAAAGGCTCTTTGCGGGGCCGGTCCTGTTTCAATCCGGGAAGCTGCTCGGCGATCCGGTCGTGATGTGAAAGCCGTCCATGGCGATGTGGCCGCGCTTCTTAACGCCGGCATTTTGGATCGCACGAATGATGGACGAATCGTTTTTCCTTTCGAAGCCGTGAAAGTTGAGTTCCTATTGAAGGCGGCATAGGGTGGTGGCATAATGGAATGCCGAACGAGTCGTTCCACCGGATCGCCCCAAAAACGGGCACTCCGGTGAACTCTATGTTAAACCTTATTCAACATAGGATAGAGACGGTCCATTCTGAAATATTGGACCCAGTCGATAAATTTTTGGGAGTGAAAAGGATTGGACTCCATTCCGAAAAGGTGGCTGGGGCAGGAACAGTCACTGGAACCGAAACCGGGGACGGACCCATCGGCTATTTTCTCCATGGCCGCTGCCATCGTGCATTCCAGGGCAGCCGAAGAACGAACCGGCAAAGCGGCCACCCAAGCGGCTTCCTGTCTTAAATAATCGATGTGCCAGTGATGGGTTTTCCGGAGACGTCGATGCCGTTCCAGCCGGGCGGTCAGGTTTTTCATGGCCGAACCCACATACAGGTAGTATCCGGGTTGAAAGAGGACCTCCCCCATTTTCCCGATGGTGATCGATTTCCTTTTTTCCAGCCGGAGCAGCAGCAGATAGCTGCCCCGGTCCTGGGCTTCCCTATCAATACTTTTCCAGGGAATGGGTAAGAGGGCCGTCTTGGCATCCAGGGAAAAGTCTTCTTTCCATCTGAGAGCAATAGGGAAAAATCGGATTTTCTCGCGGCATTCCAGCATGGTCCGGGCGAAGAATAGATCGGTATGATAATCGGGTAAAAAATAATCGGCTTTGGGCCAGTGAACTACAAGGATCACAGCGGTTTCCCGTCCTGCCTCGGCCAGTCCAGCCAGTTCCCGTAAGTGCCTTGTCCCTCTCTCGGTTACGGCGTCGGGAAACATGGCGATCTTTTCTCCGAAAAGGGTGCAGGATTTGACCTCGGTTAGCAAGGGCCTTCCCTGATATTCCAAGAGAAGGTCGAAGCGGGAATGACCGACCGGGACCTCTTTCCCGATAACCCTGGCCCCTTCCAGTCCGGGAATTCTTCCCCGGTCAATCAGAAAACGGGCCACCTCGTTGGTCTTATGGGTATGGAGCATGATGGGAAACCCTTCCCGTTCAACGCCGATGACGGTATAGGGATACTTCCGCTGATTTGACCTTTGCTCCCGGGTAAGATATAAACGCCGACGGGGAAGCAACAGTTCCTGCAGTCTTCCGGGGTTGGGAAGAAAAGCCGTGATTTCTTCCCGGTCTTTTCGGCAACGCACCAGAAAGCGGTTGGGGCGGCTAATAAATTCGGCCGGTTCCACCCGGGTAAAAAAGCGCATTGGATTATTCGCCTTAATCATTTGTTTTTATTGACTGGGATTTTCCCCGCAGGTACATTAGAAGGGGAAGTCCCTCAATCCTTTAAACTATCTTACCCGGGATGATGGAAAAAAAGAAAGAGGAAACCTATGTACAGAAATTTGAGAAGAAAGGACCGGGAAATGGACCAGGAGTCGGCCATCCGGCTTTTAACCGAGGGGGAATATGCCATATTGTCCACGACCGATGTGGAGGGGCAACCCTACGGTGTACCTTTGAATTATTGCTATTTGAATAATCACCTTTACTTTCATTGCGCCTTGGAAGGACATAAGCTGGACAACATCCGATCAAACAACAAAGTTTCTTTTTGCGTAGTCGGGAAAACCAGGGTCCTGGCGGAAAAATTCTCAACGGAATTCGAGAGCGTGGTGGTCTTTGGAAAAGCAAATATTGTGGAAGGGGAGGAAAAATATAAAGCCCTGATCGGTCTGATTGAAAAATATTCTCCCGAATTTTTGGCAGAGGGAAAAGAATACATCGCCAGATATGACGCCAGAACGGCAGTCGTAAAGATTATGATAGAACACCTTTCCGGAAAGGCCAGAAGATAGGGGAGATAAAAGAGGGAAAAGATCCCATCCCGCTTTCATTCTGTTTTAGACTTTTCCAGTTCCGGCATCTGATTGCTGATTATTTTTTTCCAGCGCCCGGTTTGAAAGCGCCAAACCAGCAAAATTCCCCTGACCACAAAATCACCGATGATGGTTCCATAAACCCAGACCACGGGCAACCCTATCCAGGTAAAAAGCAAGGTCAGACCGCAGCGCATACCGATCAGACCGCAAAAAGTGCTGAGTACCGGGAAACGGGTATCACCGGCCCCGCGCAAGGCCCCGCTGATGGCCACGTCCACTCCGAGAATCGGCAGCATGGCCGCCAGGATATAAGTAAACTGGACCGTGTATTTGACCGTCAGATCATCTTTGCCTAAAAAAAAGCGGGCGAAGGGCTCGGCAAAAAGGACGATGATCAGGGCCAGGGCGGACATGGAAATGACCGCCAGACGACAGGTCCTCCAGCCGATGCGTACCGCTCCCTCGGGATCTTCGGCACCGAGATATTGTCCCACCAGGGTGGAACCGGCGATGGAAAAACCGAAGCCCATGACCATGGCGATATTCAGCATATTGACGCCTACATTATAGGCAGCGAAGGCTTTGGTCCCGTAATAATTGCCGATGAGCATTAAAAAAACCACGAAACCAATCTGAAATAAGGCCTGTTCCAGGAAGGCCGGATAACTGAGGGAATAGAGACGACGAAAACGGCGGCGATGGCTCCAACCGTCTTTGATGAATTTTAAGACCAACCTCTGTCGCATCCATATCCACAATAGGGCCAGGCCGCCAAGGGTTAAACCCAGGCTCATAGCCAGGGCGCTGCCCGCCGGTCCCATGGCCGGTATGCTTCCATATCCAAAGATGAAGACAAAAAGCAGTGGAATATTGATAACACAAGTCGCAATATTCAAAATCAACGGGGTCCAGGCGTCTCCGGCGGCCCTTAAAGCGGTGGAGAGGATAAAGTTGACGGTCAGGCCGATGACAAAGACCGTTTGCCAGTAAACAGTCTCTCCTGCCAGGTAGGTGGCCGAGGCATTCAAACCGAAAATCGAGGCGATGGGATGGGAAAAGAGCATCCCGCCGATCATGAAGAGCAATCCCGGCGCCGAGGCCATTATTATGGAAGACAAGGTGACCCGTCCGGCCTCGTCTTTGTCGCCCGCTCCCCAGGCCCGGGCCACTAAGGCAGTGGTCCCGGCGCTGACCCCCATCAAGACCGCCTGCATGGTGAAAAAGACCCTTTGGCCGACACCGACCGCGGCCATGGCATCGCCGCCCAGACTGCCGATAAATTTGGTTTGAATCAAGGCTACGATGGAGAATAAAAGATTGCCGAGGATCGAAGGAACAGCCAGGGACCAGATTCCGGGTCGTTGAGGATTTCCTTCGAGCTGGAGATTGGTTGAAGGGAGGGGTCGGGTTTCTGTTTGCGGCGAAGTCACTTTATGGTTCCTGACAGATGGTCGATTTACGGCCATCCGTTAAAAAACAGTATAGGCCAAGCGGGGACAACAATCAAGGGAGAAAACGATTATTTCATCCTCTCGGCCAGACCGCCCAACGTGGCTATGGCCTTTTCGATCCGGTCCGACCAAAAAGCGGCATTCAGACGAATGTGATTCCGATAGTTCGGCCTGATGGAGAAAATGGGTCCGGGGGCGATGGAGATACCTGCTTTTTGGGCCGCCTGGTAAAGTCTTCGGGCTTCTACATATTCCGGCATCTCCACCCAGAGCACGAATCCACCCTCGGGCCGGGTTACCCTGGTTCCAGGAGGAAAGAATTTGCCTATAGCCTGGGTCATCAGCCAGATCTGGCGCATATAAATCCGCCGGATTTTTCTAAGATGATGGTCATACCCTCCATTTTTTAAAAATTCGGCAATGGCCATCTGGGGGGCGGTGGCCGTAGCGATGGTGCAGACCGATTTTAACCGTTCTACTTCGGCCTGATATCGTCCAGGTGCCACCCAGCCTACCCGATACCCTGGGGCCAGGGTTTTGGAAAAGGAAGAACAAGACAATACCAGGCCTTTATGGTCATAGGCCTTTACCGTGCGCGGACGGTCCTTGGAAAAGCTCAACTCCCCATAAATGTCATCCTCGATCAGCGGCAGATCATGCCGGCCAAGCAAAGCCGCCAAGGTTTTCTTTTTATCGTCAGGCATGAGACTACCCAGCGGATTGCTGAAGTTAGGGATCAGCAGACAAGCCCGGATCTTGTGTTTTTTGATAACCCCCTCCAGCGCATCGAGATCTATTCCCAGGACAGGGTGGGTGGGGATTTCCACGGCCTGGAGGCGGAGGATTTCCAAGGTCTGCAGGTGATTATAATATGTCGGGGTTTCGATGGCGATGGTATCCCCCGGGCGGCAGACAGCCATCAGAGAAAGGGTGACCGCCTCCTGACAGCCGGAGGTGATAACCAATTCTTTGGGATGAGTAGAGCAGCCGGTGTTTAGGAGTCGACGGGCAATTTGAATCCGGAGGGCCTCCAGTCCTTCTACCATTTCATAGGAGATGCTTTTTTTTCCCCCCTGCCGGACCACCGAGGCCAGAATACGACTCAGTTTTTCCACCGGCAGGTTCTCCGGGTTGGGAACGGCCGCTCCGAGGGGGACTATATCGGGGTTGCGGCTGTCCCGAAGCACCCTTTTCACCAGTTCATCCGTTGTGACAACCGCAGGATTTTTTTCCACCTGAATGGCGGCTTTCGGTTCCGGCAGGACCGGGTTGACCGGTCGGCGGACATAATATCCCGATTGGGGTCGGGCTTCTATCCGTTGACGATCTTCCAAGAGGCGGTAGGCCTCCAGCACCGTGGTGATGCTGATCCGCCTCTGACGGCTGAGGGCGCGGACCGAGGGGAGGCGGTCTCCGGGCCGGAAGGTCCCTTGCTCGATCAGCCGGGTCACTTCCCCGGATACTTTTTCATAGAGACTGGTCTCTTTGTTTTTCACTTGGTTCGACTCCATCTTTCTTCCTATTTCAGGACCCCTGGTATTCAATAGATAGTTACAGTTTCTCAAAATTAATATCAGTACAGTTTTAAAAAAACATAACTGTACTGGTTACAATTTTATTATATTGCATCTGTTATTTTTTGGCAAGCCCTTTATACTTTACCCTCAGCTTTCAGAACGCTTCGGGGAGCAACACTCTGGATGCATTGTTCGCCGGGTATAGGAGGGGGTAAAATGAAATTTGTCAATGTCTATGAAGATTCCGAACGGGCCAAGGCTTATGCGGAGTTGGAATTTCCTGGGACCTATTCCCTGGCTTATCGGGATTTGCCGCAAATTATTCAAACCCATGTCTTGGGAAAAAAGGCGCTCGATTTCGGCTGCGGAACCGGGCGATCAACCCGATTCCTTAAAAATCTGGGTTTTGAGGTCATCGGCGTGGATATCTCAGAGCAAATGATACAGAAGGCCAGAGCCAGGGATCCCCGGGGAGACTATCGTCTAATTGCTGATGGGGATCTTCGTTCTTTTGAGGATTCGATGTTTGATCTTGTATTTTCGATATTCACCTTTGATAACATACCCTCCATGGAAAAAAAGGTAACCCTTTTCCGCGAGTTTAATAGACTCCTGTCTAAGGAGGGAAGGATCATTAATCTCGTTTCCTCCCCAGAGATATACCGCCATGAATGGGTTTCCTTCACCACCCAAGATTTCCCTGAAAACCATTGGGCCGGTTTAGGAGATGTGGTCAAGATTATTATGAAGGACGTAAGGGATATAAGACCTGTGGAAGATATTCTCTGGACCGAAGAAGGCTATCAAAAGGTTTTTCTTCGGGCCGGTTTAGA
>JBFMBU010000288.1:0-20270 GCA_040755035.1 Thermodesulfobacteriota bacterium
GGCATCAGGACGTCATTGACAAAGGAAGTAACGATCTTCCCAAAGGCAGCGCCGATGACGATGCCGATGGCCATATCCATCACATTTCCCCGCATAATGAATTCCTTGAATTCTTTCCACATAACTCAGCCTCCTTTATTGGTCTGAGGTTTACAGTATTAAGAAAATAGGGGAAGGCTTATTTCCCGGTTTTGCCCTTAAACAGGTCCTTCAGCACTTCATCCACCTGGTCCCAGGTAATCAGGTTTTTTTCAAAGAGAATGGTGCCGATCAACCGATGTTCCCGTCCGTTTAAATCATCATCAAGCTGCTCCATAAAGGCTTCCTTGACCTGGTCCGGGGTTACCATGCCCTTTTTAACGGCGATGGTCCCAAAACGACGACAGAGTTTGGACACCTCCTTCTCAAATTTCGATTTCATAACCGCCTTTCTCCTTAAAAATATTTTTTCCGGGAATCCCTGGTATTTTGGATAACATATCACCGCCTTATGTCAAGTATTTTCTAAAGGGACAAGCTCATAGGCCCTGGCCAGGGAGGTGAAATACAGAAAAACCCTGATCCGGCCCGGATCAATGGACCGGGCCCGACTCAGCATTTCTCTATAGGCCAAAAGCTGCCTCCGGTAAAGGGTTTCCTGCTCCCTCAAAAAAACCTCCAGGTCCATCCCTTCCGGCAGGGCCGTTGTTTTATAATCCACCAGCAGCCACTCCTGACCGTTAAAAACAACCCTGTCGATTATGCCGCTGCGAACCGTTTGTTCATCCTTCCGATCTTCCAGAGCCCATTCCGAAGCTGAAAAAGGATGATCGCTTCGAAGTAAGGTCCGTAAAAAAGGGTCCTTTCGGCAGACCTCGATTTCTTCTAATATCCGGGGAGCGGTTTCCATAGCCCCTCCCCCATCGATCCCTTCGGCCCTCAAGGCCTGGGCTACGGCTTTTTCCGTAGGAAGGGATCCCCCCAGGGCCTGGTGTTCCAGAATCCGATGAGTCACCGTCCCTCTGGCCCGGGCTAAAGGCCCCTGGTATTCTTCCCGGGGAAGGGTTGCCTCCTGGTCCGCTTCTTCAGAAAACAAGGCCTTGTCGTGAGATCCGGAGGGGAGGACCAGGCGATAGGGAACCGCTTCGGCAATAAAGGGCAGCGGCTGGATCGGTCCTGAGATGGAGGGTTTGACCCGGTCTTCGGTCGTCTCCAAAATCAGGGGGTCGTATTCTATTTCCACAAAGGCTTCCTTGTCCGGATGGTTCAGAATATAATCCAGCAAAGAAAGCCTGGGGGCCTTCTCCTCCTCTTCTTTCCCTGAAAAAAGCCCGCTCAAACAGAGGGTCTTTTTGGCCCGGGTCAAGGCTACATAATAAAGCCTTTTAGCTTCCCCCAGGGCTCGGGCCTTTTTTAAACCCTTCAGCAGTGCCAGGACGCCGGAATCATTTTGGGTGCGCCGATCCGATCGCAAACCGATGAGATATTCCTCCCTCCCCCCCGGCAGGCGCTCCAAGACATAGGGAAGGTCTTCTCTTTGGCTCCCTTCCAGGGGGTTACGGTCCAAATGAGGGAGGAAGACGGTGTCGAATTCCAGTCCCTTGGCATGATGAACGGTCATGATGGTGACCTTGGAGCGGGAGGCCAGGGGATCGGGCGGGGCATAGGCAGCGGGCAGGAGTAACTCGAGACGGGCGAGCGTTTCTTCCGCTATCCCTCGTTCGGACTGAAACAACAGTTGCAGGAACTGGCGGCAGTTCCGCACCCCGGTCAGCCCATAGCGTTCGGCTACCTGCCTCGGACCTGCCGCCTCCTCCCATAGGCCTTGTACGACCCGATGCAAGGGCAGACGTCCGCTTTGAGCCTGAAAGCGTTTTAAGACCCGGCCCATTTTTTTCAGGGAATCAGGGGCCTGCGGACCCTCGGAAAAGGCCAGAAATTTTTCCGCAAAAAACGTCCCCCTCTCTCGGGCCAGGTTCAGCAAGGCCTCCATTCCCAGCCAGCACCAGGAAGAACGGGCCAGGGAAACCCAGGCCAGATCATCGTGGGGTCTGACTATGGCGCGGGTCAAGGACAGCAGTTCTTGAACCTCAGGGCGTTCCTGCAGGAAAAGTCCCTCCTGCACCTGGACCTGCAATCCCCGGGCGTAAAGGGCCTTGAGATAAACCGGCAGATGGGTGCGGGCAAAAAGCAGAATACCGATGGTACCGAATCCGGGATCCTGGGCGGCCCGATTTACCTCCCCGGCCAGCCAGGCGGCCTCTTCCTGGCGCGAGAGGATTGAATCCTCTCCTTTGCCGAACAGGGTCAGCTTGATAGCCCCCGGATCCAGGACCGCCGTTTCCGGTGCCGGCTGCGCTTCCAGAAAGGGGACTTCGTCGGCTTCCAGATTGGGATGGACCATGATGGTCTTGGAGAAAAGATCGTTGGTGAAGGCGATGAGTTCCTTCCGTGACCTGAAATTGGTGCTGACATGAACCGATTTCAAGGGCAGCAGGGCCTTTCCCGGCAGGGGAAGCCCCTGGCGTGCCTTCAGAAAAAGGGAGACCTCGGCTTTGCGAAATCCATAGATGGACTGCTTCGGGTCGCCGACGATAAAGAGGGAACGCCCGTCCCCCGGATTCCAACCGGAACAGAGATACTGGATCAACAACCACTGGTTCAGGCTGGTATCCTGAAATTCATCAACCAGGATATGGTTGATCCGCTGGTCAAGGATAAGCTGCAGATCCGTAGGGGTCTCATCACCGGCTAAAACCCTGAGGGCCGCCTGTTCCAGTTCCACAAAATCGATCACTCCCCGGCTTTGACATAAGCGGCGATACTGATCCACCACCTGACCGATAAGGAGAATCCAGTCGAACAAAAGTCCCAAATCAACCGGAGCGGTTTTCGGAGAGGGGTAGTCCCTGATCTTGTGCAACGATTCCAACAGGGAGGAAGACAAGGATTCCAGATGCCCGGCCCAGGGGCTTTGTTTAAACCCGGAATAGAAACCATTGGAGGGACCGAATTGTTTCCGGACCGAACCGCTCTTGGTGGTAAACATTTCCGCCATGGTTTGCCAGTCCGGCAGATCTTCCCATTCGCTGCCGGGTAAAAGACCGCCTATCCGGTCGCTGACAGCGGCCCCTTTCAGGGCCAGATGTTCATGAAAGGCCAACCAGTCCCGCCCCAGGTCCGAGGCCATGAACCCCTCCCTCAACGACTGGAGGCGGCCTTTAATTAATAAACCCAAACGGTCTCTTAACACCTGGTCCAAATGTTCCGGATCCGGGTCTTCTCTGACCACCCGGACCAGGTCGCTCAGACGATCTCTTTGAACGGTCAATTGGGCCAAATCATCGGCCAGGGTCTTCCAGTTGTTATTGTAGTAAAGCAGGACCTTCTCCAGGGCCTTCCGGTTCGGGTCCCGGGGGGGCAGGGCCAGCAGGGATTGTTGGATCCGCTGCAGCGCTTCCCGGACCACCTCCTCCTGTTCCTCTTCGGTCAGAACCGCGGCCTCCAAAGGGACCTGGGCCTCCACCGGGGCCTGTTTGACGATCTGGCTGCAAAAACTATGAAAGGTGGTGATCTGCAAGCCTTCTGAGTTTTTCAGGAGATGTCGATGACCCTTGTGTTTTTTCAAGGCCTTTCGCGCGCTTTGATAAAGCTCCTGCCTCCACTCCGGACCGGAGATCGTTTCCTTCTCCGCCTGCAACAAGACCGACCCGATCCTTTCCTGCATCTCGTTGGCGGCTTTATTGGTGAAGGTCAGGGCCAGGATTTCCCCCGGATGCTTCACCTCGGCCAGGAGACGGATAAAGCGAGCGGTCAACAGGGCGGTCTTTCCGGCACCGGCCGGAGACTCGACATGGAAGCTTTCAGCCGGGGAAAGGACCGCTTTTCTGATGGAAAGATCGGAGAGGGCTTCGGTCATTTCTAAATTTCGGATTGCGGATTTCGAATTTCGGAATAGGGGCTCATTTTCATCTCTTTTTTCCCTCAATAATCATTTTGAGTAAAATAAATTCGGCCTCTCACACCTTCCAATAAGCGCATAGGCATCGGTAGGGGCAATAGGTACAGGCCCCCTGGTTCTTTCCTCTGGGCTCCGGCTTGGGAGCAGGGGGGTATTCCCCTTTCAGGATCTTTTCGCCGGCCAGACGGATCGCTTCCTCCCAGTCCGCCAGGCAAGTCTCCCAGTCCCCGGACTGAGGCAGGGGTTGCTTCAGGGCCAATTCCCCTTCGGACTTCAAAGCCACAAACCCGGCCTGGCGGACCTTGACAAATTTTGACCGAAGGTCCGGCAAAGATTTCAGGGCTAACAGGTACAGGGGTAATTGTGGGGCCAAAAAATTTTTACTGATCTCCCCCGGAGAAGGAAGACGGCCGGTCTTATAATCCCAACAGCAGGCCTCTTCAAGGCTTTCGTTGCTGTCGACACGATCAATACGGCCCTTTATGGAAAAAGACCAGTCCGGCAACCGAAGCCCGCTAAAGGGGATTTCTTCCTTTTCCCAGCGCCAGCCCTTTTCCCAGCGTTCCCTTTCCAGTTCCAGCCAGCGACCCAACAGACCTCCCAGACCTTCCTCTTCACCCACAAGGCGTACTTCTTCCACCAGCCAATGGGGTTGATGGGCTTTATCTTTGAGCACTTCCTGAATACAGTGTCTGACCCTTTGTTCCACGGCCGGCCGATCCGTCAAGGAAACGCCCTCAGCGCGTAAGGTCCTGGTGATCAAGGCCAGAATCCTGTGCAGGGTATTCCCTTTCTCCAAAGAGGAAATCCCGGCGCTGATTTCCTCCAGGGGGACGATCCCGAGAAGGTTGGCGCAGAAAAATTGAAAAGGGCAGGCCAGCAGGGTTTCCACCGCTGTTACGGAAATACCGGTTAAAGGAGGAGGGTCTTTCTCAACCCTTGCCCGCTGAAGTGGTGATTGGCGGGAAAGGGCCTTAGCCGGAAAAGAAGGACCAACGATGTCGGAAGGGGGATGAGGGACAGGAAAATCGGGAATGCCCTCCAGGGTCTGGCGGAGCCATTCGGCCCGCGGCCAGACCTGACCGGGCCTGATCCAGAAATTCCTCTCCCCTTTTTCATAGTGTTCCGGCCAAAAGGGCGAAGGGGGGACAGGGTCTCCGTTTTCTTCCTCCGCCCTGGTCAGGGTTATGCGGGGGGAGAGCGTTAATAGATGGGAAAAGGCCTTGCGGGAAAAATCATACTGGCTTTGTATGGTCGCGCCCTGGACAAAGCGTCTTTCTTCCGGGCTTAAAAAGGGAAAGGGCCGGACCGGCTGAGGCAGACTACCCTTGGATAGACCGGCCAGGAACAGGCGGTCAAAAGCCAGCCCCCTGGCCTCGATCAATCCCAGGACCTGTATCCCGGCCTGTTCATGCCCCGGATCATTGACCAGCGTTTGACCGGCCAGGGTTTTTAACCAGGAAAAAAAGCGAAGGCCGTCCATGATTTCATCTTTCAGCTCGACGGCCATTTGGTTCAGGATTTCTTCAAGATGGTTATAACTCCCCTCTTCCCCCGGAAGGGATATGACCGGATACCCCAGATCCTTCCAGCAGCGGCAAATCGATTCCACCCACTGGGGGACACTCTGGCGCGGACGACCCAAGGGGTACAGCAGGGAAGCAAGGGGTGTTTCAGATACATCATCTCCGGACAGGGCCAAGAAATTATGATGAATCAGGCACTGAAGCAAGCCCTCCAATCCCGAGTCAATGCCCTGAGTGCGCCAGAGCAGATCGGCCCGGGCCAACTGGACCGACCGTCCCGCCCATCGTTTGTAGTAGGGGGACTGGAGTAAAGAAAAAAGCAGGGCCCGGGGTTCACCTTCCAGGGAAAAGCGCAACGGAAGAAGACCGGCTTGAACCAGGGGTTGGTCCCATAAAGAACGGCCCAGGGAGATATTATATCGACCTTCCTCTTCCTCAACCGAGGGGCCCATAAGGTCCCGGAAGGCAGAGGCAATTAAAGGCCCATACAGAGAAAGATTGGGAACTACCAGGCCGATACGGTGCAGGGGATGATGCCGGGTCTCCAGGAGTATCTGCTCGGCCAGCCAGACCACTTCCTCCTCTTCCGTGGGCAGGCTTACGGCTTTAAGCTCCGGTTCCGGAGAGGGGCTGGTTGAACAAAAAACCGCCCCGAATTTTTTTTGCAGGACGTTAAGCAGGTCCGCTTCCACAGGGGCCGGGAACTCAAATCCCAGGAGGAAGATTTTTTGCGAAGGGTTTAAGGAAGAGAAAGTCTTTTGCTCCAGTATTTTAAGCGGGAGGACTGCCGGATGAAGATACCCTTGTCGGGCCAGGTTCTTTTCAAATTCCCGGAAAAGCTCCCCCCTCCAGGCAATAATGGGGGAGGCGTATTCGTTGGATGGCCAGGGCACTTTATCTCTGATTCTTACCCGAAATGTTTCATCCAACGATTGAAAAAGGCGGAGGTCGGCTGGAAGCCCTTCAGGCAGATCAAAACGATTAACGGTCTTTTCCCATAAGCGGAACAGGGTTAGGGTAGAGGCCAGGGCCTCTTCCGGCCAGGAGTGGCGCCAGGTTTCCTGCAGCCAGGCGTTCAAGCTGAGTATTTTCGGAAACAACCAGCCCGAGCGCCCTGTGGTCATCTGGTTCCAGCGAAAGGCATGGCGTAACTGGCGGGCCAATCGGCCGCCGGAGGTCAGGATCAAGGTCTTTTCATCGGTCTCGGCGATTACTTTGGCTTGCAGGGATTCCGTTGTGGGAAAGACCCATTGATCCATATGGAATGGTTCCTTCAATGAAGATCGTTCTCAGACTTTTGCCGCCAGGCGGTCGAAAGGGGCACGGTCTCTTTCTTTCATCCCGGTTTTTCAGTCTCTGGATTGAGGGGCGGTCATCTTGACCTTCTTTTGAATCCTCTCTTCTTCTTCATTGAGCCGTCCGGATTCAATCCGGACCACTTTTTCCAGGATGTTGGGGTCATAATAGTAAACGCCCCGATTGTTGGAAAACAGATACAACCTTCCCGACTTATATTCAAAAAAAGATTGGGAGAGTTCCTGGCTGTAACCGCGGGAGATTTTCCCTTCCGGATAGTGTTCTTTCAGGGTCCTGAACACCGTTTCCGGGAAGAGTTCCGGATGGTCTTTGAAAAAAATGACCCGCCCGAAAAAATTCCCCTCAAAGGCGTATCCATACAACCGTCCCGGCATTGAGGGATCGGTTGAACTCAGCCAGGCCGTCACCTTTCCTCTTTTGATCTTAATAGATTTAGCCGGTGTGTATTGCAGTTCGATTTCGGCCCTGGTTTTATCCTCTTCGATCCGAAAGGTTTTATTTTTTTCCTTTACTGCCAGATCTAACTCCTGAAGAGTCAACCCCCAGGAGGGAGGCGACCAATCTTCTCCCCAACCCGATCCGGCGCCGGCCAAAAACAACCATCCCAGGGTTAAAAACAGCCTTATTTCCCAATTTTTCATACTCTTTTCTTTTTATGAATTCGTGTCCACATTCTCTGACGTTAATTATCCCGGTCCCCCCAATTCCCAACCTTTATCGGCCTTAAACACCTTTATAGAACAACCATAACCCTTTTTCCCAAACGCTGCAAGTATCAAGTAGGTAAACCTCTTCCGGGGCGGCCTTAAAAAAAAATCCCCCTTGGCCATTGACCAAGGGGGACTTCCCTTCCGGATTAGTAGCTTCGCTTACAACCCTAAGGATTCCGGTTTCTTGCCTGCGTCAGGGAAAAACAACGGCGCACCGTATTTATCCACGCCGAACTTGCCGATAAGGTCCTGAGCCTTCTTGGAAACCATAAAATTGGCAAAGGCCTTTCCACCGGCCACATTGATCTTGGGAGATTTTACCGGGTTTAATTCAAGGACATGGTAGATATTGAGCAGGAGCGGTTCTCCTTCCAGAAGGATTTCCAGTCCCAGGTTTTTCTTTAAGGCTAAATAGGTGGCCCTGTCGGTCAGGGTATACCCTTTTTTTTCTGCAGTGATGTTCAGGGTCTGCCCCATGCCCAGGCCGGTCTGCTGAAACCATTTCTGCCCTTCATAGGCCACCCCGGCTGCTTTCCAAAGGGCTTTTTCCTTGGCATGGGTGCCGGAATTGTCACCCCTGGAAAGAAATAGGCTCCCGCTTTGAGCAATGGCCTTCAAGGCGTCTTTGGTCAACTTCATCCCCTTGATCTTGGCCGGGTCGGAAGGCGGGCCAACCACGATAAAATCATTGTGCATGACCAGCATCCGGGTGACCCCGAAACCCTGGTCCATAAACGTCTTTTCGGCAGCAGGGGAGTGAACTAAGAGCACGTCGGCCTCTCCTTTTTCCCCCATCTTCATGGCCTGTCCGGAGCCGACTGAAATAGTCTTGACAAAATAACCCGTGTCCTTTTCAAAGACCGGGATCAGGACATCCAGCAGGCCCGAGTCCTGGGTGCTGGTGGTGGTGGCCAGGATGACATTTTTCTGGATTTTTTCGGCTGCCAGGGATGGTGATTGGGAAAAGGCCGACAGGAACGAAAGGATTGCGATCATTACTGATAACTTACTTGTAAAAGACTTCATCTTTTTTATTCTCCTTTTTGAAAATATTAAGTACATTTTTTAAAAATTGGAAAATCATTTTTTTGCCACAGACAAAGGCAGGACGAGGTGGCGGCGACTTGCCGCCCCTGCTCTATGGGGCCCTTCGGATAGTCATTTTTCCTCTCGCCCATTCCCTTTGGTCACTCGAGCCCTCAGAGTTCTCAGAGAGAAGGGACCATAATTTATAAAAAATCGGTGAGAGGCCGATTTTTTATAACCCCTCCAGCCTTCGGCCAAAGTGCGCATCAGCGCCGAGCTGGTTATGGATTGCCGCCCCGCCAGTGGTGGGGTCACCTGCAATCCATAAATTAGGTTTCCTCTGTGTCTCTGTGTGCTCTGTGAGAGTAAGGTTTTGTCCGGTTTTGTCTGTGTGAGTCGGTGGCAAAAAATATTTTTTTACTTTTTCTGTGCGGCCTTCCATTCATCGGAATTGGGAAAAAACAACGGACTTCCGTATGTATCCATTCCAAAATCCCGAACGATCAACTGCCCCTTTTTTGGGTCCGTCAGCCAGGCGACAAAGGCTAAGGCGTCCTTCTGGTTGATCTTGGGAAATTTTTGAGGGTTAACAGGGAGCAGGGAAATGAAGTTGAGCAGGGCTTCATCCTTTTCCACCAGGATCGTCAGATTGATACTCTTTTGCAGAGAAAGAAAAGTAGCCCGGTCCATGAAGGTATAGGCCCCCTGTTGATCCGTGTACTTTAGGGTCGCTGCATTGCCTTCGCTGCCCTTTTCATAGATCTTGTACCAGGGGCCGGAGGGTTTGAGACCGGCTTTTTCCCAGAGTTCCATTTCGGCCACATGGGTCCCCGACTTGTCACCACGGCTGATAAAGGGTACCGCCTTGACGGCGATGGTCTTCAGGGCCTCAGCCGCACTTTTCATCCCTTTGATCCCGGCCGGGTCCGCGGCCGGACCGAGGATAACAAAATCATTGTACATGAAAGGAATGCGTTGGGTCCCGAACCCGTCTTGGATGAATTTTTCTTCGAGGGACTTGGCATGGACCATGACCAGATCGACCGCTCCCCCCTGGGCGATCTTAAGAGCGGCACTGGTTCCAGCCCCTACATGACGAACCCGGATCCCGGTTTCCTTTTCAAACTGATCTTCCAGGACCGAGACGATCCCGGAATCGATGGGTCCGATGGTGCTGGCCATGAAAACAAAGGGACTACTTTCTGCAGAAAAAGTCGAACTGGGAATTAAAAATAACAACAAAGCCAAACAGGGGAAAAGAAATTCTTTCACAGGTGTTCCTCCTTTTATTGCCCAATGATAAGGAATTTTTATTTTATATATGCCAATTATGGCATAATAGTCAATAAAAATTAAAGCCCTAGTTCTCCCGTTTTGCCTCCGGAAATCCTGAATCAAAAAAGAAATATTTGATTAATTTTCAAGGGGTTGTTATAATTCCACTCAATTAATCAAAGAGACTTTCCTTTTTTAACATGGAAGAAATGACCACCGACCTGACCTTCATCACCAATGAACAAAACAGAAATCTGCTGGACCGTTTCAGGGTCTTGATTAAAAACGTCTGCTAATTGGATGAGCTGGTGGTTATTTCTATTCCTGACTTTGATATCAGAGCGAGGCGGCCTTTAAAATGAATATCCTTAAATAGGGTCTAAGCCAATGAAAACAAAGAACGAGATATTGGTGATATTAAAGGCGATGAAACCGGAGCTGGAGGGGAATTTCCATGTGAAGTCTATCGGCCTTTTCGGATCCCTGGTGCATGAGAAACCGGGCGGTGCCAGGGATATTGATATACTGGTCGAATTCAGTCAGCCGGTCGGGTTTTTCAGATTTCTTGAACTGGAAGAACTTCTCAGTGAAAGGCTGGGCGGCAAGGTGGATCTTGTTTCCCAAAAAGCCTTGAAGCCGGAGATCGGCCGGGCCATTCTCGCAGAGGTGGTGCTGACATGACACGAACATCCCGAGACTACCTGGCCGACATTATGACCTGTTTTCAGGAAACCCAGGAATTCACCGGGGGCAATTGATCGCTGATATCGAATCCCGGCTTTTTTGAAAGTTGCAAATCGAATCTCTGTTTACCATACGATGGGAAATCAAATAACGCTGCATTATTGACTGGAGTCCTATGGAATCATTTGTGCCGGTTGAGATTATTGAAAAAAAGATTTTATTGATCCGCGGGCAAAAGGTGATGCTGGATGCCGACCTGGCCGAACTTTATGGGATTTCGACAAAGGTTTTAAAGCAAGCGGTTAAGCGTAACAATAAACGGTTCCCGGCAGACTTCATGTTTGTCCTTACCTATCAAGAGGTTAGAAACTTGAGGTCACAATTTGTGACCTCAAGTTTATCCTCCTGGGGTGGAGTCCGTTATTCCCCCATGGCCTTTACCGAGCAAGGTGTGGCCATGCTTTCCAGCGTTCTGCATAGCGAAAGGGCCATCGAAGTCAATATTTTGATAATGAGGGCTTTTGTTAAACTCAGGGAAATGATCGCCTCCAATAAAGACCTGGCCCGTCGGCTGGATGAGCTGGAGAAAAAATATGATGAGCAGTTCAGGGTGGTTTTTGAAGCCATCCGACAGCTCATGGCCTCGCCGGCCAAGCCCAAAAGAAAAATCGGCTTTTTGCTTAAGGAAAAGCAGGCCGGGTATGGTAAAATAAAAGGCAAGTCAGGCCATGGGGGGAAATAAGTAAGAGGTTTCCCGAATTCCGTATTCTCTGGATAGGGAGGACGAGGATGGAAAAGGGAGATCAACCATGAGAATAAAGAAGACTTGTGTCGGCCAATGGTTTATTACGGAAATGGAACTGTGGGATAAGGAATACATCGATCTGGAGGTTCCGGGTCACCTTACTATCGAAAAAGAAGGTACAAGCTTACTTCAATTCGGCGCGGTCGAGATTGATATGGATTGTCGTGTGGAGTCCGTCAATGGTCTGGAACGGCTCGATTTCACCTTTGAAGGCTCCGATGAGGGGGATCCGATTTGCAGCCGGGGAGGGCCCAAATCAACGGGCGAAACATGCAAGGCAGGATTTATTTTCATAGGGGCAACGGTTCAACCTTCACGGCCAAGTCGAAGTGACCTGCGATATGAAGCCTTCGTTCAGGTTGTTTTTGTACTGGAGGCCTTCCGATCGGCCTTTGGGTGGCCCTGCCGTTTAGCCGGCAAACTACCCATCAATTCTCCGCTTTTCCCGCCGTTAAAAAACCTTTGGCCAATATTCCTGGAATCTCTTCGGGCGGCAGAGGGCGGCTGAAGAGAAAACCCTGGATTTCATCGCATCCGTATTCCTTTAGTAACCCCAATTGTTCCCGGGTTTCCACCCCTTCGGCAATGGTTTTTAAATCCAGGCTGTGGGCCATAGCGATCGTCGCCCGGACGATGGCCTGATCTTTGGCATCGAAGGCCAGATTCTGGATAAAGCCCTGATCTATTTTTAAAAAATCAAGGGGCAGGCGTTTCAGGTAGCTCAGAGATGAATACCCTGTTCCAAAATCATCAATAGCGGTGCGGATCCCCATGGTTTTCAGTTCGGTAATGGTTTTAATAGCCTTTTCCGGGTTCCTCATAATGGTGCTTTCCGTTATTTCCAATTCGAGGCCTTGAGGAGGAATCCCGGTCTGCCGCAGGACCTCCTGGACGATCTCTTTCAAGTTCTGTTGATCAAACTGGCGTCTGGAAACATTCATGGCAATGTAGAATTCTTGAAAACCCGCCTCCCGCCAGGTCTTGAGTTGTCGGCCGGCTGAGCGAATCACCAACGCTCCGATAGGTATGATCAGGCCGCTTGATTCAGCCAGGGGGATAAACTCTGAGGGCAGAAGCAGGCCCTTGTCCGGGTGTTTCCAACGGATCAGGGCCTCCAGGCCCTTGATCTGATATGTGGCTGCATCCACCTTCGGCTGGTAGTAAAGGATGAGTTCGTTACGTTCCAGGGCTTTATGCAAGTCACTTTCCAGGGTCAAAAGATCCACCACCGAGGAATGCATGGAGCTTGAGAAAAAATGAAAATTGTTTTTGCCTTCCTGCTTGGTGAATCTCATAGCCTTTTCCGCATTCTCCAAGAGGCGGTCCACATCCTCTCCGTCGGTCGGATATAAGGCGATGCCGACACTGACGGTGATAAATACCTCCCGGCCGCCCAGGTCATAAGGGGCGGATATTTCATTCAGTATGCGGCGGGAGGTCCTGGCGGCGTCGTCTGCCTGGTGGATGTCGTGGGCCAATATGATAAATTCATCCCCCCCCACCCGGGAGACCACATTGACCGGTTCGTTATGATTCGACCGGGCGACTAAATCACTTTTTCGCAGGGCCTGGACCAGCCTTTCAGCCACGGCCTTTAAGAGGAGGTCGCCGATGTCGTGCCCGAGCGTATCATTGATCCGTTGAAAATTATCCAGGCCGATATAGATAACCGCAAATACTTCCTGATGTCGCCGGGCGTGTTCGACCGATCGTTTCATCAGTTCTTTCTGAAAAGTACGGTTGGGTAAACCGGTCAGACTGTCATAATAGTGCAAAAGATGAATCTTTTCTGCGGCCTGCTTCCGTTCGGAGATGTCCCGGACAAAGGCCAGGACAATGTTTTGATTCTTGCCCCGGACCACACTGGTGTTGATTTCCACCGGGATAACACGTCCCCCTTTATCGATCAGTTCAATCTCATCGGGTCCGGTGGATTTTCCTTCCCTGTTGGCTTTCAGCAAAAGGGCGGCCCTGGAAAAATCCTTTTCCTGCAACAAATTCAGGTCCAGAAAATTTCTGCCGATCAATTCTTCCCGGGTATAGCCGATGATCTTTTCCGATTTACGGTTGCCGTACAGGAAGGTCCCGTCCAAATCGCTCAAATACACGCCGTCCGGGGCGTACTCCAGGTAATTCCGGATCAAGGCCTCGTTTTCCCGCAGCGTCTCCTCGGTCTGTTTGCGGTCGCTGATATCCCGGATCAAGCCGGTAAAAAAGGTCCCTTCTCCCGCGGCCCAACGGGCCAGAGAAAGCTCCATAGGGAATTCGGCCCCGTCTTTTTTTAATCCGAACAACTCCGTAGTTTTTCCAAGTATCCGTTCCCGGCCGCCGCAAGTAATCCGTTCCATCCCCCCGGCATGGGCCTCCCGGTACCTTTCCGGGATCAGCATGGCTATCGACCGCCCCAGGACCTCTTCTTGGGCATAACCGAAAAGGGCCGCAGCCGCCGGATTCCAGAAAATCATGGTTCCTGCGGCGTCACAGGAAATGACGGCGTCGTTCATGGACTGGGCCACGGAATTAAATTTGGCTTCCGATTCCATACGGGTCCGGTCTCTTTCCAGATCGATTATTTTTTCCTGGGCCAGGGCGATTTGATTTTCAACCCGCCCCAGGAAAAAACGAAACAGGAAAAATAGCACCCCGCCCAGGCCTACGCAAAATATAAAGATAATGCCCACGGTGGTATAAAGGTTTCGCCTTTGTTCGGTTACGTCAATCAAAACAACCATTCTTCCGACTTTTACGGACCCGGTGTCTACAATATCAAAGGACCGGCATCGATATCTCCGGTTCCCCTGAACCCTGATCTCAGCGGCCGTTTCCAAGTTCCGGAATCCTAAAGCCAACTGTCCGGATAAACCTTCCAGAAGGTGTTTGTTGCTGCCGCCGGCCCAGACCACCTCCGGAAAGCGCGCCCATTCGGAAACTCGGCCCAGCATCTCCAGGCCCTTCTCCCAGCCGGCACGGTCAAGATATTTTTTATAGAGGAAGATCAAGGGCTCGACACCGCTGATCTTTTTTAATTGGTCGGTCAAGTGATTAATTTCTTCCCCTGCCTCCACAAAGCCTACGGTCCGGCCCTTCAGGATCACCGGGGATACGACCCGCAAGGTTAAAGTCCCCAGGGGGCCTAACTCCAGGCCGTAAGCCGTCTCCCCGGTTTTTTCCGCTTTTAAGGTTGTCAGACGGCCGATGAGATCGCCGTACCGATCCGGTTGATGGACCCGGAGAAGGTTGACGCGCCGGGCATTGGAGAAGTACAGATGGGTAAGGGGATGGTGCCGGGAAATCTTCTCGAACAAGGAGGCGGTCCGATCCAGCAAGGCCTTTCTATCCTCCCTGGATAAAGCCTCCCGGATATCCCGGTCGTTGATGAGGGTTTCCAGCAGTCCGCCCAGTAAACGGGCCTCATTTTCCTGTTGGGAATAGAAAAAGAGTTCGGCAGATTTAAACCTGCGCTCGACCCGCTGGTCGATATTTTTTCGTTCGATCCAGAAGAGGCTGACTGAAAAAACGACCAGAAGTAAAAATAATCCGAGGGTCAGGGGAAACAGGATGCGCCTTCTTAATGAGTTTTTCATTTTCACCCTTTCCGCCCTGGGAACGCAGGATTTTCCTTCTTCATATCCATTTGGCTTTTTTAAAAAGGAGTCTCACCGCAAAGGAGCCAAGGGCGCAAAGAAAGAATTTTTTCACCACAGTCACAGAGAACACAGAGAAATTTTCTTTTTTCTTTGGCGGGAGGCTCCACCAAAGAAAACCCAATCTGTCGCTTCGCAAAAGAGTGGTTTTCAAGGTGCCGCAGGCCGACAGCTTTCAAAAATCGGCCTCTCCCGATTTTTGAAAACTTAAACGTCTCTGTGTCCTCCGCGCCTCTGTGGTGAGAAATGCCTTTCGTCTTTCATTCCGAAATCCGCAATCCGAAATCCGCAATCCGAAATCCAAAATCTAAATCCCCCCTCCGGCACTAACCGTCACCCGGTTCCGGCCCTCGGCCTTGGCCTGATACAAGGCCCGGTCCGCGGCTATAATCAATTGTCTGGGGCTTTGATTCGGTGCAGGCATACAAGTGGCTGTGCCCAGGCTGATGGTTACCTCTGGGGCGACCGGGGAATTCATATGGGGGATCTTCAGGGCTTCCACCTGGGTTCTAAGGGCCTCCGCCACTTTACCGGCCCCTTCCCGCTCGGTATTCGGCAGAACAACGGCGAATTCCTCGCCGCCGTAGCGGGCCGACGTATCCCCGGGACGGTTCAGCGCCCCGGCGATGGTCCTGGCCACGGCTTTCAAACAATCATCCCCGGCCTGATGTCCGTAGGTGTCGTTGAAAATTTTAAAATGATCGATATCGGCCATAATCAGGGACAGGGGCGTCCCTTCCCGCAGGCTGCGCCGCCACTCCCGCTCCAAGACTTCATCAAACCGGCGGCGGTTGGCAATGCCGGTCAGCCCGTCCAGATACGAAATCTGTTCCAGCATTTTTTCGAACTGTTTCCGTTCTGATATATCCCGGGCGATGGCCAGGACGGCCTCCTGCCCTTGAAAAGGGAAATAGCGTTCGGTGATTAAAACATCCACCCAGGTGCCGTCCTTCTTCCGGAATCTCCTTTCCGGACCTTTTTGCCCCTGAAGATCGATAAAATCCTTGGATTTCATTTCGGTCAGCTCTTCCATCGTAAATCCGAGCCATTGGGTGGTTTGGGGATTGGCCGAAAGGATCCGCCCGCTCCTGGGGTCCTGGATAAAAATCGCTTCCGGGGAATTTTCGAAAATTTCCCGGAAGCGGCTTTCCGAGAGGGAAATACGGTGAGAGGCCTCCAGCCAGCGCTGAACACTGACCAGGCCCCCGACCAGTAGAAAACAAAGGGACAGGGTCAAGAGCATACCGAACAGTCGGTAATTCCATTTTTGAGCGGTAGGGGTCCAGTTGACCATGGTCCAGCCTTCCCCGCCCACCGGGACCGACCGGATCAGATACTCCAGGCCTTTAAAAGTGACCAGATCACCGTCTTGCGGTGGTTTGCTCATGATCGCGCGGAAAGGCAGGTTTCCGAACTGCTGAGATTTCAGGAGACGATCCTGGACCCGGGAAGAAAGGGGCCACAGGTTGTGCAGTACCTTTTCCGGTTGACCGGAAAGGAAGATGATCCCCTGGGGATTGATAAAGTAGGTCCGGGGGTGTCTTCTTAAGGCCAGTTCAACATCATCAAGCCCCCCCTTGATGACGGCCACCCCGATCACCCTCCCTTGCGGATTTCGGACCGGATATCCCAGATAGACCCCCCTTTCACCGGAGGTGACCCCCAGGGCGAAATAGGGACTTAACGTTCCCCGGGAAGCGTTCTGAAAATAGGGACGAAAGGCATAGGATTTCCCGATAAAACTGTCCGCTCCTCGGCGGTTGGAGGAGGCAATGGTCAATCCCTCGCTGTTCAGTAGATAACAAGCCGGGACTTTCAAGGTTCTTTGGTAGCGATCCAGGACCTGGTTGGCCTGATCCAGGTCGGCCGTGCTTTTTGAAACCAGGGCCGGAAGGATTAAAGGGGAATCGGCCAGGGTTGCAGCCGATTTTTCCAGCTCCCCGATCCTGTTCAGCAAATGGGTGGCATGAGTCCGGAGCCGGTCCCGGGCCTCAAGCTTTATTTCCCGCAGGGCCCGCCCTCCCAAAAAGTCGGTCCACAGCCAGCCGGAGGCGAGAAGGATGCCTACCAATAAAATCGCACCCCAGAAGACCCCCCTGGACCTCCGGGCCATAGACCTGGATTCTCCATTTTCCCAGTGCGAGAGCTGGGAATAAGAGGTAAGGGCCACCGCCATCCAGGCGGCCAATGTCCCCCGCAGAAGCTGAAGGGGGAATCCGCTCCACTTGAAAACATTATCGGTATTGAGAAAAGAAGCCGGAAAGAAGGGCATTTCATGAACCACCAGACCGGCCGCCAGGGCATACAACCCCATCCCCAATCCAGCGGCTTTCAGCCAATACCCCCGCCGGTGATCATTCCGCCCCGCGATCAGGAAAAAAACATAAGCGGTCCATAAACCGCCCGACAACCCCGGGCCGTACCGGGTAAAGAGGTTGAACCCTTCCCGGCCGAGGCCTAAACCGCCAAAGAGGGGGATAAGCAGCAAGGGGGCCAGGATCCAGATCCCGGGGCCTTTCCCCCTTACCCGCCGGTAACCCCGCCGGGCAAATTCGAAGAGACAAACAAAAGATGACAGCAATACGAGTGAGACTACGGTTGAAAAGATCTCGTTTTTGATAAAGCTAAGGGATAATAATTCCAGCCATTCATGCAAACCATGGAGAAGGCCGAAGAAGCTCAAAAGGAACCAGGGAAAGGCCCGCCGGTCATCCTCCTTCATGGCCAGGCAGGCCGCGGCCATGAGGATAAAGGCCAGCCCATAGAAGAAAAAAATATAGTCCATCTGGCTGCTAAAAAATTCAGCCATACTAACTTAACTCCATGGTCCCCTGGTTTTCATTCCGCAATCCGCAATGGAGATTTTTTCTCCACTTATTGTAGGGCCTTCCAGTGTGGAGTCAATAGAAAAAAGAGCTTTAAATCACTTTCGGGCAGGTTTGAAAATTCATGGCCCGGAAATGCCGATCGAAGGTGAAGACGATATCGACTTTCAAGGCCTTCATTCATTGGCAGGAGGGTTTTAAGAGTCAAGTGCAGACCCCTTTTACCCCTTTAGTTCACTCGTTACCGGTTACTGGCTGCAGGGTGGGGAGAAACCCCCAAAAAAGATCTTTGGCAATATTTCAGAATGCAAAATTATGGTTATTCTGAAAGGATAAAAGCGCTGATTTCGTTTAGGATATCTTTAAAAGACGGCCTGATGGAAGGAATGATTCCTTCTGAAAGATGTTTGTGGTCTGGAAAAGTTTTTATCTCCGGATGATGGGGGGCATTATCATATCTGAAAACAAAATGTTCTCTGCTATTCATGTACTGAAAACGGTATTTGTCAATATAAAGGGTATCCCTGGTTTCAGTGATGTATATCGCCATATCCAAGGTTGAAGAATCAATGAAAACTACTTGGCCTTTTAGGTAGACGGTATTCCCCCCCGGGTTAAGGTGTTTTTGAATTTGGGAAGAAAGGATAATCGATGAGGAATTGATTAGGTCCTCAATGGACTCTATAAATTTACGAATCACTGGAGGGCCGAACGAAGGGCGGATTTGGTCTTTTGAGCTCGGTCAAAGAGCTTGGCAAAGGCATACCAGTCAAAATAATCAGCGTCATCGCCCAGTTGGCCGGTCTCAAACTTTTTCAAGAAAGTACCTGTTGTGAGCTTATATTTCCGTTCAAAATCATTTAGGGTCTTTTTATAAAAGGATAAAGCGTTTGCACAAAAGGTATATTCTCTTTTTAAAGAGGTAATGATTTCTTCTGTATGTTCCATGGATATATTATGGATAGGCGGAAAGAGCCTGTCAAGGGAAATTTGTCATAATTATCAAGTCTGCTCTTCTCTTCATTTCAGTTCCCGACGGTTATGGTTATAAAGGAATTTATCGTGATTTCTGGCCGCGGCCTTTCCATCGCCGGAACCTATCCCTATAATACCCATAATGGGGTCCTCCGCCGGGTTTATTTTATCCCCGGCGAATTTTTCGGCAATCATATCTCTCAGGATTGCGGCCAGGCTTCTCCTGGTTTTTCTTGAAACCTCCATCAAGGCCTCGTATTGCCAGGTCTCCAAGGATATTTGGGTCCGGTGTTTTTGGGTTCCCATGAAATTCACTCCTTTCAATAGTTCCATCTAACGTCACTTTCATTTTGATGTCAATCTTTTCACCGCCCCGAAATTCCGTTAATTTTTGATCTCGCGCCCCGCGCCCCGCGCCCCGCACCCCGCACCCCAGAACCCGTAGCCCGCAACCCGAAATCGCCTTGCCTTTTTCATTCCGCAATCCGCAACCAGCATCCAGTATCCAGTATCCAGTATCCAGCATCCAGCAACCAGCATCCAGTATCACTCAAAAGAAAACCCCTTCTCCCGAAACAACACAAGACACACCTCCACCACCTCCGGATCATACAATATTCCCTTGTTCTTTTCGATCTCCTCCAGGGCGGCTTCAATCCCCAGGGCCGGACGATAGGGACGGTGGGAGGACATGGCCTCCACCACATCAGCCACCATAAGGATCCTCGATCCCAGGCAGATTTCTTCTTTTTTAAGTCCCTGGGGATATCCGGAGCCGTTAAACCGCTCATGGTGTTTCAGGACGATTTCAGCAACAGGCCAGGGAAAATCGATATTTTTCAATACGTCAAACCCGACCTGGGGGTGGCCTTGAATCAACTGGTATTCAATTTGGGATAACTTTCCCGGTTTGCTCAATATTTCCGCCGGGATCGAAATTTTCCCCAGATCGTGGATGATACCGGCCATTCCCAACCCGTCCTGTTGTTCTTCGGGCAGCCCCATCTCTAAGGCGATGGCCCGGGCCAGATCGGCGGTACGCCGCTGATGGCCGGCCGTATAGGGGTCTCTGGTTTCCACCGTGGCGGCAATGACCTGAATGATCCCCCCCATGGCCTGACGAAGATTCTCCAGGCTCTGGTTCAACTGTATTTCGGCCTGTTTACGCTTGGTCACATCACGCGTAATCCCCTGGACACCGAGAATATCCCCATGCTTATCCCGATAAAACCGGGCATTGGTTGATACAAAGACCAAAGCCCCGTCTTTCGCTTGCAAGGGGGCTTCAAACTCCTGAACCTCTCCCTTTTCCCCTAAGATTGAAAGGAATTGATCCCGCTCTTCAGGATTTATGTAGAACCCGCTTAGTTTTTTTCCGATGACTTCAGCGGGGACGTAGCCCAATAATTTTTCAACGGAAGGAGAGACCATCACTATGGATCCTTCCTGATCGGTTTGGTAATAAACGTCGACGATGCTTTCGAACAATTGGCGATATTTTTTCTCACTTTCCCTCAGCGCTTCCTCCGCCTGCTTGCGCTCG
>JBFMBU010000289.1:0-15011 GCA_040755035.1 Thermodesulfobacteriota bacterium
AGTCCCTTCTTTTTTCACTTTCTCCTTGAGATATTCTTCCACAGCGGCTTCATCAAAATCATCGGCCACGCGTTCGATGATCTTCAGGGCGTCATTGGGACATTCCCCCAGGCAGGCCCCTAGTCCATCGCAATATTTTTCCGCAGCCAGCCGGGCCTTTCCGTCAATGATCTGGATGGCCCCTTCGGCACAGGAAGGTACGCACAAGCCGCAGCCGTCACAACGGTCCGGATCGATTTCAATGATCTTTCGATTTACTTTCATATTTTTCCTTTCGCCTGTCTGGTCTATTGAGTCTGTTTGGTCTCTTTGGTTATTTTTGTTTTTTTTGTTTCGTTAATGGTTTTTATTTCAGCTTTATGCTGGCTTTAGAAGAACCGCCTGGCCAAGATTCCTTCCGCTTTCGGTCAAAAATGATTTATTGATAATTTCTTCCATCCTGTCCGGTTTCGACGGGCTTTCTTTCTGGTTTTCTTCCAGGTTAACGATCAGGTCGGCATCGTAAAGGGTCTTGAAATTAACGGTTTCCTCATCCCGCGGGTGATGGTGATGGGCAATAATGTCACCAACTTCCTCGATCAACCGTTCATTGGCCCCTAAACGGGTCAAGATATCTCGGGCGATGGGTGGACCCAATTCTTCCTGATACCGGGCAGCCGTGCTCTGGTATTTTCTTTCCGCCTCATGGATACCGATATCATGCAAATAAGCTGCCGAGAGTATTACGGCCAGATTACCTTTTTCCGATTTGCCGATTTGTTCGGCATAACGGGCCACTTTGGTGGCGTGACCGATGCGGCGAAAATCCTTACCGAAATATTTTTTCATTTCGATGGCCACCCGGTCCTTTAAGAGGTCTTCCCTGCCGGCGATCAATTCCGGCGGCAGGTCCCCCAGGCATTGTTCGGCATAGGGGCAGTAGGAGGCACAGCCGAAATCCATTTTGGGATTTAGCAGGCGGTGACCGCACTTTTTACAGCGCCGGGTCGTATCATCTTTAAAGAACTCCATCTCCTGCCCGCATTGAGGACAAGTGGCCTCAAAGATGGAGCCGGGTTTCCAGTAGCGACTGTCCTGACCAGGGCATTTCATCGGTTTCTCCTGTTTAATAGAGAAGTTGAAGATAAAAAGGTTCGAGATTTTTAATAGAAAAAATAACTAATAAAAACTCACTTCTTTTTCCGGATTATTCGATTTTTTTAAAAAAGTTCAGGAGCTGGTTTTCCCTTTCCTTTCAGAAAATAGGTTTAACTCCAACCCGGACCAGTTGGAACCCAAATTGGATATCCGAAAAATCCTCATTCGATCTGGGGTTAATTCCTTTATTAGAATAAATTCTATTAAATTTGCGTAGAATTCTATTCTTTAGTTACTGAGTTTGTTTTTACTTTAATGATTAAGAGCAACAAAGGCCTTGACTTAAGTCAATATCAATAAAAAAAGACCGAGGTTACGATCGAGGTAATCTTTCGGGATCTTCTTTTGGGTTATTCGTTAAAAGGAGTCAATCCCTTGCCTTGCAACACTCCTCCATCCACTACAATTTCGGCCCCGGTGGTGTAGCTGGAGGCCTCGGAGGCCAGATAAACGGCAGCGCCTACAATTTCATCGGGCTGTCCGACCCGACCCAAGGGGGTCATTTTCCCCATGGCCTCCTGTTGTTTTTGCGCTTCTTCGGGAGGCAGGTGGAACCAGTGGGAATTAAGCATCTTGGTGCTGATCGGCCCGGGGGCGATGGTATTGACCCGGATGTTGTAAGGGGCCAGCTCCAGGGCAAAGGCCCGGGTGATCATCCGCACTCCGGCTTTGGAGATGCTGTAAACACTCACCGTCGGTTCGGGGATGAAACCGTCTATGGAGGCCAAATTGATGATCTTCCCCCCTCCCTGCTTTTTCATGATTCGCGCCACAACCTGGCTGGTAAAATAGAGGCCTTTCATATTCAGATTCATAACGGTATCCCAGAGGCGTTCATCGGATTCCAACACCGAACCCATGGCCGGACTGGCCCCGGCATTGTTGACTAAGATATCGATTTTTCCGAATTGCCCAAAGACCGTATCGACCATCTTTTGAATTTCTTCCATTCGACCCAGATGGGCCTGGATAGGGACCGCCTGACCTCCAAAGGCCTTGATTTCGGCTGCGGTTTCCTCCAGATCATTAATTTTACGGCTGGTGACGGCTACTTTGGCCCCGGCTTTGGCGAAACCAAGGGCTACCGCCTTGCCGATGCCCCGGCTGCCTCCAGTGACAATAGCGGTTTTGTCTTTTAATGAGAATTTGTTTAAATCGAACATAATAAAACCTCCTGCTTTTATGTTATATTTTTACTTCTGTCTTATGGGACCGACAAAGAGACAAAGAAATAAATAATCTTTGACTCGGGGTGTTTATTCCCCTTGACCCCTCATTTTATCTTTTTTATACTCCGCTGAGAAGTAGAATCGGTAGAAGGAGGATAAATTCAATGGATTTTTCTTTGAACGGTAAGGTAGCCCTGATTACCGGGGGCAGCCGGGGCATCGGCAAGGCCCTGGCCATAGGAATGGCTCAGGCCGGGGCGGATATCGCCATTGCCGGCCGCAAACTCCCCGATCTGGAAAAAACAGCGGAAGAAATCCGGACCACAGGGAAAAAGTGCCTTCCTGTCGCGGCCCATATCGGAAGATCGGAGGACCGGGACAATCTGGTCAAACGGGTGGTTGAGGAATTCGGGAGGATCGATATCCTGATCAACAACGCAGCCACCAATCCTACCATGGTACCAGCCCTGGATATTGACGACCGGGCCTGGGATTCGATCATGAACCTCAATCTTAAAGGCCTATTTTTCCTGAGTCAAACCGTAGCCAGAATCATGAAGCAACAAGGGGGCGGCAAGATCATCAATATCGCCTCCATAGCCGGTATCAGTCCCGATATCCTGCCGGTTTACTCTATAAGCAAAGCCGGGGTGATCATGGCCACCAAAGTCATGGCCCAGCAGTGGGCACAATTTAATATCCGGGCCAATGTAGTGGCCCCCGGTATGGTCAAAACCGGTTTCAGCCAACCCCTATGGAGTAATCCTGACATCCTCAAGGTGGTCACTGGAAGAAATCCCATGGGCCGGATAGCTGAGGCCGAGGAAATGGTGGGGGCGGTCATCTTTCTGGCATCAGAGGCCTCCAGCTATGTTACCGGGCAGGTCCTGGCCGTTGACGGGGGATCTACGATTTAGCCCTGATTCCGGGAGGATGTGCTAACGGAGACGGTTTCTTTGACTGCTTTATCCGGGCTATCCAGGGTAAGCCGGACATTTAAGACTTTCTCCGTATCTCGGGCCAGGACCCCTTGAAGGATCAGATCAGCCAGCGGATCGGCCAACTCCTCCAATTTATCGGGTTTGCCCAGCAATATCTTTCTGATAACCAGGTGTTCAATTGTTCCCAAAATAGAAGCCCGGACCAGATAGGGGTCAATATTTTTCCTGAATTCGCCTTTGGCTACCCCTTCCTCGATGACCCGGAGTACCAGTCGGCTCATTTCCTTAACATCCTGATAAGCCGGCATTTCTATAAATTTCCGGTTTTGTTTAAGAATTAGCATGGAAACCGAGGCATGGTCAGGGTTCTGGTCATAAAACCAAAAATAACGTTTTATGATACAGTGGATTCGATCGGCAGCCCGGGGAAGGAATTCAAGAATGGTTTCGGTTTCTTCCCGGTGCCTGCGGGTGGTTTGTCCGGGGATGGAAAAGAGCAGTTCCTCTTTTGAAGAAAAATATTCGTAAATAGTGGCATCTGAAACCCGGGCTTCACGGGAAACATCGGAGATAGTGGCGTCGTGAAATCCTTTCCGGGCGAAAATTCTTTCAGCGGCGCGCAGGATTTGTTCTTTTCGGAGTTCAGTTTTGGGTTGACCGGCCATGGCAGCACTCCTTTTTTTACTCTTTCTTGGAACACGGGGGGAAATAAGTCAAGTAAAAAAACGTATTCCCTCTTAGTCTTTTAAATTTAAACCTTTAGGCTTGACAAAGTTCCAAGGGGTAATTAAATTTACCTTGAAATTTCAACCTGCTATTTTTTTATTAAACTAATGACCATTGTTTTGAACCCCCGGAACCGGGCCATATTGGATGCCATCGTCAGAGATTATATTGAAACCGCCGAACCGGTGGGGTCTCGGGCTATTTCCAAAAAAAATGATATCCGCCTCAGCCCGGCCACGATTCGGAACATCATGTCCGATCTGGAAGATATCGGTTTGATAACACAGCCTCATGTTTCTGCCGGCCGGGTGCCTACGGAAACCGGCCTTCGTTTTTATGTCAATTCCATTTTGGAATTGCGACCCTTGGCCGAATCGGAAAAACGGAGGATCCAGAACTACCTGCGGGAAAGCGGGCAGGAGGTGGATGATTTACTTAAAACCACCTCGAGGATGCTGGCGGTTGTAACCGAACAGGCAGCGATCGTCTCCCGGCCCAAATCGTCGGCTACGGTTTTTAAACAAATTGAATTCATAAAATTGAGGGACCAGCTGGTCTTAATGGTCCTGGTCACCCAGGCCGGGTTGGTTCAGAACAAGATCCTTGAGATTGATGAAGATCTTTTACAGGCGGAACTGGACCGGTTGACCCAGTATTTGAACGAATTGCTCAGCAACCTGACCCTGGATCAGCTTAAACAAAAAGTCCTTGAGGAGATGAAAAAGGACAAGGATGATTTTGACGCCCTGTTATCCAAGGCTTTGGAGATATCCAATCAGGCCTTTCAAGAGGAGTCGGAAGGAGAGGTCTATATTGAGGGTCGAACCAACCTGATGCGCTACCCGGAGTTTAGTCAAATTGAGACCTTAAGAAATCTTTTCAAGGCCTTTGAAGAAAAAAGCACCATTATCCGGTTATTGGAAAAAAGTATTAATGCCAGCGGGATTCAGATTTTTATCGGGTCGGAAAATCAAATCAACGAGATGGAGGGCTGCAGCGTCATTACCGCAGCCTACACCAAGGGCGATTATCCCATCGGAACTCTGGGGGTGATCGGTCCGACGCGGATGGATTACAACCGGGTCATTCCCATTGTGGATTACACGGCCAAAGTGGTCAGCCGGATTCTGGAAAAAAAGATCTAAGGCCCTTTTTATACAGTCGGCAGGAAAAATTTATTATTAACATAAAGGGAGGTAAACCCTTTGACCAAAATAAAAGTGACCGAGGAATCTTCCGTGGGCGGAACGGAGGAAGCGGCAGAAAAAATTAAGGAAAGCGGGGAGCGGCAGGAGGCTCCCGACTGGGAAACCCGACTGCAGGAAAAGGAAAAAGAAGCTCGTGAAAATTATGACCGCTACCTTCGTCTTTCGGCCGAGCTAGAAAATTATAAAAAAAGAATGGAAAAAGAAAAGAGCGATCTCTATAAATTCGCCAACGAAAACATCGTCAAAGACCTGCTTCCGGTTTTGGACAACCTGGAAAGGGCTCTGGAACACGGACGGGAAGAGGAAACTTCCAAGGCCCTGATAGAAGGGGTGGAATTAACGCACAAGTCCCTTTGGACGGTGCTGGAAAAACACGGTTTGAGTCGTATTGAAGCCCTGGGAGAGACTTTTGATCCCAATCATCACGAAGCGGTCATGGTCCAAGAGGACGGCCAAAGACCGGACGGAGAGGTCATCTCCCAAATGCAGCTCGGTTATCGGCTGCATAACCGTTTAATTCGGCCGGCCATGGTGGTGGTTTCCAAAAAACCAGAATTGAATCCGGAGGTCGATCCGGAGGAATGATTGACAAGTAATAGTCCCGAAGGAGTTAGGTAACGTTTCCCTTTGGAAAGGTTTTTCCGGAGGGAAGCTGAAACGCCAAAAAAAAATCGAGGGGTTTAAAAAACAGGAGGGCTTTTCGGCCTTTGCTGTTCAAGGATATAATCAAAGGAGGAGACAATGAGTAAAATTATCGGAATTGATTTAGGGACCACAAATTCATGTGTGGCCATTATGGAGGGGGGAGACCCCAAGGTAATTGCAAACGTGGAGGGGAGCCGAACCACCCCTTCCGTGGTTTCAGTGACGGATAATAATGAACGACTGGTAGGGCAGGTGGCCAAACGGCAGGCTATCACCAACCCGACCAACACGGTTTACGCCGTTAAAAGGCTGATCGGTCGAAAATACGATTCCAAGGAGGTTCAGGACGATATCCACATTCTGCCTTATAAAATCGTCAAGGCCTCCAATGGAGATGCGCATATTGAAATCCGCGGCAAAGAATACAGCCCGGCCGAAATTTCCTCCATGATCCTGACCAAGATGAAACAAACGGCCGAGGAGTATTTGGGGGAAAAGATTACCGATGCCGTGATTACTGTGCCGGCCTACTTTAACGACAGCCAGCGTCAGGCCACCAAAGATGCCGGACGTATCGCCGGTTTGAATGTCCAGCGGATCATCAATGAACCCACGGCCGCGGCCCTGGCCTACGGTCTGGACAAGAAAAAGGACGAAAAGATCGCCGTCTTTGACCTCGGAGGCGGGACCTTTGATATCTCCATTCTGGAGATCGGTGAAGGTGTTTTTGAAGTCAAGTCCACCAATGGGGATACCCATCTGGGTGGGGAAGATTTTGATTTAAGGGTCATTGATTATCTGGCGGCCGAATTCCGGAAAGACCAGGGCATTGATTTGCGCAGTGACAAGATGGCCTTGCAACGGCTGAAAGAGGCGGCGGAAAAAGCCAAGATGGAACTGTCCACCTCTATGGAAACCGATATCAATTTGCCCTTTATCACCGCCGATGCCAGCGGGCCAAAACACCTGAACATCAAATTGTCCCGGGCCAAACTGGAAATGCTGGTGGAAGACCTGGTTGAAAAGGTGGCTCCCCCCTGCCGTATGGCCTTGAAAGACGCCGGTCTCAGCGCCGACCAGATCCAGGAAGTCATTCTGGTTGGCGGCATGACCCGTATGCCCAAGGTTCAGCAAAAGGTAAAGGAAATATTCGGACGGGAACCCCACAAGGGTGTCAATCCGGACGAAGTGGTGGCTATCGGTGCGGGTATACAGGCCGGGGTTTTGAAGGGCGATGTTAAAGACGTCCTGCTTTTGGACGTCACCCCTCTGTCCCTGGGAATCGAAACCCTGGGAGGTGTGCATACCAAACTGATTGAAAAGAACACCACCATACCGACACGCAAGAGCCAGACCTTCTCCACAGCGGCGGACAACCAGCCGGCCGTTTCCATCCATGTCCTGCAAGGCGAACGGGAAATGGCCGCCGACAACAAGACTCTGGGACGGTTCGAGCTGACCGGGATCCCCCCGGCCCCGAGGGGAATGCCTCAAATAGAGGTAACCTTTGACATCGACGCCAACGGGATTGTCCATGTGTCGGCCAAAGACCTGGGGACCGGCAAAGAACAGTCCATCAAGATCACAGCCTCCAGCGGGTTAAGCGAAGAGGAGATCAAAAGGCTGGTCAAAGATGCTGAAATGCACTCCGAAGAAGATAAGAAGAAAAAAGAGCTGGCCGAAGCCCGCAACCAGGCCGACACCCTGATTTATTCCACAGAAAAGACGGTCAAGGATCTGGGGGACAAGGTGGAAGATTCCCTGAAATCGGATATCAATTCGGCCATCGAAAGGCTGAAGAAGGCCATGGAAAGTAGTGATGCCGGGGAAATCAAGCGGCTTTCCGACGAGTTGACCCAGACCTCGCATAAACTGGCGGAAAAGATGTATTCCCAGGCCAGTCAGCAGGGGCCGGGGAGCGGTCCGGAGGCAGAAGCCGGTCCTTCAGGTAGTAAAAAGGCCGATGATGATGTAGTTGACGCCGATTTTGAAGAAGTAAAATAGTCGAACGGCTGGCCGACCGAACCGTTCGGTTTTTTACAATTAAACCTATGTAACCCGAAAGGGCAAAAACCCCTGCTCTCCTGATTTCAGGAGGACAGGGGTTTTTTTTATCCGTTTTCTTCAGTTTTGCTTTTTGCAAAAAGAAATGATGAAATCCTGCAGCAGAAACGCCGCTTCAACCCCGCTGGTTTTCAGAAGACGGTCCGTATCCTGTAAAGACTGGAGGGCACTGATCAACTGAGACCAGGAAAAGTTTTGGGTGGTCCTTAAGGTATTATAGAGGACAAACGGGTGGGTCTTGGAGAGCGAATCCGGTAAAGGGATATCTTTAAGGAGGGGAAGAACCCGGGTGGAAAAGGCCCCATAATCCTGCCAGACCCTGGAGGGTAAGGGGGGCAACTTCTCTAAAAGTTCCCGGGCGATCAGGAGGCGGCGAAGGGTATTGGCCACAGCAGAAAGGATCTGCAGGGGGTTGTATCCCTGTTCCCCCAACTGCCGGAGTTTTTCCAATCCTTCTTTCATCTTTCGTTCCCCCAGGACGCCGGTTAATTCGTATAAAGGTTCCTCTCTCAGGCCCCCGCTAAGCTCCATCACATCCTTGGAAAGAATTTGCTTTCGATCCCCAAGAAAAGCAGCCAGTTTCCGAAGTTCCATTTTCAACAAGGCCGTCTCCGGGCCCACCCGTTCCAATAGCAAGGCTTCGGCTTGGGGATGAATGGTTTTTCCTTCTTGGGAAAGGGTTGTTTTTATTAGTCCTTTTAAGGCGGCGGCCTGTTCCGCCTTTTTTCCCTGTCGGACATTGAGATGACAAACCACGCCTAATTCGGCGATAGATTTGACAATTTTTTTGGTTCCCGGGGGGCCTTCCAGGAGTAAAATCAAGATATGACCGGCAGGGAATCCCTGCCGCAGGGCGGACTCGAGAAGTTGATCCGGATTCAAACCCGAGAATTCCTCGGCTCCGGATGATGCCATTTGGGAAAGGGCTTCCCTGATCCATTCCGGCAGGGTTTCTCCCGGACCAGGGAACCATTTCTCTTTAATCCCGGCCTCAAGAGCTTCCCTCTTGCTGTTTTGAAGGTCCATGGAGATACCGGAGTTTCTAAGTAAGGTTTGGAGGATGCGGCTACTGCGCTCCAATTCTCCCTTACGCCAGGTTTCTTCCGCTCGTTTCCATAACCGATCTTCTCCCCCGGAGGAGAAAACCTGCACCGGATTTTTTACGGCCACCACCTTCCGCCCGGGGAGAAAGGGGAAAGTCTGCATCCGCTCCAGAGTCGACCTGATATCTTCCCTTTCTCCATCAACCAGTTCGAGATTAAAAGATCGTTGCTGCTCGGGGACCAAAAGAGAAACGAGCTGCTGAAAGAGCTCTTGACCTAAAAATGCATCACCGGCGATCAAATACACAGGGGCAGGTTGACCTTTTTCAATTTGATCCAGGAGGTTGGGAATTTCTTTATAGGAACATTGGGCCATCGGGATTTGGTAACTTATTAAAAGAAAGATAAAAAAAGGCCCCTTGCGGGGCCTTTCCTTATGATTTTATAACCAGCTAGGATTCTAACACAAAAATAACTTCCAACCGGACCCGATATTCGATGATTTTGTTGTTTTCCACAGCGATTCGTTGTTCAATGACCTTCATCCCTGTTATCCCCCGTAGGGTCTTGGTGGCCCTTTTGAACCCCTGGGAGATAGCATCTTCGAAGCTCTTGGGAGATGCGGCAATGATCTCCGTGACTCTGGCTACTCGGGCGGGCATATTATCACCTCCTTTCTGTGATAAAAATTAACGGCAAAATGCCCATCCACAGATGAATTGAGGTGCTACCGTCACCACCTTTGGCCTCAGGCCATCGAAAAGGGGGAATGACTTTTTTCACGTTAAAGTAACATAGCCAACCCCGGTTGGCAAGCAGAAAAGCAGTAATTACTGCTTGACATTCCTTCTATAACCAAGTTAATATTTTTAAAAAAATTGAAAAATGGAATAGTTTATCCTATGGAGAGGCAATTATTTGAAATTTTAGAAGATAAAATTGAGCAGGCCATGAAAAAAATGGAGGAACTATCTCAAGAAAATTTGGCCTTAAAACAAAAAATTCAAGAAAAAGAGGAAATTATTCGAAGCGCTCAAGCCCGCTTGGATACCCTGGAGGAGGAGAAGGAACTGATTCGGGGGAAGGTGGATAGCATACTGCAAAAGATAAACCGGGTGCTGGAATAATCCAAAAAGCTGGTGTCTGAATTATTTAAAGTTGACATATTAGGAAATGAGTATACCCTGAAAGGGGATTTGGACCTTGCTCTCCTGGAGAAGGTGTCATCACTTCTTAATGAAAAAATAAAGGAAGTCCAATCCTCCATGCCCTCGGCCAGTAAGGTCCATGTGGTTATTTTAGCAGCCTTAAATATTACTTATGATTATCTCCAGGTCAAGGAAGCCTTGGATCAGGTAGAAAAAACCATGGAAGCCAAAAGCCTGGATTGGATTAATAAGCTGGATTCGATAAAATAGGATTAAAACAGCAACTAACGGTCGAAAGGCCTTAACGATATATTTGAAGGAATATAATAACCGGCTATATTCAATAGGTTTGGGTCAAGATATATAAAACAAAATGGTCCTTAGACACCCCTTACTCATTACACCCTTACCTCATCCTTTAGCTTAGTTTCCCCTCGGGGAAAACCTACCGGATATTCCTTCACGGATTTTTAACATCCGAAAAGTATACTATTTTTACATTTAAATAAGGAGCCCATGGGAATTTCATCACATTGGATTAATCTGATCAGCGGCGTTTCGCTTGCCCTTCTGCTGGGAATCCTGATCGGTTTTTTTATCCGGAAAAAATTTACTGAAAGCAGGGTCGAGTCCATTGAAGCCCTGTCAAGGAAGATCGTTGAGGAGGCCAAAAAAGAAGCGGAGACAGTCAAAAAAGAGGCCATGTTGCAGGCCAAGGACAGCCTCTATCAAATGAAAATTGAATTTGAAAAAGAGACCAAAGAACGGAAACAGGAAATACAGGACCAGGAAAAAAGAATTTTAAGCAAGGAACAAAATCTGGATCGTAAAATTGAGCTGATAGAAAAAAGAGAATCAGAATATGAAAAAAGAGATCGCCTGCTGATCCAGAAAGAAAAAGAATCCGCTGAACTTAAAGAAAAATTAGAGGCCTTGATCCTCGACCAAAAAAACCGGCTGGAATCCTTGGCCGGGATTTCCTCGCAGGAGGCTAAAGAACAATTGCTTCGGACTATGGAGAACGAAGCCAAACATGAAGCGGCTAAAACTATCCGCCGTTTGGAAAACGAGGCCAAGGAAATCGCCGACAAAAAAGCCAAGGAAATCATTTCTCTGGCTATAAAACGCTATGCCGGGGACTACGTGGCGGAAAAGACCGTTTCCTATGTCAACCTGCCTAATGAAGAGATGAAAGGACGGATCATCGGCCGGGAAGGCCGTAATATTCGAGCCATAGAGGCAGCCACGGGGATCGATTTGATTATCGATGACACGCCGGAAGCGGTTATTCTTTCCGGGTTCAATTCGGTCAGGAGGGAAGTAGCCCGCTTGTCTTTGGAGAGGCTGATTACCGACGGTCGAATCCATCCGGCCCGCATTGAAGAAGTGGTTAAAAAAGTCTCACAGGAAGTGGAGACCGCTGTCCGGGAGGCCGGCGAGGCCGCTACTTTTGATGTGGGGGTGCATGGGATCCATCCGGAAATGATCAAGCTGGTCGGGAAACTGAAATATCGCTCCAGTTATGGCCAGAATGTATTACAGCACTCCCTGGAAGTCGCTTTTCTTTGCGGTACTATGGCTGCTGAACTGGGATTAAACGTCAAACAGGCCAAAAGGGCCGGGTTATTGCACGATATCGGGAAGGCTGTGGATCATGAAGTAGAAGGGTCTCATGCCGTCATCGGTGCGGATTTGGCCAAACGTTATGGGGAATCCAACCGGGTGATCCATGCCATCGCCTCTCATCATGAAGATATCCCTCTGGAGTCGGTTCTGGATGTACTGGTCCAGGCGGCCGACACCCTCTCCGGAGCCCGTCCCGGGGCCCGGAAGGAGATGCTGGAAACCTACGTCAAACGACTCGAGGATCTGGAGAAAATCGCCAAATCCTTCGAAGGTATCGGTAAGACCTATGCCCTCCAGGCCGGACGCGAAATTCGTATCATGGTCGAAAGTGAAAAAGTGACCGATAATGATATCTATATCCTCTCCAAAGATATTGCCAAAAAGATCGAGGAGAACCTGACCTATCCCGGCCAGATCAAGGTAACGGTGATCCGGGAAATCCGAGCCGTGGAATACGCGAAATAATCCGAATCCGGGTTGCGGGTTGCGCGTTTCGGGTTTTGAAGGGATAAGATTTTTTCCTCTTCTTAACTCGTAACCTGGAACCCGTAACTCGCAACAAGAAAGCAAACAAAACCTTGTCCATCAATATCCTATTCATAGGCGATATCATCGGTAAACCGGGTCGCAAAGCCGTCCGCGAATTGTTACCGGCTTTGACTGCTCGCCATCAAATTGACCTGGTGGTGGCCAATGGGGAAAACGCCTCCGGAGGAATCGGGATCTCGGTCAAAGGTGCCGATGAGTTGCTGACCGGGGGCATCCAGGTCCTGACCTCCGGCAACCATATCTGGAAGAAAAAGGAGATCATCCCTTATATCCAGCAGAATCCGGACTTGCTCCGGCCGGCTAATTATCCGGCCGATACCCCGGGCCGAGGATTTGTCATCCGGGAAACTAAATCCGGTCAGAAGATAACGATCGTGAATCTTTTAGGTCGGACCTTTATGGAGGCGGTTGATTGTCCATTTAAGAAAGCTTTGGAGATCAGAGAAACGATTTTTTCACAGTCCCGGATCATCCTGGTGGATTTTCATGCCGAGGCCACTTCGGAAAAGGTGGCCATGGGCTGGTTCCTGGACGGCAAGGTCAGTGCGGTCCTGGGGACCCACACCCATATTCAAACCTCGGACGAAAGGGTTTTGCCCCAGGGCACGGCCTATATGACCGATGTGGGCATGACCGGGCCCAGCGACTCAGTTATAGGGGTCAAAAAGGAACTGGCCATTGATCGCTTCCTGACCCAGATGCCCAATAAATTTGAAGTAGCTAAAAGGGCCCTGGTATTAGAGGGGGCGGTGGTCTCTGTGGATCCAAAAACCGGGAAGGCGGAGGGGATCACCCGAATTAGGGAGAAACTAAGTACAAGTTCAGAGTAATGAGTTCGGAGCAGAATATTTTGTACTGGTTTCTGGTTGCCTGTAAAACCCTGCAACCAGAAACCAGAAACCAGGAACAGAGAGTTTTTAATGGATAATTTCTATAAAACCATGGCCGAACGAGGCTTTATCGAACAGGCCACCGACCCGGAAGAACTGGAAGCCCTTTTAGAAAGTAAAACGATTACGGCCTATATCGGGTTTGACCCTACGGCTAATAGCCTTCACGTGGGGAGTTTAATCCCCATCATGGCTCTGGCCCATCTGCAACGGCACGGTCATCGTCCCATCGCTTTAGTGGGAGGCGGGACCGCCTTGATCGGGGATCCAAGCGGAAAGACCGAAATGCGTCCGGTTTTGACCCGTGAAGAGATCCGGGAGAATGCGGAAGGCTTAAAGCAGCAATTGTCCCGCTATATGGTCCTGGACGGCCAAAAAGGCCTTTTGTTTAATAATATCGATTGGCTGTCTCCTTTGAATTATATCGAGTTTTTACGGGATATCGGCCGTCATTTCAGCATCAACCGCATGCTGGCCGCCGAATCGGTCAAACAGCGCCTGGAAACCGGTTTATCTTTTATCGAGTTCAATTACCAATTACTCCAAGCCTACGATTTCCTTCATCTGTTTTCCCATCATAGCTGTCTGCTTCAAATGGGGGGATCGGACCAATGGGGTAATATTGTCGCCGGGACTGATTTAATCAGGCGGGTGAAGGGCGGCAAAGCCTATGGACTGACCTTTCCTTTGATTGTAACTAATTCCGGGGAAAAAATGGGGAAAACAGCGAAAGGCGCCGTTTGGCTTGACCCGGAGCGGACCAGCCCCTACGAGTATTACCAGTTCTGGATCAATACCGAGGACTTGGATGTGGGACGGTTTTTAGCCCTGTTTACCTTTTTACCCATGGAAGAGGTCCGACGATTATCCCGGAGGGAAGGGGCGGATCTACGAGAGGTCAAGGAGACATTGGCCTTGGAGGCTACGACCATCACCCATGGCCGGGAAGAGGCGGAAAAGGCCAGAGACACCTCACGCAAGTTGTTTTATGGCCAGGGGGCCGACAGCGATTCGGTTCCCACTACCAGGATTGACAAAGTGAAACTGGACCAGGGGCTGGAAGCCTATCTATTATTGGTTGAAGCCGGGATCTGCCAAACCCGGGGGGAGGCCAGGCGATTGATCGCCCAGGGGGGTGTGGTATTGCAGGACCGGAGGATACCCTCCTTTGACTGGAAGGTCACCGGCCAAGATCTAAGGGACAATACCCTGTTGCTTAAGATAGGGAAAAAAAGGTTCCATAAAATCATTTCGGACTAATTTTTTTCTTGACATATTATTAAAAAAAGCTATTATGTCTTTTTTTGCTGATGAGGGAAAAACAATCCCTCTTGACAAAAAAAGAAAAGTAAGTTATATTACCAACAACTTTGATCTTTGAAAACTAAATAGTGAGCCGTTTTGTGGTCCCTTTTTTTATTTTGTTTTTGAATAAGCTTTCCAGTTTAATTGGAGAGTTTGATCCTGGCTCAGAATGAACGCTGGCGGCGTGCTTAACACATGCAAGTCGTACGAGAAACCCCGGCTTGCCGGGGGAGTAAAGTGGCGCACGGGTGAGTAACGCGTGGGTAATCTACCCTCGAATTGGGGATAACACACCGAAAGGTGTGCTAATACCGAATAAGACCACGGTCCCTGCGGGGATTGCGGTCAAAGATGGCCTCTGCTTGCAAGCTGTCGTTTGAGGATGAGCCCGCGTACCATTAGCTTGTTGGTGGGGTAATGGCCTACCAAGGCAACGATGGTTAGCTGGTCTGAGAGGATGGCCAGCCACACTGGAACTGGAACACGGTCCAGACTCCTACGGGAGGCAGCAGTGAGGAATTTTGCGCAATGGGGGAAACCCTGACGCAGCAACGCCGCGT
>JBFMBU010000290.1:0-25927 GCA_040755035.1 Thermodesulfobacteriota bacterium
AGCAAAAAAACCCCAAGAAGGCGCCTTAAGGTTTTTTTGCCCGGCCCCGTTTTCGAAGAATAAAAATTTTGATCCGGTGAGAAAAACCGGAAAACCCTCTTAGAAAAGGAGAAAAAAAATGGCTTATGATATTTCATTAACCCAGGGCATGCGCGCCAACTTAATCAGCTTGCAGTTAACCACTAAATTGTTGGGTGCTACCCAGAACCGCTTGTCCACCGGTAAAAAAGTGAACACGGCTATGGATGATCCGGTCAACTTTTTCGCCGCTCAATCCCATATGACCCGGGCCTCCGACCTGGCCGCCCGAAAGGACGGCATGAGCGAGGCCATCCAGATCGTTACCGCCGGCGATAAAGGGATCACGGCGATTAATACCTTGATCGAACAGGCCAAAGGTATCGCTACCTCTGCCCTGGCCACCACCGATGCCTCCTCCCGTGCCTCTTATGCCACCCAGTACAACACGGTTATGAGTCAAATCATCACCATGGCCGCGGATTCCGGGTATAAAGGGACCAACCTTCTCAACGGAGGATCCGTCGACGTCAAATTCAACGAAGACGGTTCTTCCAAATTGAATGTGAGCGGTTTCGGTGCCACCACCCTGGCCAATATGCAATTAACTGTTGTGAACGGGGCTTTTACGACAGATATTGGCATCAACTCGGCTATCAGTCGAATCGGAAGTGCCAGCGAGATCCTACGTACTACCGCTAAAACCCTCGCGGCCAACTTGAACGTAATCACCACCCGTCAGGATTTCACCAAGGACATGATCGACACCCTTAAAACCGGCGCCGATAATTTGACGCTGGCGGATATGAATGAAGAGTCAGCCAATATGCTGATGCTGCAAACCCGGCAGTCTTTGGGGACGACCTCTCTGGGGATCGCCTCCCAGGCCGCCCAGTCGGTCCTCCGATTATTCGGATAACCGAAAAGGCCTTTTTGGGGAAAATATTAAACGGCAGGTGGGCGGCAACGCCCCTTGCCGTTTCCCCCTTAGGAGGGAATTATGGATATTCAAAAAATTGAAGGGATTTCTCCTATAGCGGAAAGTCAAAGGTTTAGGAAGGTTTACAATTTTCCTGAAAAAAAGTCAGAAACGGGATTAACTCCAAATCCAAAATTATCAGAAATTCCAACAGAAAAACGTCCCAATATCAGCAGGTTTGCCTTTAAACTACAGAAGACGGATCAGGACTTGATGGACTTGGGGAAAGCCATTTCTTCGGTACAAGAAGAAATGATTTCCATGCGCCGTTCCCTTCCGCCCTTTCCTCCGGGCAGCCAGGAAAGAGTGCGTATCTTGAAGGGATATATCGGGCTGCGAAAATTGATTGAACAGTTGACCATCCCCCGGGAACAAAACCAGGAACAGTTTTTCACTAAAATCGGGCTCCCGGAATTGAGCGATGAGGCTTCCGATCCGGAAGTGGATGATGCCATCCAGGGACTGGACAATGCCGCCAGGACCATAGCAGAGGAAAGAGCCGCTTTAAAAATGGAGTAAAAAAAATATTTGGCCTGATATTTGCAACATATTTACTGATATTATTAAAATTTTTTCAGGCCGAACATGTTTGAACCAGCACATTTATCTTCCATTTCCAAATCCCTCCCATCCAATTCGGATCCCCTTTTTCAGGCCGAGAGTTTAAAGCCGGAATATTGGGGTGGATCGATCCCTGTTCAGGATAACCTCCCGGCGGAAACGTATTATCGGCTGGGCCGATATTTCGACGATCAAGGGAAAATGGACGAAGCCCTTGTTTTTTTTAAAAAGGCCATAGGAAAAAAAACCACCCTGGCCATAGCCTATAATGATCTCGGCGGTATTTATCAACGTAGAGGTCAGATAGAAGAGGCTATTCAGCAATATCAATTGGCTTTATCCATAAGACCTGAATTCGTCGAAGCCCATTATAACTTGGGAAATGTTTACAAGGATATTCAACAATGGCCAGAGGCCTCCTTCCATTCTCAAAAGGCTTTGGCTCTGGAGCCTCGATTGGGCGAAGCCGCGCATGTTCTGGGAATCTCGCTTTATGAACAGGGGAAATTGGATGAGGCCATTGAAGCTTGGCAAAAAGCCCTGCAGGTCAACCCGGATCTTCCGAACGTGTCTTTTAATCTGGGCATTGCCTATTACAACCAAGGATCCTTGGACGAGGCCCTCTTTTATTGTGAAAAAGCGATAGAACTCGACCCGCATTCGGCCGAGGCCCATTATAATCTGGGGCTGATCCATTACGGTCTGAATCAACCCGATGAGGCGGTCCGTTGCTGGCAGCGAACCCTGCAATATAACCCCCGGCACTTGAATGCCTCGTGCAATCTAGGCGTAGTTTTCCAGGAAAACCATCAATTGGTCAGGGCGATGAAGTGTTACGAAAAGGCCCTAAAGATAAAAACGGATTTTCCGGATGCCCGTTGGAACAGGGCGGTTTGCCGGTTGCTGGCCGGGGACTTCAACCAAGGATGGCGGGAATACCAGTGGCGGTTCAAGGTTAAGGATCTCTTTTTAGAACGCGGTTTTCCTCACCCCTATTGGCAAGGTGAACCCTTGGAGGGAAAAAAAATCTTGCTTTATGCCGAGCAAGGCTTCGGTGATACGTTTCAATTCATACGATATTTGCCTTGGGTGGTAAACCAAGGGGGTACGGTGGTCCTGGAATGTCCCCGGGAAATTATTCCCATGCTAAGAAACCAGAAAGGGATTGATCGAATTATTCCCTATGGGGACCCTTTACCCGGATTCGATCTTCAGTGTCCTTTATTAAATTTGCCTCTAATTTTTAACACACGCCTTGACACTATACCTGCAAAAATTCCTTACCTTTTTTCCGATCAACAACTTGTGCATAAATGGCGAATGTGGCTGGATCAGGACTCAAAAAGATTCAGGGTGGGATTGGTTTGGGCCGGCAGACCAATTCACAAAAAAGATAAAAAACGATCGATAAGGATAAACAGCTTTCTTCCTTTGTTTAAAATGCCTGAGGTGACTTTTTATAGCCTGCAAAAAGGGGAAGCGGCCACTCAAATTAAACAATTCCCTGAAAAGGAGTCTTTTATTGATCTGTCTGGGCCATTAACGGATTTTTCTGAAACCGCGGCTTTAATAGAGAATCTGGATTTGGTAATTACGGTCGATACGGCTGTGGCCCATCTGACCGGCGCCCTCGGAAAACCGGTCTGGACCTTATTACCTTTTTCGCCGGATTGGCGTTGGATGCTGGACAGGGAGGACAGCCCCTGGTATCCGACCATGAAGCTTTTTCGGCAGCCCGTTCCTGGAGATTGGGGGTCTGTTATGGAAAAGGTCCGAAAAAAACTTGAAGAGTTCATAAAAATTTAAAAAATATATTAATATTGCACAAAAATTGCAATTAAGGAGGTAAAACCAAAATACTGACGCTGCCTTTATGAACCAGCCCCCTACAACTCCTATCGCTAACGATTCGGACTTTCACAAGAGTAATCCCCCTCGACCAAACATAGAGGATTTACTCCTCGAACCACCTTATGCTGCAGCCAATAACCCTCCCGGAAATACGAAATCCTTGCCTAAAAAATCGGTGGAATCCATTTACCGCATGGGCCGAACCTATCATGATCAGGGGCGTTGGGACGAAGCCGCTCTCTTTTATCGTCAGGCCATATCCCTGGATACGACTTTAGCTGCCGCTTATAATGACCTGGGAACGATCTGTCAACAACAGGGGCGGCTGGTCGAATCTGTGGTCTGGTATCGAACAGCCTTGACCATGAGCCCCTCTTTTACTGAAGCCTGTTATAATCTGGGCAATGCCTATAAAGAATTGAAAGAATGGAGGGAGGCGGAGCTTTACAATCGGAGGGCCATTGAACTTGATCCCGGTTTGGCAGAGGCTTATTTCAATTTGGGAGTTATTTGCTATGAGCAGGCAAGGATGGAAGAAGCTATTTATTGGTGGGAAAAGGCCGTTAAACTCATACCGGATAATTCACAAGCGCTGGTAAATCTGGCAATGGCCTTGGAAAAGGAAAAAAGAAGTAATGAGGCGGTAATTTATTATAAAAAAGCTTTGGGTTTAAACCCGAAACAGGCATGGCCCTGGTATCATTTGGGAAAGATTTTTCAAGAGGCGGGTACCTTACATGAAGCGGAAGACTGTTACCGCAAGGCGCTGGAAGTGGATTCGACCCTGGCCGAGGTCTATGGAAATCTTGGTTTCCTGGCCCGTCGCCAGGGTCAGACGGAAAAAGCGATTAACTATTTTGAAAAAGCACTGGAACTGAACTCTTCTGTTCCGGAATTCCACTGTAATTTGGCTGAGGTCTTTATTCAAAAGGGCGAAGAAGTCAAAGCCATCCGATTTTTCCGGCAGGCTATTCAACTTCGTCCCGATTATTATCAGGCCTATAATAACCTGGGACTCCTCCTGCATAGCCGGGGGCAATACGACGAGGCCTTAGCCCAATATGAAAAAGTCCTGGAAATCAGGCCAGGATTTTTAGAAACACTTATTAATGCCGGAAATGTTTTAAAAGACCAGAAAAAGATTAAGGAAGCCCAAAATTGTTATCATAAGGCCCTTTCATTAGATCCGGAATTTCCGGAAGGCCACTTGAATCTGGCCCTTCTTTTCCTTTTGACCGGGTCTTTCTTAAACGGATGGAAAGAATATGAATGGCGGTGGAAAATACGAGGAATAATTCCTCGTCAAGACATCTGCCGGACAAGATGGACAGGAAGTAGTTTGACCGGTAAAAAAATACTGCTTTATGCCGAACAGGGGTTGGGAGATACCCTTCAATTTATTCGTTATCTGCCTTTGGTGGTCAGGCAGGGTGGCAGGGTGTCGATGGAATGCCAAGAGGAATTGAAAACGTTATTCCAGGTAATACCCGGGATTGAAGAAATGGTTTGTTTCGGAGAACCGTTACCGGATCATGATCTTCAATCTCCTTTGCTAAGCTTGCCGCATGTGTTTCACACCGACCTCCATTCCATACCGGCTCTGGTTCCTTATCTTTCCCCTGACCCTCATAAAAGCGAACGGTGGAATAAAAGAATGAAGGGGGCTGGCAAGGGTAAAAAAATCGGATTGGTTTGGGCCGGAAGGCCGGAATTTGTCAATGATCGGCATCGTTCCTTACCTCTTGATAACTTTTCGGGGGTTTTTCGAATTCCCGGAGTTCAATGGTTCAGCTTACAAAAAGGAATGGCCGTTTCTCAAATTAAAGAACTATCTTTAGAAAAGAATGTTGTCGATTTTTCCAATGAACTGACAGATTTTTCAGAAACCGCGGCCCTGATTGAAAACCTGGATTTGGTTATCTCTGTCGATACCGCGGTCGCCCATCTAACCGGTGCCCTGGGAAAACCGGTCTGGACCCTGCTGCCTTTTGCACCTGACTGGCGCTGGATGCTGGATCGGGAGGACAGCCCCTGGTATCCGACCATGCGGCTTTTCCGGCAACCCCGCTACGGGGATTGGGAGAGCGTCATTAAGAGAGTAGCAGTGGAATTGGAGAAAGAACTGAAAAGATAATCGGGGTTTTTATGAACGATAAACAGCCAATTAGCAGAAGTTTTGTAATACCTGTGTTGGATTTTTCCCCACACAGTCCCTTTAACATACGGACACTGTTGGAAGATCTCAAGGATGTTCCCGGGGAAGTCATCTGCATCTTCAACAGTCACGAGGTCTTTGAAGCCCTGGCCGATCATCCCAGGATTGATAAGTTTTCTTATAACAACCTCAATGCCGGGGTCAGCCGCTCCTGGAATCTCGGTCTGAATATGGCGGAAGGGCAAACCGTTTTTGTCATGAACGCCGATATCCATATCGGACGTCCGGCCGTGGAACAGATGGATTACTATCTAACCACCCTGGATCAGGCGGCTATGGTCGGTCCCCAGGGAGGGGTGGTGGATTATCGGGAACTACGGGATATCATTTATTATGACAAAGGAAAAATTGAAAGTCCGATCAAGTGTTACAGCATTTCCGGGTTCCTATTTGCAGTCCATCGGGAACGTTTTCAGTCCCACGGGCTGGCTTTCGATGTGCGCTACAGCCCCTGTTTCTTTGAGGAGTGGGACATGGGGCTGCAGATCATGCAAGCCGGATTGGCCTGTTATGTGGTCCCGGTCATCGATTACGATCACCATTGGGGGGTTTCGGCCAACCGTGGGGAACAGAAGGTGGTCTATTTCGGAAGGGAATTGAACCGGGATCAAATCCTTTTGGAAAACCGGGAAAAGTTTAAACGAAAATGGCACCCCCTTTTAGAAAAGGCTCAACATTCAGAACAACCAGTCCGTCAATCAAAAGCGAGGGATCTCCATTCCAGAGAGATACCGGATTCCGGTTGGAACAGGCTGGAGGCTTTCATTCATAAGGTGCAGAACCAGTCCTATGCCGAGAAATTGACTCAGACCCATTCCGATGTTACCCAAACCATGTTGCCTCAAATTATTGATCGCTACACCATTCCCAGAGAAGGCAAGATATTGGATGTGGGTTGTGGACAAGGACCGGCCTTGAGCTGGTTGCTGGACCATGGATATCAACCGGTAGGAATCACCATCAATTCCGAGGACCTGAAAGTCTGCCGGGAAAAGGGTTTTGAAGTCTATGCCATGGATCAATCCTTCTTGGACCTGCCTGACGCCTCTTTCGATCTGCTCTGGGTCCGCCATTGCATCGAGCACAGTATTTTCCCCTTTTTCACCCTCTCCGAATTTTTCCGGGTCTTGAAACCCGGGGCGGTCCTTTATCTGGAAGTCCCCCTCCCGGACACTGTTTGCCGACATGAAACCAACGGTAATCATTACAGCGTCCTGACCAGCGGGATGTGGATGTCCCTGCTGGAACGGACCGGGTTTTTCCATATCACCCGGGCCGACATCACCGTCCCCATTCCTATGGGTACTGATACCTACTGGGCCTTTATTTGCCGCAAACCCCCCTTAATTGGGATGGAGCGGATTATTTCTGAAGGGTTTTGCGAAAAGGCGGCTTGAAGCTGATGAGAATCCTTTTCCTGACCCATCCCTTTCCGAATTTTGTACCCGATTTGCTGCTGCACGGCTTTCGAAAGCTCTTCGGTCCGGAGGTGGTGGATTTTCCCAAAAAGGAGAGCCTCTATAGCGGTGACCTGGTAGGGTTTGCACCGGAGGGGCAAGTCAATCGACCCTTATTTCCTACAGACGGAGCTCAAGTTGACCGTGACGATATCCCCCGGAAAATCAAGAATGGATATTTTGATTATGTCTTTTGTGATCTTAGGGCTATGCAGCAAGTCCTTCAGATCCTATCCGATATTCCTAAAGGATTCGTCATCATCGACGGCGAGGATCAACCCCAATCCATTCCTCCGGGGCCTTTTGTGCTGTGTCAGCGGGAAACGGACGGCTCCCATTACAGCATCCCATTGCCCATGGCGCTGCCGGAGGAGCTCATGCATTGGATCCAATCCTATGATAGCAGCCCTAAATCCTATACGGTCGGCTTTTTAGGCAGTTTTACCCAGGCCTACGAAGAAAGAAAAATCATCGCCGAAAAAATTAGTCTATGGTTTAAGGATTCCCTGCTCAACGTCTGCCCGGTACCCCAGGCGGGAGGGAAAACCCCGGAGGGATGGCTGCCCAGGGACCACTATTATGCCGAACTCCAAAAATGTCGGGTCCTGCTGACAGTACGGGGGGCCGGGTACGACACCTTTAGGTTCTGGGAAAACGCCGCCTGCAATGCCGTTCATATCAGCCGGAAGATGCCCCTTTTTATTCCCAATGATTTCGACCATGGAATTCATCTTTTCCGGTTCGGCCGACTTGCAGAATTGAAAAAAATCATCGATCTGGTGCTGGAAGAGAAAGTGAATTCCCGGGAAATGATCGGTCAAAACAGGGATCATTTGAAAAGGTTTCATACTACCCAGGCCCGGGCTCTGTACTTGCTGGACCGATTGAAGGGGATCCTGTGAACACTTTCTATTCCCCATTAGCTTATCAACACGAAGAAAAATACGATGATAAACCCAGGCTGGATATCCTGGAACTCTTTCCCGGAGACTGCCGAAAGGTCCTGGAAATCGGCTGCGGTACCGGGGCTACCGGGGCCGTTATCAAGGAAAAAATACAGGGTCTTTATTATGTGGGGTTGGAGGTTGATGAAAATGCGGTAAAGATAGCCGAAACCCGCCTGGATAAAGTGTTGGCAATCGATCTGGGGGAAATCAGACCGGATTCGTTGCCTTTGCCACAGGAATCCTTTGACCTCCTGATTGCCGCCGATGTTTTGGAACATCTCTATGATCCCTGGAGGGTGATGGATGTTCTCCGGCTTTTTCTTAAATCCGACGGAAAGGTGGTCCTCAGCATTCCCAACACTCAGAACATCCACCTCATTACCAACCTTGTTCAGGGAAACTGGAATTATGAAAAATATGGACTGTTGGACGCCACCCATATACGCTTTTTCACCCTCAAAGAGATTGAAAAATTACTGATTGGTGCCGGATACCATATTCTGCGGGTTAGTAATCAACTTCAGACGCCGTTGGATAACCACACCTTTCCCTTGGATATTACCATAGCCAACCTGGTTTTAAAAAACATCAGCCGGGAGGAGGCTCAGAAACTATTCACCTTTCAGTATCTTATTCTGGCGGAAAAGGTGAATAGGAGCGAAAAGGAAATGCAATGATTTATACGGTTTTGCCGGTAGGCAGCTTTCATGGCTGGGGGGTTTGCGGGAAATATATTATTCGGGAATTATCAAAAAAGGAAACCGTTCTCTTGGTCAACGGGGAATTATCAGCAGATGCCTTCGAAAATGTCCTGGATTACCGCTTTTTTACGTCTCTGTCCGTCGGTGAAAAAGAAAAGGAGGATCTCCTTGCCCCCGACAACGGACCTCTTCCCGGCCCCGTCCTCCAGGCCATGACCAATCACGATTACCGTCCGCTGTTGCCCCAGGTAAAGGGAAAAACCAATTTTGGCTATACTTTCTTCGAAGACAATGTCATTCCCCGCTCCAACATCGAAAACGCCGAGAACTCGTTTGATCTGATCATCGCCGGTTCCTCCTGGTGCGAGGAGATGCTCCGTTTTCATGGCTTGAAACGGGTGAAAACGATCATTCAGGGTATTGATCCCATGATCTTCAACCCCCATCAGAAAGAAAAGGAATATTTCCGGGATCGATTCGTTATCTTTTCCGGAGGAAAATTCGAACTCCGCAAAGGCCAGGATATCGTTATCAAGGCCTTTAAGGCCCTGCAAGACCGCTATGACGATGTGTTGCTGGTCACAGGCTGGTTCAACCAGTGGCCCCAGAGCATCCACACCATGTCCGGTTCGCCCTACTTAAAATTTCAAATGGCATCGAATGACTTTTTCGAAACCATCACTCAGGTTTTGGTGGACAATGGAATCGATTTAAAGAAGGTTATCAATCTCCCACTCTATCCCAATGTGAATATGCCGGCCATTTACAAAAACACCGACCTGGGGTTTTTCCCCAACCGCTGCGAAGGGGGGACCAACCTGGTGATGATGGAATACATGGCCTGCGGCAAGCCGGTCCTGGGTTCTTTCAGCAGCGGGCAAAAGGATGTGTTAAGCGATCAAAATGCCCTTATTATCCGAAAAATGGGGACGTTGGATGTGTCGGTCAACGGTACCCGGACGGCGGTCTGGGACGAACCTCATCTCGATGAAACGATAGAAAAACTGGATTGGGCGTATCATCATCGAAAGGAAATCCAGACCGTAGGACAACAGGCGGGAAAAGATTTGGCAGAATTGACCTGGGGGCGGACGGGAAATCAATTTTATAATGTAATTACTGGGGATTAAAATAAGATGATAACAGGAGAAGAGATTCGGACACGGGGGCATTCTGACCATATTCTTTCCAGTAATGCCGAAAAATTTTATGAAAACTATTGGCAGGATGCGCCTGAGATTTCAGAGACCACCCGGAGGAGAAATAGGGCGATCCTGGATCGTTTTCTCCCCGACCGACCCAAAGGGAAAACTATTCTGGAAATCGGGGTAGGCGGAGAAGGAGGACTGGTTTACTCCCTGAAAAAGGAGAATCAGGTTTTGGGGATCGACGTTTCTCCCTCGGCCAAAAGAAACAGCGAGCGCCTGGGGGTAAAAGTGGATATAATTAATGTTGACACCCAGGGTATTCCATTTGCCGAAGAAACGTTTGATGTAATATTCGCCTTTGAGGTCTTTGAACACTTTGCCAATCCGCAGTTCGCCCTTGAAGAAATTCGGAGGGTTTTAAAGGAAAACGGCCTGTTTCTCTTGAGCATTCCCAACCCGTTTATTCACCACTGGCCTCGTTTATTCTATCCGACCCTCTTTGAAGAAAAGGCCTTTCGGGAGTTTTTGATGGTAAACGATTTCCAGATAAAATCAAAAACCGATCTGGGCCAGAACCTGTATTATTTTTTGGATTTTGACCAGGCAGCCAAGGCCTTTATGTGGTGCTGGGAATGTAAAAAACAAACGACTGATCCTGAGGTAGCTTTTGACCACGGTTTATATTTTTGGGAGCAAAAAAATGGATGGGGGATAAGGTTATGCCCCATCGAGGCGGCTGATCTCTTTCGAAAAAGTCTGGAATGGGGGGGGGAGAAAAATATAAAGGCCAGATTGTTCCTGATCTTGGCCTTGCGCTATCGTTATGTTTATCAGGAAACCGAAGAATTCAGGAAGCATCTAAAATGGTTCAGGGATCGGTCACAAGAAGCCGAACTCCCTCTGAAAATCAAATCCCTTTTTGCCCTTTCGGTAATCATTTTGGAAATGAATCAATGGGGACTGGGGGTTTTTGACTCTATAACCATCAGGAACGTTTTTAGGGAGTTGCTTCAATTGCCTCAATCAAGTCATTATAAGGAGATCTGGTCCGGCATAAAATCCGGAACCGTTGATTACAAGAAAATCGTGTCCTGTTTGGTATGATGAGCACTCAAGATGATCTTCAAACGGCCGGCTCCTGTCTTCGATCCGGAACCAGGAAAGACTCACAAAATCTCAGCGTAGAAATTCTTAAAAAACGGCCGGCAGGGTTTGAAGCCCTCCTGTTAGCGGGTTTGTCCTTCATGGAAAATAAGCAATATGACCTGGCCAAAGGCTGTTTTGAGAAATTTTTGGATAATAATCCGGACGACGCCCGAGGTTATTTCTATTTAGGCAATATGTATTATGCCTTGGGGAACTTAAATGAAGCCGAGGGAAATTATCAACAGGCCGTTATCCGAGCTGAAAAGGATTCTCGCATATATAATAACTTAGGCATTGTCCTAAGGGAAAAAGGGGAATTTGATAAAGCGGTAACCTGTCTGCAAAAGGCCGTCAAAATAGACCCGGGCAACCAACGGGCCTATTACAATCTGGGTAATGTTATGAGTGATCTGGGAAGGACAGAAGGGGCCCTGCGCTGTTTTAAAAAGGCCCTGGATCTGGATCCCTCCGAAGCCGTTTACTACAAAGCCCTGGGAAATGCCTTGAAGGATCAGGGGAAATTTAATGAGGGCATCGATGTTTTCTCCCGTGCCCTGAGCCTTTTCCCGGATGATCCGGAAGTGTTTTTTGGAATGGGCGCGGTATTAAAAGATTTGGGGAGGCTGGACGAAGCTGTTGACTGTTATCAAAAAGCTCTTAAAAGAAATCCAAATCAGGCCAAGACTTATTACAATCTTGGAAATGTTTTCCTGCAGCAAAATCGCTTGGAAGAAGCAAAGGCACAATTCGATCAGGCCTTGCGCTTGAACCCCTTATTTGCCGAAGCCTATAACAATCTGGGAACCACCCATAAAGAAGCCAATGAGATCTATGAATCCCTAAGGATGTTTGAAAAGGCCTTGGAAATCAAAACCGATTTCCCGGAAGCCCGTTGGAACCTGGGTTTGACCCATCTGGTGTCCGGAAATTTCCGGGAAGGCTGGGAAGGGTATGAGTGGCGCTGGGAAAAACCGGATTATAAACAATACAAACGCTCTTTTTCCCAACCCCAATGGAAGGGGGAAGACCTTTTCGGCCAAACCATGCTCCTCCACGCCGAGCAGGGATTCGGCGATGCCCTGCAGTTTGTTCGTTATGTGCCATTGGTAGCGGTTTCAGGCGCCAGGGTTATCGTTGAGTGTTCGCAGGAATTAAAAGCCCTTTTATCAGGCTTGGAAGGAGCCGTAGCAATCAAAGGAAGAGGGGAGTCCTTGCCGGATTTTGATTTTCATTGTCCCTTGATGACGTTGCCCAGGATATTGGGGACAAATTTGAACAGTATTCCTCGGAACATCCCCTATCTGAAAGTGAGCCCCGAATTGGTCCAATCCTGGAAGGTTCGGGTTCCGAATGAAAAAGGAAAGATAAAGGTTGGATTGGTCTGGGCCGGCAACCCGGATCACCTGAATGACCGGAATCGTTCCTGTGCGTTAGAAACATTGGCCCCTCTTTTCGTGTTGGAAGGTGTGCAATTTTTAAGCCTGCAAATCAAGGGGGGGAGCAAGGAGGCTGCTGAAAACCCTCTGCATCGGATATTGATCGATCTAACAGACGGCATTCGGGATTTTTCCGATACCGCTGCCTTGATTGAAAATTTGGATTTGGTGATTTCGGTCGATACCGCTGTGGCCCATTTAGCCGGTGCCTTGGGTAAAAAGGTCTGGACCATCCTGCCCTATAGCCCGGACTGGCGATGGTTATTGGACAGGGAAGACAGCCCCTGGTATCCGACTATGCGTTTGTATCGTCAACCGAAACCAGGGGACTGGGAAGCGGTGAGCCGAGCTATTCAAAGAGACTTAGCCTTGTTAGCGATTGACAACACGGCGGTGTAATGGTGGCAACCCTTAGGAACCGATCGCCCCTGGTTTACCGTTGGAAGTCAAGGCATCCAGCATTTCCTGGGCGTTGAGGTTCCAGGGCTCGATGTCCATAATCCGGTCGTAGAAAAGGCGGGCATCCGTTAATTTCCCCAATTGAACGCAAATATGACCCAGGGCAAAGAGGGTTTCGGTGTCTTCAGGGTGCTTTTTTAACACTTCAATATACAATTTCAAGGCTTCTTCCGTTTGATCCAGCTCAATCAGAAGAAAATCGGCCAGGTTTTTTTGATAGGAAGGGTTATGCGGATCTAACTCAACCGCCTTTTGATAGTAATAAAGGCTCTTGGCCTTATTTCCCTGTTGAAAATGAAGGACGCCCAGATCGTTAAAGGCGCGGGCGTTGTCGGGTGACGCCCGGACCATGGTTTCAAGCCCTTCAAGGGCCCCTTCAATGTCACCCATTTTCAGGCATTCTTCGATATGTTCAAAGGAGGGGGCGGGCGATTCAGACTGGGGCAGAGCGCTCCCTTCGCTAACAGGAGGGGTAAGGGCTTCCAGGGCCTTCCAGGCGGTCTGGTTCCAGGGCTCAAGGTCTAATACCTTGTTGAAAAACACAGCGGCATCTTCAAATTTTTCCAGGGAAAGGCATATCTGACCGATGACCTGCAAGGTCTCAATATCTGTCGGATTCTGGGATAGAATCCGATTATAAATGGAAAGGGCTTGTTCAATATCCCCTTGTTGCACCAGATAAAAATCAGCCAGGTTTTTTTGAAAGGTCATGTTTTCCGGACCGAGGTCTGCAGCTTTCCGGTAATGATCAAAGGCCTTTTCCATGTCCCCCACTTGATAATAGAGGACGCCCAGATCATTTTGGATTTGAGCTGAAAGAGGAAATTTTTCCGCCATATGTAACAGTTCGGTGAGGGCTGAATGGGGTTGATCATTTTCAAGTAGTGGTTGGATCTGTTGATAGGCCACCTGAATTTGTGTATTATCCACTCCGGCGGTCACGGGATTCGCATTTAAATATTCCATCCGACCTCCTATCAAGACATTTTTTTATCTCATTTGCATATATTATGCCGCCAGTGTCATTTTCGGAAAGGTGGAAAAGGAATTAGAGAGAAGATGAAGCCGAGTAAGAATAATTGTAGATAACTATTTAATATAATTAATTATATTTTAGAAGGGATTCAGCGCCGACCCGCAGTATTCATCGGCCGAGGAGTCGATCATGTTCCCGCTGACATCGGTTCCCTTGAACTTAAAGACCCAATGTGACGGATCCATGACGCCGTCGCCGGTGGAATTTTGGGTGACGGCAAAAAATACCGTGGCCTTAAAATGGGTGGGATCGTAGGAAACATTGTTGGGGATGGGGGACAGCATAATTTCTTTTTCAGGCTGAAGAGTGATCCCGTCGTTATAATATCCGCCCGGACCTCCGCCGGCTTTAAAGATAAACCAGTTAAGGGAATTCTGAACCGAAGCGATGTCCATGGCCTGATTAAACTGAAAGGTCAGACTGAAAACTTTGGACTGACTCGGTGTTGATAGGGAGGCGTCGAGGACCGAAAGAGGGGTTCGTGCACCGAGGACCGATGGAAAGGTGCCGTCTAAGGGTTTGACACTGGTGATTTGAGGGGTAAAAAGAGTCAACTCAATTTCCGTTGCCAGATCCTTGGCTAAGTCCGTACCGATATCGTAAAGCGTTTCCACTAATTCCTCCGCTTTGACCTTTTTCCCCAGGCCAATATAGGCGTGGGCCATATCCGAATAAGCGTATTCAAAATTTTTTTTATAGGAAACGGCTGTTTCGAACTGCTCAACCGCGTCTTTATATTCTCCTTGTTTGTTCAAGGCCAACCCCAACCCATAATAACCATTGGCATCCCTGGGAGATAATTTGATAACCTTTTTGAACTGTTCTTTGGCCTCATCATAGTGTTCAGTTGAAAGATAGATATGCCCCAGGCTGTTAAAAGGATAGGCCGAAGAAGGATCGATTCGGGCCAACCGTTTGAATTGGGCCTCCGCCTCATCGTATTGTTTGTTTTCCACATAGGCATTACCCAGGGCAATAAGGCCTTTTTCGGAAGTAGGATCATTACCTACCCATTTTTTAAAGGTTTCAATGGCTTCCTTGGTCTTTCCGGTAAGTTGGTAAACTTTGCCCAGGTATTCATAGGCTTCTTCCAGATTGGGGTTGAAGGTCACGGCCCTTTTGAGTTCCCCTGTGGCCCGGTCATAATTTTTTTCCTGCAAGAAAGAGAGCCCGCGCATCAGGGCATACTGGGCCAATTGGTCCCTTTGGGCCTGCTGGCTGGAGAGAATAGAGGTAAGGGTTTCGGCTGTAGCTGTTAATTGTGAAATATCCATTAGTTAAGAAAATCTCTTTTGGGAGAGAATCTTTAATAAAACATTCTCTTTTATTTACCTTTATCGGATTTTTTGTTAATAAAGTTTAATAATAAAAAAACGTTCGTCGTTCAGCGTTCGGTGTTCGGCGATAAATAGAAGATCAAATGGTAAAAAAAATTATCCTATTGTTGTTTTTGGGCTTCATCCTTTATCTCGCTTCTCTTTTCATTTTCCCTAACGTCTCCCAATTAAAAAAAGAAAATCCCAAGAAAACTTCTTTTATGGAGTTCCGGGAAAGGGAAGGGGAGGCAAAAGGAAAGAAAGTACCCCTTCGGCAGCAATGGGTCCCCTTAGCCAGGATTTCTCCTTATCTGATCAAGGCTGTGATTATTGCCGAAGACGACAAATTCTGGGCCCACGAAGGCTTTGACTTTGAAGCCATCCAAAAGGCCATTGAAAAAGACCTGAAGGCCCGGAAATTCAAGGTCGGCGGCAGCACCATCAGCCAGCAATTGGCGAAGAACCTCTACCTGACCCCATCAAAAAACCTGCTGCGGAAAGTAAAGGAAGCCATCCTGACCTGGAGAATTGAACGCACTCTATCCAAGAGAAGAATTATCGAACTATATTTGAATGTTGTGGAATGGGGTAATGGAATTTACGGGGCCGAGGCTGCGGCCCGCCGTTATTTTGGAAAATCAGCCGCCGCGCTTGGGCCGGATGAAGCCGCTCGGATGGCCGTAGTCCTTCCCAACCCCAGAAAATGGAACCCTGCCGGTCAATCCTCCTATATCGCTAAACGAGCCCGGGTTATCATATCTATTATGCTTAAACGAGGAATAATTATTCCCATTTATGAAGAGATTATCAACCCCGCACAGGAGGGCCTGAAGGGGGAAAGCGGTGAACCCGTTTTCCAGGAAAATAAAGAAAATCAACCGGATAATCAGAATGTTGAGGCTCCTTCCCTGACGGATACTTCTCAAAATTTGGATTCCAAATTTTGAAAGGAAATTTGGATTAAATGGGGAAAAATTGTAAAATTTGGAAAAATCGGGATTTGGATAAAAGGAATATTTTTAAAACCTATTAAGATTATTATATAATTCAAATTGGCATAGGAAATGCTATCTACCAAGGCAATCAAGTATTATTTTCAACAAGGCAAAGAACCTTGTGAAGAGAAATTTTAAGGGAAGGGAGGTGACCACTCATGAAAAAGATGATCGTTTGGACTATGGCCCTGGTATTTGCAATGACCGTTTCTTTCGCTTTTGCCGCTGATCCGGTTAAAAAAGAAGAGAAGAAACCGGAAGCTAAGCCTGCTGTCACCGCTCCGGCCGCTCCTGCTGATCCGGCTAAAGCCGAGGAAAAAGCTCCGGTGAAAAAGACCAAAAAGAAAACCAAGAAAGTGAAGAAGCAGGAAGAGAAAAAGGAAGAAGTGAAGAAGGAAGAAGTAAAGAAAGAAGAAGTAAAGAAACCGGAAGTAAAGAAAGAAGTTAAGAAGGAAGAAAAGAAATAATTTTTCTTCTCCGAAAAGGAAAGGTGGAATGGGTTCAACCCATTCCACCTTTCCTTTTTCCCCCATCCCGCTACCCTGGCCCATCCAATAATCCCTTGAAATAGTGTTTGAATCTGTGTTAAGAAAAAAGGCGTTTAAAAAAAGCGAGGCTGAACAGTCGGATTCATTGATGTAGTTTCAAAAAAGGTAACACCTTGGTTGTTTGAAAACTGTTTTTAGCCACAGACGCACACGGACAAAGACCGGACAAAAGATTCTTGGCCCGGCCCCAACCCACCCAGGGGCCAGGCCAACCAGCCGTCGCCGGCGCGAAGCAGGGTTTAATTGCCCGAAAGGCCTGACGACAGGAGGAAGACAAGTCGCCTTCCTCCTGTCCCGCCTTTGTCTCGGGAGGCTCTGCCGACCTAATGCAAAGGCCCCCATTCGGAGGCCGTGGCAAAAAATGGGTTTTTCCGTTTTTATAAAATCAAACTGATACAAAATTCCTACTGGAGGTCGGGCATGAAAAACGGTCCAAGGGAATTGACCGCAGCAGAACTGCGAAAGATCTGTGATCCTGAAAGTCTCGGTTTTGAGAGTACCGACGAATTGACCATCAATCCAGTTCAGGTTATCGCCCAGGAACGAGCCGTTCGGGCCATCCTATTCGGGGTGGGCATGGATGGATTGGACTACAATATCTTTGTCGCCGGTCCACCCAAAACCGGTATGACCTTTATTACCCGCACCCTGATCGAGGATATAGCCCTTAGTAGACCTTCCCCTCCAGACTGGTGTTATGTCCATAATTTTAAGGAACCGGACCGGCCCAAGGCCCTGTCCCTGCCCGGGGGCCGGGGCAAGGAACTGAAAAAAGAACTGCAGGAATTGATTGCCGAACTGCGTACCGATATCCCTGAAGTCTTTGAAAGCGAGGATTATTCCCAACGGAAAGAAGAATTGTTAAAACAGTTCAATGCCGAAAGGGCGAAGATCCTGACCGGACTGGAAGAAAAGGCCCAGGCCCAAGGATTTGTCCTGAATGTCAGTCAGGTGGGTATGGTCATCATGCCGGCCAAAGAAGGCCAGCCCATGGATGAAGATACCCTCAAATCTTTAAGTGAGGAGGAAAAACAAACACTCAGGGGGAAAAGCGAACAACTTCAGGTGGAAATGAATCAGGCGGTCCGGACCATAAAAACCATGGAAAAGGACCTGCGGAAAAAGATGAAGGAGCTGGATAAACGAATTGCCCTCTATGCCGTAGGACACATGATCGAAGACCTTCAGGAAAAATATCAGGGATTCCCCCTGGTGCTTAAGTATTTGAAAGAGGTCAAGGACGACATCATTCGCAACATAGAAGACTTCAAGGCCAAACCGGCCCAGGCACTGCCCTTCCCTATGGCCACACCGGAACCATCCCTGACCCGTTATGAGGTCAATATCCTGATCGACCATACCGAAACAAAGGGGGCACCGGTGATCTATGAAACCAATCCCACCTATCCCAATCTGTTTGGCTCCATCGAAAAACAAGCCCAATTCGGGGCCTTGTTCACCGACTTCAGCATGATTCGCCCCGGTTCCCTGCACCGGGCCAACGGCGGTTTTTTAATCATCAAAGCCCTGGATCTGCTCCGCTGGTATTTTTCCTGGGACGGACTAAAACGTTCCCTTAAGACCGGTCAAATCCAGGTGGAAGATTTAGGGGAGCAATTGAGCCTGATCAGCACCAAAACCCTTAAACCGGAACCAATACCTTTACAGGTGAAAATCATATTGATCGGCGAGCCTTATATTTATCACCTGCTTTACGCCATGGACCAGGATTTCCCTAAGATGTTTAAGGTCAAGGCTGAACTCGACGATCAGATGGACCGGGATGAGGTCCCTGTTCAGGATTACATCCAATATATCACCAGCTTTTGCCGGGCCAAAGGCCTGCTTCCCATCCATAAAACCGGCGCCGCCCGTTTGATCGAATACAGTTCGGAACTGACCGGACGCAACTACAAGCTCTCCCTGCAACTGGCTGAAATCAACGACCTGATCCAGGAAGCCCATTTCTGGGCAACAGAGGGACAGAGTCCCCAGATCAGGGCCGAACATTTGGAAAAGGCGGTGGAGGAGAAGATTTTTCGCTCCAACCTTTATGAAGAACGGATTCAGGAAATGATCACCCTGGGCAACTTCAAGATCGAGACCGGCGGCTTCCGTCTCGGCCAGGTAAATGGGTTGTCGGTCTACCCCATGGGGGACTATCAGTTCGGCCGCCCGACCCGTATCACGGCCAACAGCTCCCTGGGAAAAGAAGGGGTGATCAATATCGACCGCGAGTCGAAGCTGAGCGGCAATCTGCACACCAAGGGGGTTTTGATTCTGAGCGGTTACCTGAAAGGTAAATACGCGGCCGATAAACCCTTAAGCCTCTCGGCCACGATTACTTTTGAACAGAGCTACGGTATGGTGGACGGCGACAGCGCCTCCGGAGCGGAACTGATGGCCCTCCTTTCGATCCTGGCCGATACCCCTATCGATCAGGGGATCGCCGTCACCGGGTCGGTTTCCCAGAAAGGGGAGATTCAGCCCATTGGCGGGGTCAATGAAAAGATCGAAGGTTTTTTTGAGGTCTGTAGGGAAAAAGGTCTGACCGGAAAACAGGGGGTGATTATCCCTGAGGCCAATGTCAAGGACCTGATGCTTAAGCCCAAAGTGGTGGAGGCGGTTCGCGAGGGCCGCTTTCACGTCTATCCGATCGGCCACGTGGAACAAGGATTGGAGATTCTGACAGCCCACAAGGCCGGTGAGCGAAAAAAAGACGGCACTTACCCTAAAAATAGCCTCAATTTCAGGATCGAGGAACGGTTGAAAAGGCTGAATGAAATCGTCAGGGAATCAGCCGAAAAGAAAAAGAAGGGGGTAAGATAGATTTCGCTTTGCGGTCGAAATGACCAAAATTTTATTTACCAGACAAAAATAACGGCACCTAAGTGTCCCTCCGGAAAAAACCGGAATCCAGGGTATTGAATCCAATAAGAATAACACTCCCCTGCCCACATTAACGGAGGGCAGGGGAGTGTTGTTTTTAAAATGTTTACCGCTCGGTTCTCAACTCTTGGCCTGATACCATTGCACCCGTTGCAGGTTCCTGACCCGGGGGGTTCCCGGCGGCATATTCAGAGGGTCCATGTTATAAGACCAATCTCTGATGGGGGCGGTATATCTGGGGGAGCCATAGGCCCACCTTCCAGTGGCCCGTTGGCTCTGCCAGAGGCAGACCATGGAACCGCCGTATTCTAATTCTTTACTTGTCCAATTTTCCAGAAAACGGGGAAAATTCTCCAGACCGCCACTGTAGTTGACCCCGGTTTCATCCGTACTTGGCACATTACCGGTCAAAATGGCGGCATTGACCGTTGTTGTCCTCCTTGGGTCTCCCTCAGGATAATTATTGGCAATCCTTTTGGTAAGGTCATCCTTATATGTTTTACTGTTGGTGTCTGTTGTAGAATTCCAACTTCCGGATAGAATAGTCATGGCATCCGAAGCCAAGGCCACCGGCACCGGATGTCCGGTAACTGGGTTCGGGGTTGTGTTAAAATCCCCTTGGATGTACAGGGGATTATCGGTAGCCACCATCAGGCCATAAGGCAGGGCCGTAGTATTATTAAGATTTGCCCCATTGGTAATCCTGACCGCATCAAGATCAGTACCTTCCTGGGTGTTGGAAACATAGAGGATTCCCGCGTCTCCACCCGCCGGGGGATCATTCAAAGCATTGTAGGCCGCAGAACAGTTCTGCAATTTACTCAGATTGATTTGGGTTGAAGAAACATATTTTGACTCCCGACGATCATAAAAACTACCGTCGCTCTCTATTGGATTATTAGAACCACAACTGCTCAGGTCGACCACTTGATTGTTCTTGTTGTAGGCCACGCCATCGATGATCCTTAAGCCGGATTTGCTCATCAGGCGGTAATTTTCATTCCCGGATGGACTACATTGAGCGGGATCCGTACACCGTTGGATCATTTGAATGGGATCGGCCGTTTCAGGGATGGGCAGGGCCAACTGGGGGATGCCCTGGGTTTGACTCGTCACACTGACCGGCCCCGAAAAGGTTTCTCCATGATAGGTGCCGGGCTGGTAGGTGGTTATGGTCCCGCCGGCGGTCATGTTTTGATTAACAATTAGACTGGCGGTGGCGGTTGCCCCCAAGCGAATATTGGCATTGGAGTGAACACGACCGGTAAAGGTCATATTAGCCCCAGGAAAAATCTCCAATAAATTTTGATAAAAAACCCCGAATTGAAAAAGGGGGATCAACTGGTCCTGCACTACCCGCACCAGTTTAACGCTGGCCCGGCCGTTGTTAGCCCTGGCCGTGGTCTCGATCCGGAAATCCTGGGTAAAGGCCGTCAGACCATTAAATTGGCCGGTGGCGTTCCTTTGTTGTGGAGAAGAGGGTGCTTGTATGGGGGAAGTCTCCACGATAGTATGTCCCGTTAAGGTGGGTTCCGAGATACTGCTGTTGATGGTGGCAATCGGCGGAGTAAAGGCCAAACTGGTGGCCAGATAATTCCTGAGCATAGAGGCCTCATAGGCCGAGGCTGCCTCCGCTGCCTGGAAGGCCTGTTTGGCCGCCACATCACTGGCGCTGATATGCGTTTCCGTATTGGCCATCTTCAAAGCCGCCCCCCCGATCAGCAACACCACGACCAGAATGATCAGGGAAATGACCAGGGCGCTTCCTTTGTTGTTCTTGTGAACATTTAGAAATAAGGCATTCATGATCTTTTCCTTAATAATAATTAAAATATTAAACTGCCGAGTCCCTTCAGAGACCAGAACCACAAAGAATATAAATATATTTCGCCGAACGCTGAACGACGAACGTCGTTTTTGCTTTAAAGATTCCTTGTCCTCACCGTACTGGTCAAGACCCTCCGGCGAAAGTTGTCACTGAGACCGGCGGAGTGGTCCCGCAGCGCCGGTCGCTGACCGGTAAACTTGGAATCGGCCATGCCGGTCCGGGACATAATATTGAGTTGAATATTATTGAGGGTGGTCTGATTCACCGGGATGGGATTGTCTACCCAAGTCCCTACCGGTGTAGAAGTTCCACGATAAGCCAGTTGCAGGTCTTCTACGTAATTAACCACATTTTGCCAAGCCCCGTTATCGGTCCGGCTTTGAAGGATATTATTGGAAACCTGGTAGCTGACCTGCCTCAACACATAGACATTGCTCCCGGCCGCGAAACCACCGCTTGGGAAAATATTGACTGCGGTTGCGGCATAAGGCAGCATGTTTCCGGCGGGGGCACCGTTAAGCTGCAGGCAAGCCGCATTTTGGCCATCGGAGATGATGACAAAATCACCGCTAACAAATCCGCTGGTGCCGGTAACCTGCAGGGCAGCGCCGGTGGAATTGGTAATGGCCGCCGACAAAGTAGTGCCGTTAACGCCATAGCGTATAGTAATGCTGTCAGGAGCTATAGAGCTGTTGGTCGGGGTTACGGCATATACCGTAGTATTGGTAGGGGAGATATAAGTGCCGTTGATGGAAAAACCATACCCGGCCATGCGCAGATCAGAGGAAAGCACACTCATGGCAATACGCACATTCTGCTGCATGTCAGCCACATTATTTTGATTGGCATAAGAGTGGTTTTGCATAATAAACAGGCTGTAGATGGCCGAGACCAACAAGGCCCCTGTGGCGATGGCCACCAAGAGTTCTACGAGAGTGAACCCGGTTTGTTTTAAGGGAGTTCCTTTATTGAAGGGAACCATTTTTTTTCCTTTCCAGGTTAAGAAAGCCCGTTGGCGATGATGGATTGGGCCTGGACCTGTTTTCCTTTCCAGGTCACCGTTACCGTCACCTGGGCCATTCCGGCCGCCGGTGTGTTGTTCTGTATGGTCCAGGTCCGGGTGTAGAGCCCCGAGGTGTCGGAAAAAGGCGGGGTGCCGATTTGGGCGAATGGCCTGGTCCGCAGTTCCTCAAGCCTGTCCTGGGCCAAAGTAATGGCCGTGGTCCTTTGACTGGAAGTACTGTTGGTGAATATGGTCATGACCTGCAACTGAGCGGCGCCTAAAAGGCCGAAGAGGATCAGGGTGATGGCCACCAGGATTTCCACCAAGGTAAACCCTGCCTTGTTTTTCCTGAAAACACATGCTTTTTTGGGCTTATTTTTCATGGCTGATTGCCTTTTTTGTTATGTAATGCCGATAGCCCCTGATGGGGAAATCACCACCTGTTTGGAGGATCCTCCGGAGTTTTGTATCTGTATCGACCCGCCGGTATTCAGCACCCCTTGGGAATTGAAGAAATTGGTCAGTCCAAAGGTCGGGGTGCCCATGGTGATTTCCTGGGAATATTCATTGCGGATATTCAGGGATGTTACCGTTGGTTCACCTCCCGACTGGGCCCCGTCATTGGCCGTTGCCCCTCCGGCGCCATTATCGCTGAACACAGTAAGGGTCTGACCGGCAACATCAAAGATGAGAACGCTGTTGGCGTTTTGGGCCATGGCCGCCATCCTGGCCCGCTGTAGAGTTGAACTCAGATCCTGGGCCGCACTTTTAAGTCGATAGGAGCGCATCATACTGTTGACGCCTGGGACGGCAGCCGTACACATGATTCCGATAATGGCTATGACTATAATGACTTCAACGAGGGAGTATCCGGAGCTCAGCGGGATTAATATGAATTTTTCCCATCGGTTCTTGTTGGACGGGGAATCAAGGGCGCTTTTTGATAAAAACGGTTTACTGGGATACATAACCTTCCTTCAGGCCTTACGAACTGCAGAACAGTTCTTATTCGAAGAAATCGAGTAAGATATATAAGTCTCCTTTTTCTATGTCGGATCGAAGGATCTTTTGCTTTAGAAAAAACGCTTTTTTTGCCAAACCGGGATGAGGGGTTTTTAAAAGATCCCCATAATTTTTTTTGCAAACCAAATGCCAGGCAAAGGTAAAACGGATATATTAAGGTTGGGTTAGAGTAAGGTATGGATTTAGAACAGGATGCCGCCGGCCTTAAAGAGAACCTTTCCCCTTATAATCATTGGGATTTCTCCATTGGAACCCCAGGGCAGCTATCTATTGGATTTGCTTCACCTTGGTGCCGGGTTCCCTGAAAACCGGCCTTTTCCGGGAAAATCCTGGGCTTCCTTTTTGCCAAAAAATGTTTTTTTCGGACAAAAAATGTTGTTTCACCATGCCGAAGAGGGCTGCATCGGACCATATAGGGAAGGTATCGAGCTTCTCTTGGTGAGAAAGCTCTATCTTTTGATCTCCTTCCAAACCAGGGTCCGGAAGACGCCAAGGTTGTTGTTTAATTCTTCAACGACCCCGCTGGAATAGAGGACACTCATATTTCCTGCGGTGAAGGTGTCAGATTCAGTGAGCCCCCTGACTACGACCCCCCCAAGAACCGTGGGGTTTCCTACTAATTTTAGGTCGCCTTCTACGAAGATAATACCTTTGAAATTGACATCGGCGGCAATTTTCAGGCTCCCTTTGACATACATCAAGGTATAGGTGGAAGGATTGGGAGTGGAAGCGGAATAGTTAAAAGTGTCACCCGGATTATCTATTAAAGTGAACCCCCGGGGAGCAACTCCCCTGGTGAGCTGATCCATATTGACGTCAGGGGAGGCCAGCATGGTCTGTAACTGCTGATCGGTTATGCCCAGAAAATCTTTGAACTGCGGGATGCTGGGGGTTCCGCCTTCCTGATTTGCCGCCGCACCCGATGCCCCCCAGGTATATTGGCCTCTGGTCGCGGTAGGGGTTTTAATGTCAATGTCTTTATCGGGCACGGTGACAATAGCTTTTTTCGACGTGGTCGAGGCATTGGGTGCCCAGGCGGAGACGGTGGAGCCATTAAAAAGTTTATCATTATAGATACGGGCACCCAAGCCGTCGTCACTCGGGTTCTTGTATTGACCGGGTTGAGTACCCCAGGAAAGATCCAACAATTTATTGTGGTTGGTCCCATCCACGAAACCGGTCCCGGTGGCCCTGACATCGAGACCCGAGGTCAGGGCCGCATCCAATTGCATGTTGAATTGTTGGCGGGTGGTTTCTACTTGAATGGTTTTTGTTTTTCCGTTTCGGGCCTGTCCGGTGGCCGTAATCACATAGACCGGCTGAGTCCCGGTGGCCGGGGCCGGACTGGCATATCCGAAATCCTGCCCGTATTTGACCACTTCTCCGTCCGCAGTTCCATTGTTTGTAAAAGCATCTTCGATTTTATAAGCCACTAAAATCGGCTGGGTGGTCGAAGTGTGGCTTAGGGAAGGGGCGTTGGATTGCACCGCCTGGGTGAAGGTTTCAGCCGAAGTTGGCGCGGGTTGGATAACCCCCAGGTTTGTTCCTGCCGGGTAGACCTTGGTGATCCAGGTAGGGGTGGGGTAAGAGGACGGGTACTCGCCGCTTTGTAGATTTTCCCCGATATGGGCGTTGGCGGTCTTTGAGGAAGGGGTGCCGGATCCGAAAATACTTGTTACCGTGGTAGGGTCCGAGCTGGATAGAGACATCCTTTTCATGGCTTCTTGAACCCCGGCTTCCGCCAGATAAAGGGCCTCGCGGTTGAAACGGTAATCACTGGAAAAAGCAATGTCGCGGGAAAAGTAGTGCCACATGGCCAGCCCGAATCCCATCAAGACGCTTAAAAGAATGATGGTGGTCACCAGGGCTATTCCATGGTTATTTAATAAGAATGATTTTTTCATGAGAGTCCTCACCAGATTTTTATACATTTCGGAGTGTAACATCGGAAGTCATTGCCTGATAGTAAGCCTTCCCCCGGTGGATGGTCTTTCCCTCTATTCCGATGGTGATTCTATTGGCGGTTGAGGGGTAGGTGGTTACCGTGAATTGGGAAATACCGGAAAAGGTTCTCGTGCTCGCTCCGTTGGTGTAGGTCAGTGTTTCTTCAGATGAGGAAAAAGTAAAAGACCGCAAATTACCGTCTTGAACAGAGGTGAAAGTTATGGCATTGGCTGAAGAGGAAGCGATGGCCTTGGCCATACGCAGTTCTTTGGAAATGTCCTCCATGGCCTGTTGGAGGTTCCTTCGCAGGTCTATCTTTCGGGTTTCCAGTTCATAGGTTTTAGTCTGGGAATTGTAACTCCCATATAGGACCCCGACGATAAGTACTGAAAAAATAGCGATAGCTATCAGAAATTCGACCAGACCG
>JBFMBU010000291.1:0-7092 GCA_040755035.1 Thermodesulfobacteriota bacterium
AAGAAGATCAACGCCTCGATCAACTCTTTTTGTTCGAGGAGGAACCACCCTCTGGTGGTCAATAAATAATCCGCTTTGAGCGGTTCACATTTTCAAGCCTCCGGCTTTGCCGGAGGTCCGGTGACTTTCAAACCGTTCCGAAATTTTCTCCTTCACATTTCAAGTCGATTGATTTTTTTCCTTCCTCAAGGACTACGATCGGTCAAATCCTAAAAAATTTTCGAATCGATTTAAATTGCTTTCAGGGATCAATAAATTATGATAATGTGCAAAGGATTTCAGACAATTGAAAAGAAATTGAAATAGAAAGGAAATGCTTATGAAGATCTTACGGGTCAATACCGGTCAACTCGAAGCACGTTTTGAAGAGCTGCCCAAGGGATGGGAAATCATCGGGGGCCGTGGTTTATCGGACAAAATCCTCAATGCCGAAGTTCCCCCGGATACCGATCCCCTGGGGCCGCAGTCCAAATTAGTGATCGCCTGCGGGCCTTTGGCCGGGACCCTGGCTCCTTCCTGCGGACGGCTTTCGGTGGGGGGGAAAAGCCCTTTGACCCGGGGCATCAAAGAGGCCAACGCCGGGGGACCAGTCGGCCAGGACCTGGATAAACTGGGCATCCGGGCTATTATTCTCGAAGGCCAGCCCAAGGAAGATAAGCTATACCTCCTTTCCATTAATAAAGATGGTGCTGTTTTAAAGGATGGAGGGGCCTATCGGGGGATGAAAACGTATGAACTGGCCGAGAAGTTACGAAAAGAGTACCATGAGAAAATATCCGTAATATCCATTGGTCCGGTGGGGGAACGGCAATCCCGATCCTCAACTGTGACCCTGACCGATAAAGACGGCCATTGCTCCAGACATGCCGCCCGTGGAGGACTGGGGGCGGTCATGGGGGCAAAAGGTCTTAAGGCCATTGTCCTTGATGATAGCGGCGCTCCTTCGCTTGAGTATGCCGATCGAAAGGCCTTTCAGGAAGCGTTGAAGGGCTGGCCGGACATATTAAAAGCCGATCCCTCTCTGGCCGGAATGAGCAAATACGGGACCCCCGGGATTATTGTTCCCTTGAGGGGCCTGGGCAGCATGCCCTCCAAAAACTATAGCAGCGAGCCTACCGAAGGATTTGAGGCCTTAGCCGGACAGAATCTGGACAAGATCAACCAGGAAAGAAAAGGCCGGATGGACGGCTGCATGCCGGGATGCCTGGTCCGCTGCTCGGTGGTTTATAACGATGCCGAAGGAAATCATCTGACTTCCAGCTATGAATATGAAACCCTGGCCCTGATGGGCACCAATCTGGGTATCGCCGATCCGGATGCCGTGGCCAAATTCGACCGGATCTGTGATGACCTGGGCATTGACACCATCGAGCTGGGCAGCGCCATGGGGGTAGCGGCCTCGGCCGGTAAAATGGAAATGGGCAATGTGGCTTCCGCTCTGGCCCTTCTGGATGAGGTGGAAAAAGGAACCGAGTTCGGAAGAATTCTGGCCGATGGGGTGGTGGCCACGGCTAAGACCCTGGGTATCACCAGGATTCCTGCTTTCAAGGGGCAAGCCATACCGGCGCATGATCCCCGGGTGACTAAAGCCACAGGGGTTACTTACCATACCAGCCCCATGGGAGCGGATCATACCGCCGGGGTCTCTTATGAGAACCCCATGGCTAAGGAGGGGCAGGTGGAGCGCTCTCTCAAGGTCCAGATTTTAAATGCCATGCAGGACTCTTTGGGTTACTGTATCCTGGCCGCCCCGGGCGATAAAAAGGCCTTGATCGCCTTTATGAAAAATTTGATCAACGCCCGTTACGGCCTTTCCCTTACCGATGAGGACCTGGTAAACATCGGACGGGAGACCTTAAAGAATGAGTTGGCTTTTAACGATAAGGCCGGCTTTGTGGCGGCCAATGATCCGGCCCCGGAATTCGTGCGTACCGAGGCCCTGGCCCCGACCCAGAGTGTTTTTGATGTGCCTCAAGAGGAAATGGATCGGATCTGGGACCAGTTGGATACTATAGCGGTTTAAGGATAACATAATTTTCAATTTTGGAGCATATTAGTTGTTTGAAAACTTGGTTTTTGCCCACCGCAAAGTCGCAAAGAACGCAGAGAGAATTTTTTTGAACAATCCCGTGAGAGGCGGGATTGTTCAAACCAGCCCTGGCCCATGGCCAAAAATTTACCGGTTGACTTTGTCGACCTTAAAAAAAGGTTCCCCGTCGGGAACTGGCCGTTGGGAAGCGGAATACAAAGACTCTGTGACCCTCTTTCCGGATGATTTCGGAATAGGTAGCCTGGAATGATGGAAAATATGAACATTGATGAAATTAAAAAGGTTGTTTTTGTCGGAGCGGGGACCATGGGTTCCTTTAACTCCCTGGTGGCCGCTGTGGCCGGTTTTCCGGTAACCGTTTACGATTCATCGCCGGAGGCTCTGGCGGCATTGTCTGACCGCCAGAAGGCCTGGGGCGAAATACTGATCGAACGATGGCCAATGCCCAGGGAAAAAATCGAACACGGGTTGAAGCGCATTCGAGTAACCAAGGATCCGGCTGAAGCCGCCGAGGATGCCGATCTGCTTTGCGAATCGGTTTTTGAACGGCTGGAATTAAAACGGCAGGTGCACGGTTTGTTTGATGAGCTCTGCCCGCCCAAAACCATCATGACCACCAACACCTCGACCCTGCTTCTTTCCGATATCGAATCAGCCGTCCGACGGGGAGACCGGTTTGCGGCCATGCATTTCCACCAGCCCGGCATACTGGCCGATCTGGTAGCCGGACCCCGGACCAGCCCGCAAACCATGGGGCTGCTGAAACTGTATTTAACCCGGATTGGTATGACCTATGTGGTTTTGAAAAAAGAACGGGCCGGTTATCTGCATAACGCCATGTTCGTTGCTTATCTGGCCACCGGCCTGATGTTAAAGATACTGGGGGGAATGGAGATCGAAGAGATCGACCGCTCCTGGATGATCAGCCAGAAGGCCGAGGGTGGTCCCTTCGGGGCCCTGGATCATGTGGGCTTCAATGTCATTGTTGATGCCTTTGAAGGGATGCAGGATCCGGAAGATCCGGCAGCGGTATATCGGGAAGCGGCGATGAACTTTTTTCACCCATACCTTGAACGGGGCGAAATGGGGTCCAAGACCGGCAAGGGGTTCTACACCTACCCTGAACCGGCTTTCCAGAAGCCAGAATTTTTGAAAGGCCGGGAAGAAAATCCTCTGGCCACCAAAGCCCTGACCAATTCCATCATGGCCGCGGCCTTGAATCTTCTGGTTGAGGGGGTGGGAGATATGCGGGATATCGATCGGTCCTGGATGATTCCCCATCGTTCGGAAATCGGACCTTTCGGAATGATCGATGCAAAAGGGCTCGATGTCTTTCTCCAGGAACTGGAGGAAAGGGCGGCCCTGGATCCGGTGTTTGCCCGGACCTTCCCCCTCCTGGCCGAATATCTTAAGGGGTATATTGCCCGGGGGGAACTGGGGGTTAAAACCGGGAAAGGATTTTACACTTATCCCGACCCGGCTTATAAAAAAGTGGATTTTCTTTTTGAAAGGCAATAACCCTCTGACCGAAAAAAGCAGGAGGGAAGATATCCTTTTCCCTTGATTTTCTGGAGGTATTTTTCATGAAGGATTTTTCCGAAAAAATTGCTGTGATCACCGGGGCCGGGACCGGTATGGGCCGGGAACTGGCCCGGCAATTAGTGGCCGAGGGCTGCCATGTAGCCTTATGCGATATTATTCTTGAAAATTTAAAAGAAACAGAAAAGCTTTGCCAGAAGGAATCCAAACCCGGAACACGGGTTTCGGCCCATGAATGCGATGTTTCCGATGAAACCCAGGTCATCGCTTTCGCCGAAGCGGTTAAAACCCAGCAGGCGACCGATCATATCAACCTGCTTTTTAATAATGCCGGCATCGGCGGCGGAGGGAGTTTTCTCCTTGATGACCGGAAGGACTGGGAACGGGTTTTCGGGATCAACTGGTCCGGCGTCTATTTTTGTACCCGGGCCTTTATGCCCCTGCTTCTCTCCAGTCAGGAAGGGCACTTGATCAATATCAGCAGCGTCAATGGATTCTGGGGTTGTATGGGACCCTTTTCTCCCCATACCGCCTACAGCACTTCCAAGTTCGCGGTCAAAGGGTTCACCGAATCCCTGCAGATCGACCTGCGGCTCCATGCCCCCCATGTCAAGGCCTCCTTAGTCATGCCCGGTCATATCGGTACTTCCATTGCCAGGAATGCCAATAAAATATTGGGTAAGCCCGGTATCGAGGAAATGAACTCAGAGGAGCTGAAGGTAGTCCGGGAGAGGATGAAGCGGATGCTCATCCCTGTGGATGAGCTCGATGATGAAGCCTTGAAAAATTTGGTGATCCAGAACCGGGAAGATTTTTGCGAAAAGGCCCCTTTGACCGCCGCCCAGGGGGCTGCGGTTATATTAGAGGGCGTTCGCCATGAAAAATGGAGAATTTTGGTTGGTGAAGATGCCGAGTTCCTGGACGGAATGGTCCGTCAGTATGCCGATATCGCCTATGAAATCCATTTTGTCGAAAAACTGACCGAAGAAAGGGAGAAAAAAGGGATCCAGGTACTGGAGTCCTTTATCCCCAAGGAATAAGATAATACTCCGGATAACTTATTTTTTTCGATCGGAAAAATCCTTTACCGCTTTTAAGAATTCATCCGTAAAAACAGAAATGCTCTGATTACGGTCCTCCAGGTTAATGGCCGCTTCCAGAGAAGGGGCTGTCAGGTTCTGGTTCAAGGCTTCTTTGGTGAGTCGAAGGGCTGTGGGGCTTTTGTCCTTCATCAAACGGGCTATGCCCAGAGCGGCCTCTAAGAGTCTCTCTTCCTCCACCACTCTGTTGACCATTCCGATTTTTTCGGCCTCATAGGCATTGACTGTACGTCCGGTCAAGAGAATCTCGGCCGCCCGGATATTGCCCACCGCCTTCTGGAGCAGAAAGGTGCTGCCCAGTTCTCCGCCGGAAAGACCGATATTGATAAAAGATGGGGTAAAGGCCGCCTTGGGTGAGGCCAGAACCACGTCCGAGGCCAGGGCCAAACACATCCCGCCGCCCGCTGCCGGCCCGTTAACGGCGCTGATCACCGGCTGGGGAATGGCCCGGAGACGGAGGATGATGGAAGAGAATTTTTTTTGTATCTGAAAGAGATGGCCGGTAGCATTCAAGACCCTCCGATCGGAACGATCACCGGATCGTTCATCCTTTAGGTCGGCACCGGAGCAAAAACCACGTCCGGAGCCGGTCAGAATCACCATCCTGATTTCCGGTGAATTCTGGAGTTGGTCATAAAGTCGATGGAGTTCATCCAATAATTCCAGGCTCAAGGCATTGAGGCGGGCTGGGCGGTTAAGGGTGATGAGACCTATGGACGGTTCGATAACCTCAAAAAGGATCGTTTTGAAACCCATAACAATTTCCCCTTAACGGAGGATGCCGGGGAGCGGCAGTCCAGGCATCGGTTGCTGAATTAGTAGACTGTCGAAACTCCTTTTTTTCGAAAAGAGTGGGAGTAGAGATTTAATTTCGAACTCAATCTATATCGTTTTCCTTGATTCTATGTCAAAGAAAATATGGTGTCCCGGTAGGGTAAGGCCATTTATTTTAGCCTTGACTATGGCTTTGTTTTTTTCAATAGTTAAGACACGTTTTTAAAAAAAATGCCGGAGGATTCGCCATGAAACTATTTACCAGGAAAAGGGTCTTTCTCGGTGTTCTAATGGTCCTGGCCATCCTGGCCGGTTTGATTTATCAAAAAAGGGAATATCTTCAGCAGCTCCCGATCGGCTGCGCCTTCAAGGCCAAGGCCCTCTGTGCGGCTGTCTTCGTTTCCGGACGCGACCCGGCCATTGTTGAGCGGGAGGATATCGGGTTCAATGCCCTTTTTAAATTATTCCCGGCCCGTATCGACCGGACCGAAAAAAGCGTTTCCTGTTCTTTCCTGGGAACCGGCCTCTGGAAAAAGAAGGCCGTTTATGTCCATCAGATCGGGTCTGTTCTGCTTTCCGGCCTGCCTCAGGAAACCGTCCTGTCCTGGAAACCGGCCATTCCCAAACCGGAACCGGAGCAACCGGAAAGTGTACCCTGGCCGACAGGGGACCGGCTGCCGGAAACCCCCCTGCCCGCAACTGTAAATCCGGAAAAAATCAAGGCCCTGGTGGACCGGCTTTTTGTTGAAACCGATCCCGCTAAAAAGCTCTATACCCGGGCTGTGGTCGTGGTTCATGACGGACGCCTTGTTCAGGAAAAGTACGGTCCGGGGATTACAAAAGATACCCCTCTGTTAAGCTGGTCCATGGCCAAGAGCGTAACCAATGCCCTTATCGGGATCTTGGTAAAAAATGGAAAAATCAATATCAAAGACCCGGCGCCGGTCCCTGAGTGGCAAAAAAGCGATGACCCCCGGCAGAGGATTACCCTGGACCAACTCCTGCGGATGGGTTCCGGCCTGGAATGGGTCGAGGCCTATGCCGAACGCCCTGTCTCGGATGTGAACATCATGTTGCTTTTGAAACCGGATATGGGGGCCTTTGCCGCTTCAAAGCCCCTGAAAGCCGAGCCGGACACCCTCTGGCACTATTCCTCCGGGACCACCAATATAATCCAACGGATCATCCGGGAAAACCTGGGAAGCCGGGAGGCTTACTGGGGGTTCCCGCGGCAGGAACTGTTTAATAAAATCGGGATGCGGAGCGCTGTTTGGGAAACCGATGCTTCGGGGACGTTTATCGGGTCGTCTTATCTGTTGGCCACGGCCCGCGATTACGCCCGTTTCGGTTTGCTCTTTCTGAATGACGGCGTCTGGCAGGGGGAGAGAATCCTGCCGGAGGGCTGGGTGTCCTATTGCACTACCCCGACCCCCGCTGCCCCCAAGGGGCAATACGGGGCCCATTTCTGGCTGAACGGAGGCAAAGAGTCCATACCGGAAAGCCGCCCCTTTCCCCTTCTGCCGGGGGATGCCTTTTTTGCCCGGGGATATCAGGGGCAAATCATCGTTATCATCCCCTCCAGGAAATTGGTGATTGTCCGCCTGGGCATGACCTATGATGAGAAATGGG
>JBFMBU010000292.1:0-34059 GCA_040755035.1 Thermodesulfobacteriota bacterium
CAGCCATCTATTTCCACTGTGGCGGTTTGAAATTATTCCCTGCCCGGCCGATCCATCCAACCCTTAGATTTAAACCATCAGAGGTACAACATATTGGGGCTACCCATTAAAAAGCCGGATGCGGCTTAATGTATTCATGATCACATTTTCAAAACATAATCAAATTGACGAAATTGATCATATTATCGGATTGTTGATCGTGTTTTCTGCCAAACAGCATCCCGCCCCCCCTTAAGACAGGTGATTTTACCGGCCTGACGAAGGTCTCGAAAGGCTCTGTGCTATTTCCTCCAAACCTTTCTATGACGACAGTTCCGAAAGTCGCCAGATAGCTGTCGCCTGGTTGGCCAGCCATTGCTGCCTTGAAGAAATACGCTCAGGCGTCCATTCCGTATGATCGACAAAAACCTTTTTTGTTATTTCAAAACCGCTTTCTTCGTAACTTCTCCTTTTTTCTTGATAGGACTTATTCCCAATATCGCGATTGGTCGTTGTCTCCAAGGGAGTCATGTTCCCAATCCGATAAAGACATCGATCGATCTGTTCGTCATTAAAAGTGTTCCACTCTTCATTAGGGTTTCCCGGTAATATGTGTTCGATCGTGTATCGATCGCTGGTATAATCGAAGTCATGATTCGAGATATGCCGTTCGATTTCAAAAAGGATATAGCGCATAACCTGGCGGTTTCGGGCCGATGTAGTACGTATCTGCTTTTCCGAAAACGCACTACGGAATTGCTCATCTCTGGGATAAACCGGACGGAGGGCTTTAAGGATATCAGCCACACTCGTAATTCCTCCCTTAGAAACTTTTTCGGCGACTGAGTTATAAACACGCTCTTGTTCGTTTGTGGCCAGGTTGCCGATGACATTATATCGAAAAGATACAATGGCGCAGGCCCGAAGAACCCTCGTGAAATCAGAGTCATTTAAGGTGCGCCGTGCAGCCAGCAACAGGGCGTGCGGTTGTCGAATATTAAACATAACTAATTCTGAGATGTGTTTTCGTTGATCGGCATTCCACATCGAGTCACCGGCATCCCCCAACGCGGCATAGATATCGGCATCGCGGTCCATATCGCGCAACAGGGCAAACACATCAGATTTGCTCTTAATGCTCGCTCTTATGGTCTTGAATAAATCGGAATGGCGGGTGAGCGGATTCTGGCTGTTCCAAAAAACCCTCAAGAAATCTGGAACACTTTCGCTGCCGAGTTTTCCGATAACGGCCTCCCAGCGTTCTTCAAGAGTTCGAATTTCATGCTCATGTCCGCCGGCACTGTGAACCACGGAAAATAAAAAGTTTTTAAGTAGATCAGTCGAAGAAAGACGAACGCCTCTGGCATTCAACGTTTCGAACACCTTGAAGGCATTCAGTTCATCGGTAACCGAGATAACCGTAAAAAACAGACGGTCGGCAACGGTGTCGACAAAACGGGCAAATTCGGCACCACTCCGGGAATCACCGAAACGCTCTCTGAGTTGATTATCAAACCACTCGAAACCCTTACGAAGGAGGTGCTCCGATGCCTTCAAGTTTCTCCTGGGCAGATTTTCAAGCGGAATCAGGTAGTTCTGATAAAATTGATCATTATGCCGGTTTAAAGACAGTTTTGATGCAGGAATTAGGGTTACAGGATCCAGGAAGCCAATATAAGTTTTACGCAATTCTTCTTCGCGTTGTTTGTTGTCGGCGGCATCAATATTTATATCCACCAAACGGCGTAAATTGCGCAATACGGCCAGAACGATCAGGCTCAACGTGGTCATCCGCTGTTGACCGTCAATGATATCATAATTCCGCTCATCGCTTGTCTGTAGGACGAGATAACCCATATAATGCCCTTGTTCCCCACCAGGTTCCAGCATGGCTATAATATCCTGCCAGAGATCGTCCCATTCCTGCTCGGTCCAGGAATAATCCCTCTGAAACATGGGCACGCGATAAACCAGGCCATTTCCCATCAACTTCCGGAAGGTTTGATTTGAGGTGTTGAAATTTGTAACTGCCATATTCCCCTCCATCTTATCAATAATCCCTAAAGATTATTTTATCATAACATTGCCCATTACCCCACTATAGATTTCTGCGTTTTGGGACGTGTCTGATTTCCCAACCTGTATGTTAGGGAGATACCCTATATCTTTCTCCCAATTCCCAAAGGCCCACAGCCAGTCCCCTACTGCCAACAACTTATTGGTAATTGAAATAAGTCTCGGAGTAATTCCTGCAATTGCATTAATGCTTTCATCGTAGCCCCTATCTCTTCTTAGGTTAAAAACTAATTTGATTAATTTTTTGGCATCTCATCCCAATAACGGCCATCCAACATCCGCCCAGATCGTTTCCGATTCGTCCCCCCCACTGTTTATAAAAGAAGGGCACATCCGCCGACCGGCATTGATCCCTGATCTCTCATACCCACTCAGAACCAATGTAAAGGGCAGGAACCAGATTCTCCTCCGACAATTAACCCTGTCAATTTCATTCCCCTAAAACAGAACGTTCGATTCAATTTTCGATATTTTTACCCTGATTTTGATCCCGATACATCTCTACCACTTCCCAATGCCCACCCTTATCAGGCCCAATTCGCCGGAGCAATCTTTTCCGCTGGAGAACTTTAATAATTGACTTCACCCCGTTCTCCGTTACCCCCTCGACATAGAGACTGATCCCTTTCATGCTGGCCGACGGGTGGCCTTTAAGATAATCAAGGATCGCCTGTTGTTTCTTTGTGCATTTCTGGGTCTTTTCCTTAGTCTTTTCCAGAGTAGTTTTCTGAGTGCTTTCATGGGTAATTGCACCCTGATCATAAAAATCATCCCGGACTTTAAAATCCTCAAGCACTTCCCAATGCCCGCTCTTATCCGGCCCAACATGTTTAAGCAAGTCTTTTTTTCGCAGCGTCTTGATTATCGATTTTACGCCATTCTCCGTCATCCCCTCAACGTTCAGACTAATATCCCTGATAGTGGCTTCCGGATGTTCTTTTAAATAAACAAGGATGGATTGTTGTTTCTGGGTGCGTTTCTGAGCCTTTTCCTTAGTCTTTTCCGGGGTGCGTTTCTGGGTGGTTATTTCCGAGCCTGTGACCTCTCCTTCAGGCGTTAGGGACTTTTCTGAAAACTCGATGGTAAACCAATGAGTCGGTTCATTGTTTCTGATAACCGGAGATACATATCCGGCGGCCCTCCAGTTATCAAATATCTTCATCATGCCGCTGCCGGCGATCTCAGCCCATCCTGGTAATCTGAAGACCCGGGCAATGTTGGGATTCCTGGGTACGGATTCGCAGCCACTCAAAATTTCCTCGATGGGAAAAGGCGCTGCTCCTGGATTTTTAAATACGATTCCTTCATTGTAAATCCGAATGGCCGCTTGGCCGTTATCAAAATAGTCACGATGTATAAGAAGATTGACCAGGGCTTCCCTAATGACGATAACCTGCGGTACATTTTCCGTCCGGCTTACACCGTCCGCCGACATTTTAAAGGGCACCGCCACATACCTCTTGAGATAATCCATGGCGGAAAAGAAGGTCTGTACCAGATTCTCTTCGTAAATCTTGCGGTCTCCCCATCGTCTCTCTCCGGGCATATCACCACTCATGGCGCTCATATGGAAAATGCTCAGTCCATAGGCAGGAAAGCGGCTCACTATGGCCTCCTTTTTCCCGAACAGGAGAAGTCCGGCCATGGTGAGGGTCCCGTCTTTCATGGCAGCGCATTTTTCAAGGATCTGTATGTCTTTGAGAGCGAGAAAAGGATGTTCCTGATTCTGAATTTCCAGATAGCGCAGGTAGGTCCGTAAGGTTTCCCGGTTTATTTGACGGATGCCCGTACCGGTGATCAGCATGGAATCGGAACTGAATTCAGAGGCTTCCCGGAGCATACGACCGATTTCATCTTTGCTGGCTTTTTGGTTTGTTGCACCTTGCCGGATACAGGTATTGCGGATATCGTCATTAAAGAAAACAGGTTTTGCCTGACGGGGCATGGCTGGAAGCCTGAAGGTTATGACCCTTCTGCCATCAATGGTGAAAAGACGGCCCTTTGAAGAGAGCTGGATATTGAACTTACCGCTTCTCAGTGTGGAGATGAAGTCGCTCTGGATTTTGTCAGGATTTTCGATACCGGTGATATCGAGGTTGCCCCTGCCCTGGTCCTTGACCCCCAGAACAACAACTCCGCCATTTGTATTAGAGAAGGCGCTGACCGTCTTCCAGATATCCTTAGGGAGATCTTTTCCTGCCTCTTTGGCCTCTAAGTCATCCCATTCGGGCAGTTTCAACCTGCGGATAAGCTCTTTTCGATTCATCCCCCACCATTTGTTTGTTTTGCTGTTCCTAAGCCTTGGTTAAATAGATTCTTAACCTCAAATCATTTTCCATTATCCTCGCCCCGATTTTCTACTCCTTTAATTCCTCGCTACCTATCTATAACCCGGCTTCAACGTAACGAATTTCCTGGCGTTTCATCCCAACAAGGTCCGTCGAATATTCGCCCGGATCGCCTAATGAGGGCGCCGGATGGTGAATTGTTTTTGAGTTTTTGACGTCATCACCAATCTTATCCCAACTCCCAAATCTCCGAAGCCAATCGTCAACTATCGACAGCTTGCCAGAGGTAGATTCCTCTCTGTTCCAAGTTTTGCGCAGGTTCCAGATGGCCAAACGAATAAGGTGGCCGTAGGTAATGCAACGGATATCTCCGGCTGTGGGTTTTACCTGGCCCTGGCGGAGTTTATCCAGATCTTCCTGCACTAATTCGGCCACACCCTCAATGGAATCGGGAAGCCATTTTCTGGGGAAAGAACCAGTAGTTCGGCAAACAAAACCGGTATCGATGATCGAGGAGCCGGTGCCGTTGATATGGATTGAGGCCCCCATTTCCGCCGGACAGGGAAGGGTTGCCGAACAGGTCAAGCCGGCATCCAAAATGGCCACGGCTACCGGGAAATAAGCCTCGAGATCATTATGATGGTAGGTAAAGGCCAATGGGGAGCCCGGTTTCAGAGCTGCGGCCATTCGCTGAAAAACAGTGGAAAGACCTTCGGTGAAATGGGCCAGCCCCCTTCCCATGTCTTCATTTCCGGTGAGTTCCTGTGGGGTCCGGGTCGTTTTTCTTCCAAAGGCATCGACCTCTTCACCGACCAAGCGCCGGAGCCAGACATAACAGAAATCCATAAGCTCCGCATACTGGACATTGCCGAAATACGGGGGATCGGTGAAGACTCCGTCCAGCGACCCCGGTGGAATTTTAACCTCAGCCGCATCCCGGCATCGAATATCAACCTTCCGCCCTGCCCTTGTTTTGTTTTTATTCAGACTGTCTCCGATCCATTCTCCCGCCAGGGGTACGATCTCTTTTCGTGATCCCTGATGTCGGATCTCGAAAGGCGCCTCACCATAGGCTTTGGCTTTTCGAAACTTATCGATGATGTTGGCCCAACCGCCACTCCCAATGCACGCCTGTTTGTATGGGTCCCTTATGCCCAAGATATTCGACTCACATTGGACAAGGCCCACCGGGAAACCGTGGACGGAGAAAATATCAAGAGACTTCAGGGCCATGGTGTCATAGCGGCATAACATATTTTGATAGCGCAAAAGATCGGAGAGGTTCGTGGCCAGGGCGTTACGAATTCTTTTATCCTCCATTTTAGAGATAAACCTGGCGGAAAGTTCCAGACTTAACAGTTGCCGAGGATTAAACATCTCCCGATAAAGCTTATAACCCCAACGAAGGAGCCGGTTCGTTTCATCCCCGGAGGGGATTTGGTCGACAGGAATGAATCGGGGCCGCATGGCCTGAAAACGTTTTTCGGATTCAGCCACACGGTTTAAGTCCCTAGGATCGGGTTTTTTAAAAAATCGGCCGGTATGGGTCTTTTTGCAGGAGGGGTAATGATACTCTATGGCGAAAAGCCGGTGTTGCGGGGGACCGAGACTGCCGACCGGAAAAAAGTTTTCAGTCCCACAATGGCGGCATTGGCATCGGTTTCGGCTGGCCGGACCATTCACCGATAATCCGGCGCCGCAATGAAGGCATGGCCCAGGATTGAAACGGTCCGCCGTCTCCGACAGTTGGCCGCAAACAGGGCAGACGAATACATTTTGAGGGTGACGTCTGTCGGTGGCAATCAGATAACCTGGAAACAGATCTATATTTTGATGGCATTGACGGCATTGAACTACCTTAACCCATAAAAAATATTTGACCGGTACGTCGTCCTTCCCGCAAATATCGCATTTCGTTTGGTACAAGTGTCCAATCTCATTTTCTAAATTACGACAAAGCATTTCACTGGCCTGGTCATAGGCCGCCAGATCAAGGTGTTCGATTTCCTGCTGGACAATCCAGTAGGACATGGGATTGATATCGAATCCGATAATATCACCCCCCATACGGTTTGCTTCCAGAAGAGGTGTCCCCCCGCCCATAAAAGGGTCGGCAATACGAATACCTTCCAGTGAATTAGACTTATAGAAACCGTCCCGCAGCGGTTCTTCGGAAAACTCGGAAAGCAGCAGCCCTCGGAAAAGAGTCCCCGGCCTCCGGGCAAACCACTTGTGCACGGCAATGATGGGCCGGTAATTCTGCTGAATCTGCTTCTCCCGCAAGGCCAGATCGGCAATAAAGGATATATCGAAATTTTTCTCAATCATTGTAACAGACGAACCCTATTCTATTTCTTCCCGGTAAAGATTCGACATTCCGCAAAAGGGACAGAATTCAATCGCCGGTTCCGTGGCCTTTTCGCCCTCTTCCAGGACTGTTATCCGGACCTTCCCCCGGCAATGCCGGCACTCGTATTCAGCCATTTCAAACTTCCCTTTTTCGGACCCACTCAAATTCCAACCCCTCGATCTTATCGAAGTGCCGCTTATCCATACTGGCCACGGAAAAACCGCGGGACAGGGCGGTAGCGGCGATGATCAGATCGTGGGCGCCGACCTGGATGCCTTTACCCAGCAAGTTGGCCCAGACTTCGGCGTATATCCGGGAAGCGGCCAAGTCAAAGGGATAGATCGGGAAAAGTTCGATGACCTTTTCCACATAGGCGGACCGTTTAAGCCGCCTCTTCTCCGAGTCAGCCCGGTGTACACCTTGAAGGAGTTCCGAAACCGAGATGACGCTCAAGCCGAAGGGTTCTTCCTCCCGGCCCTTCACATAAGTCCTGACCTCCCATTCCCCCCGTTCGGCAGCGATCAGCAGACTGGTATCCAGTATTATTCCCATAACGGACCCGCCGGCAATGAAGGTTGTTCTTGATGCATACGGTCAAGATCTTTCTTTAAAGCCGCCGCCTCAGCACCCAACTCCGGGAGTTCCCGGAGCAGACGGGCAAGATCCTTGAGACAGGCCGACTTCACAGGAAGATCGACAGGGCTGACGCGGGCTACCGGCTTCCCGCCTCGTTCAATAATGATCGTCTGGCCTTTGAATTTTATGGTGTTCAGTAAATCCGAAAATTCCCGTACTGCCTTGGTGGCGGTGACCACTTCTTCCATGATCCTTCCTTCCCTGACTTATAAAATATGATAATCATATTTTACATACTTTTTTTAATTGAGCAAGTTTTTTAATTCCCATCCATAGGGACAATAAGTTCTTTTTTCCCCTCTTCCAATGTCTTCAGTTTTGACCGCAATATAGCCAAAGTCTTTTCCTGCTCGATGAGGATGGAAATCAGGATGGTTTCCAGGGGCCAGGGGCGGGAGGCATAGACCCCGGCCTGGACATGGAGGCGGGCCAGGTCGAAGAGCCGATCCAGAACGGCCTGATCCTCCCGACGCAAACCGCGCCGGAACTTCTTCCAGTCCTGGTATTCCCGTTCCAGGACCTGGCTGTAAGGTAAAACGGTGCGTCCCATGGTTTTCGTATCTCGGGGTTCGTATCTCGTCGTTCCTATACGGGATCGTTTTCAAAAGGTTTCTATTTTAGCTCTTCGCCCGATCTGTGGGGAAGAAGGGTAAAGGTTTCGAGGGTTTGTTTTCTAAATATTCCATCAACGCCCGAAGCATCCTCTCGGCCTCTCCTGCCTCTTTTTAAGGTTTTAATAAGCAGAACGATTTTTCCTATTACCCTCTGCCCTCTTTCAGCCTTTTCTCTTCGAACCCTGATTGCACGAGCCGGCCTTCCAGGGTCTTATCCCCCTGACTGACGCGAATGACCCAGCGCACCGATCCGGCCAGATAGCGGCCGAAATAATGTTTGCGAACATGACGGGAGAGGGGTGGCTGAAAGAGATAAAGCCCCTCTCCTCTTTCCTGTAAGCCCCGCAGGGAAACGGTCATTTTTTGAAACAGGGCCAGCCGTTCTTTCAAGGCCACCTGATCGTCGTAGAAAAGGCTGCACGGCCCCAGGACAATCAGAGGGCCGTTCACTTTTTCCCCGGGCAGGGTCTCGCAGAGCAGGGTCGCCAGTTGGTGACAGGTAAAGGTCCGGCTGAGACGGATCCGTTCCAAAAGCAACCTGGCGGACACCCCTTGCCATCGTCCCATCCTGGCCACCAGATAGGGATCAAAGGCCTGCGCCGCATCAACCAGGAGGACCGATTTGCCCTGCAGCGAAAAACGGCCCATCATATAGGCGGAAAGCCGGGACATGGCCTCTCCGAAAAAGAGGATGCTCCCGCCGGAAAAGGCCAGTTGTCGCATCTCCGGCCAAGGCAATAAAGGATTCATGTTCGACAATCTCGTCTATCTTGTCTGTTTAGTCCATTTGGTCTGTCTGGTCTGTCTGGTCTGTCTGGTCTGTCTGGTCTATTCGGTCTGTTTGGTCGTTTGGTCTATTTGGTCTATTGGGTCTATCTGGTCTTTTTGGTCTGTTTCGTCCGCTGGTCTATTGGATGATTTAACCGGACCAAACGACCAAATGGACTAAACAGACTAAATAGACGAGGTTCTCATTTCTCCACCGCCCGATAGACCCCGATCACCTGGCCCAGGATGGTGACGGCCGCCAGCTCCCGTCCTTTAAAAATCAGGGGCGGAAAATCCGGGTTTTCCCCTTTTAAGACGACCCGCCCCTGCTCCTGAAAAAACCGTTTCAGGGTGATTTCTCCGTCAACGCGGAAAACGCCGACAGCCCCCGGGGAAAGGCGTTCCTGTCGGCGGATAATGACCTGATCGCCGCTTAGAATGTAAGGACTCATGCTGTCCCCCTGGACCCGTAATAGAAAAACTTCCCTCCCCCGGGCCCAGTCTTCCGGCAGGGCCACATAGCCCTCGGCGGTCTCTTCAATCTGCCGGGGATCACCGGCCGGGATGGCCCCGTAAAGAGGAATGGTGCGCAGCGGCCCGGCGGAGGGAAGCAGACGAAGCCCGCGGGAGCGGTTGACCTCCCGCGCCAGATACCCCTTGCGGATCAGGGCCTGCAGATGGTCCTGGACCGAGCCCAGGTTGATCCGGAAGTGGGCAGCCGTTTCCCGGAAGGAGGGAGGATAGCCGTGTTCGCCCTGATAGTCCCGGAGGTATTCCAGGATCTGTTTTTGCCGCATCGTAGGGGTTTTCATGGTGAAAAATTATATACCATACATTTGTATGGATGTCAATAAAAAACAAGTCATGGAACCAGGGGCCGAAACAATGTTTAGCAAACAAACTGTTGAACAAAAAAAATAATTGGGTAAATATAAAAGAGAGCACCCTGGGGGTTTAGGCTGAAGAGTTAATTTTCGAACAGAAAGCAGATCATGCGCAATCTGACCTTATTGACCGACATGTATGAGCTGACCATGGTCGGCGGCTACCTGATGAGCGGGAAGGAAAACCAGAGGGCCAACTTTGACTATTTTTTTCGTAAGGTCCCGGATGATGGGGGGTATTGTATCGCTGCCGGTTTGGAACAGGTCGTCGATTATATTGAAAATATCCGATTTACTTCCGGGGACCTGGCCTATTTGAAAAGCCTGAACGTCTTTCCGCCAAAAATGCTCCGCTATTTGAAGAAATTCCGCTTCAACGGCGATCTCTATGCCGTTCCGGAAGGGACGGTGGTCTTTCCCCAAGAGCCCATCATCCGGGTCACGGCCCCACTGCCAGAAGCCCAGTTCATCGAATCGGCCCTGCTCAATATCATGAATTTTCAGACCCTGATCGCTACCAAGGCCTCCCGCATCTGCCGGGCCGCGCAAGGGGACCCGGTCATAGAATTCGGCCTCCGGCGCGCCCATGGACCGGATGCCGCCCTCTGGGCCGCCCGGGCGGCCTTCATCGGCGGCGCCCGGGGGACCTCCAATGTGTTGGCCGGGAAATTGTTTACTATACCGCTACGGGGTACGGTGGCCCATAGCTGGATCGAATCCTTTCCCTCGGAACTGGAGGCCTTCCGTGCTTATTGCCGGGTCTATCCCCGGCAATGTCTGTTACTTGTAGATACCTATGACACCCTGAAAAGCGGGGTCCCCAATGCCATTACCGCCGGAAAAGAATTACGGGCCCAGGGGACGGGGGAGTTGAAAGGGATCCGCCTGGACAGCGGTAACCCGGCCTATCTGAGCAAGGAAGCCCGCAAAAAACTGGACCGAGAAGGATTTAAGTCGGCGCAGATTTTTGTTTCCAGCGATCTGGATGAATGGATCATCGACAGCCTAAAGAAACAAAGCGGACGGATCGATCAATGGGGCGTGGGAACCAGGCTGGTCACGGCCTACTCCACCCCGGCTCTGGGGGGTGTTTATAAGCTTTCAGCCATCGAAGAAAACGGCCATATGCAGCCCAAAATCAAACGTTCCGATGATCCGGAAAAGACGACCAATCCCGGTTTGAAAAAAGTAGTTCGGTTTTTCAATGCGGCAGGGCTGATGGTTGGTGATATGATTTTTTCAGCAAGAGAATCGATAGAGAAAAAAACCATTCGGGGATACCACCCGGCGTTTCTTCACCCTGCCGGGACCTATCCGTCCCATTACCTGAGGGAAGAACTGCTGGTTCCGGTTTTCCGCAATGGACAACGGGTTTACCGCCCCCCGGCCCTGCCACAGATTCAAGAAACCTGCCGTCGGAACCTGGAACGATTGGGACCGGCTTTCAAACGATTTAAACGTCCGGCGCGTTTTCCTGTAAACTTAAGCCGGGAACTGATGGAGTTGAAAAAGGATATGTTGGGGCAGGTAAGCGGATAAAAGCGCTACCCCTTCTTTTTCTCCCGCCCTTCCCCTCCGGCCTTCCGGCGTTCCACGGTTACCGGCCTATTTCTCCTGCGCCGGTCCAAAACTTCAACCAGAAGGGGAAGAAGAATCGAGCCTCCAGGCAACATAAATACCATGAAGATCGGCATTTTTTTCCCCAGAAGGACAAAATGCTCTTTTATAAGACGGAGTTCTTCTTTGGTCCATCTGCCCCGCGACCCGCGCATGATCAGAGAGGTCAGGTCTTTTACGGAGTCGACCTCTTTCTGTATCTTTTTCCGGTAGCGGATCAGAATTTCTTTTAAAGCTGCCCTGTTGAATACTCTGGAATAATCGATGGTCATAATCCGGGATCCCACCTCCGGTCTGAAAACACCCCTATCGGGTCTTTACGGGGTAAGAGTCAAAACCTGGCCGACCGTTAATTGTGACAAGCTTTCTTCGTTGATTTCCACGCCCAAGCCGGGGCCGGTCAGGGGAAAGGCTTCACCCCGGAGACCGAAGGAAACAGGTTCACGGGTGATGTTCTGTTTCAGAAGCAATGCGTCATAGGAACCATCATAATACAAAGCATCCCGGCAAAGGAGGCCTAAAATCCTCCCCGCCGCTGAAAGAAGGCCCGATTCCCCCAGATGGCAGGCGATCTGAAAGGGCAAGCCCTTCTTCCGGAGATAATCGACGATCTTGAGGGTTTTATGAAGCCCCCCCATTTTCGACAATCGTATGTTTACCATTTTATAATTACCCGCTTCAACCATTTTTTCCATATCCTTAAAGGAACAGGTCGATTCATCGGCCATTAAAACAATACCATTTCTGTCCATGGCTTCCGCCACTAATGAGATATCCGGATCATCCGGCCCCAGAGGTTGTTCCACTATTTTTACCCGATACTCTTTTAAAAGAGGGAGATGCAGCAGGGCCAGCTCTTTGTCCCATACGCCATTGACGTCGATCTTCAAGTCGCCTTCGTCGGCAAAAACCCCTCGGATAATTTCCAGGGCCTGCTGATTTTTCTTCAAGCTTTTTCCGACTTTCATCTTTATTTTCCGGATGTCCATCTTCTTCATTATCAGGCAGTACTCTCTCAAGGTTTTACCGTTGCTCAACGGAAAAGCTCCGCCATAATGAATTTTCGATGCCAAAAATTCATGCGGGAAAAAATTCACCATGTTTATTCCCCTTTCCCGGCCCAGGACATCTAACAAAGCGGTCTCCAGGGCGCAAAGGGCGGGGTTGATTTTTTTCTCATCCGGAAGGATATCTATAAAAGAAGAAATATCGGAAACCTTCCGCACCTTCCAGGGAAAGGCCGGATGACGGATCAAGTGGCGGATATTTTCAACAGCTTCATCCTGCGTTTCCCCGGTAACGTATTTTCTCGGGGTCCCTTCTCCATAGCCTTTGAGTCCCTCCCCACCGGCGATGATTTCCACCACCACATTTTCCGAGTGCAGGCCCTTGGTTAAGGCATGGGGGATAGGCATTAAAAATGGGAGAGCCACTTTATAAGCTTTTATTTGAGATATTTCCATCCATCTTTCCTTCTTCGACAGGAAATCGTTTTTCAGTAACCCAAAAATGAATTCTACAGGACTGGGATAGAACGTATTCTAAACCCGGACGGAATAATAAATGATCACCTATCCAATTCTGGTTCCGGTTAGTCCCCTTTGGGCGATCCCATCATCGCGGTTAAGGCAAAAATGACAGGATGGTATCGATCAGAGGCGACGGATCTCCGGCTTTTTTTCTATGGGGAGAATGCCGGGCAATTCAATAGTAAATTGGGTCCCCTGGTTGACCTGGCTGTTCACTTCAATGCGTCCCTGGTGGTCCAAAACATTCTGGTAAGCGATAAACAATCCCAAACCGGTTCCGTTGTGGAGACTGCTTTTATGTTTGGTGGTGAAATAGGGGTCAAAAATATTAGGCAAGATGGTCGGGGGTATTCCCGCACCGGTATCCTTTATCTGAATAAGGATTTTAGGGGTTTTGTCTTTATCTTCAAAAACCCTAGTGCAGATTTCGATTCCTCCGCCGTTGGGGGTAAATTCCACGGCGTTGGATAAAAGATTCAGTATAACCTGTTTCATTTTTTCTTCATCCAAAGAGATCAACCCGATCCGGGTTGAAAAATCTTTTTTAATTTCAATCCGCTTTGATTTCGCCTGTGGAGATATCAAATAAATCATTTTTTCGATTACTCCGTGCAGGTCCGTTAGTTTGTAGGAAGAGGTCCTGGATTTGACCAGATCCAAAAGCTCGGTCAGCAGGTTGTTTACCCGGTCGGTCTCTTCCAAAGCGACCTGGTAGAATTCCTTTTTGAATTCATCATCATCATATTTTTGCGGAAGCATCTGCAAAAAAGTCCTGATGGCCACCATGGGATTCTTTATTTCATGAGCCAGTCTGGCCGCCAGGTTTCCGAAAAAAGACAATTTTTCGGCACGACTGAGCAGATTCTGGGAGGTTTTTAATTCCTCCATTTGTTTTTTTAGCTGATTATACAGCCTGGCGTTTTCAATGGCGATGGCGATCTGCGGGGCGAAGATATCCAGGGTTTCCCGTATTTCCTTGGGAATCCCCTGCCCGTTGACTGAATCGGTGGCTATGATTCCTATCACCCGTGAGCGGGTAATCAGGGGAACCAGATAGACCGCGGTGGGTTTCCCGAGACTCAAGACGATATTGTCCCGGTTTAAGGGTGAGTTATCCACTTCCGGCACATATTCCGATTTTCCGGTATTGGCCACACGAGCGATAATATTGCTGACCCGGTCCATAGGAACGGTATAATTCCGGATCTCTGCGGGAACCCCGTCGGGGAAACCAACGGCAAACAAGTATTCCAAAACCCCTTTTTCTTCATTCACCAGCATAATCAACGCCCTCTGCACCTGACAGACCTGGGAGAGGATGTTCATAATCACGGAAAGCAAGTTCTTCAAGTCCAGCACGGAAAGGATAGCCTTTCCGGTTTCCTGAATGGCCAGGAGTTGTTTGATTTTATAGTTCAACTCAAGATTTAGACGATTGACCTCATCATATTTTTCCTCAAGAAGTTTTTTGTCCTCTTCCATCTCCATGATCGTATCCATCAGGACCGATCTCGAAGAAAAAAATCGGGAAACAAGCTCGTGGAGTTTATTCTTTAAAGGCCACTTTAGACGAAATTCACAATAGGGGGCTCCATGAAAATAGCAGCATTCTTCTTTCAAGAACATGGGGGCGCCGCCCCAAATCGTAGAGATGAAAACGTAATTTCCCTGGTTATACAAACATAGGTCTTTGGAAACCTCCATTTCGGGATTCCAGTGCAATCGGACGATGGCCGTGTTCATTTTAATTTCGACCAGCTCGACCGTTTTATTACGATTCCACTTGTCATTTATTTTTTGTAAATGCTTTAACGCTTTTTTATTCGACCAGAAGGCTTTAATCAGTATGCCCCTATACCCCAAAGAAGTATTTTCGACAACGAATTTAGCAATTTTTATGGGGGCCATTTCATCCCCGAGGATTTTTTTTGCCCGGCTGAAGATATCAGAAGCGATCGCCGATGAGACCCAATTGTTGGGATCTCTTAAGAAGGCTTCCGGGTCGGGATGGGAATCGATTTCAGGATCAATATGGTAAAAAAGAGCCGAATAATTCTGGGGGCATTTTTCCCTGACATATTCGATCACGCCTTTGGTATTAAAACAACTGACTTCTTTATTCATGATTATCCTTCCCCTCAATTTTCAGGAAAGAACCGCTATTCTCAAATCATCCCAAATTTTTTCCAGATCCTTTTCAGGATCACGGAGCAACTCCCCTCGACGAATCCGGGAACGAAGTTCCGCTACTCGTTTTAATTTTCCCATTTCCACCGTCAGTAATTCGGCGATTCCATAATGATGATGTACGTTTTTCAATTGTAAGAACAGACTCCCGGCATATTTTCGGGCGGTTTCTGAATCCATCGTTTCATGGGACCAATCCATCATATACCCTTTCAACTTATTTTTCCTCCTGTTTTCCGGACTGAAAATGGGGGACAGGGGAGCCAGACCAAAAGGAAAAATAGAAATCTCGTTAATGGCGGGGCCCTGATAGTGGAATTGATTTATCAGGTGCACCGTATCCTCTATGGTTTGTGGGGTTTCCCCCGGATAGCCGATGATAAAGGTCAATTGGGTGGAAATGCCCTGGGTGTTCAATAACTCGACCACCTCCAGATAATGCTCCGGTGTGTCTTCTTTATTCATCCCGGCTAATATGGCTTTGTTTCCGGATTCCATGCCGATCATGGTGGATAGGCAACCGGAGTCTCTTAGTAATCCAATAGTATCTTTAGAAATGGAATTGGCCCGGATAAACGAGGACCAGCGTATCCCTTTCCCAACCTCCAATATTTTCCGGCAATAGGCTTCCACCAGTTTCGGCGTCAAAAAAAGGTTGTCGTCGGTAAAGCGGATGAATTTCACCTTTTTTGTATCGACCAAGGCCTGTATTTCCCGGCCCAGTATTTCAGCACTCTTTAAACGAAAAGCCCGGTTTGGCGAAAAATTGCAGTACTGACATCGATAAGGGCAACCCCGGGAACCTCTGAGGGGAAAGACCGGGAAGAGATAGTGCTCCGGTACCCTGTCCCAATCCACCAGATCGTTGGAAAAATCATTATGTTCTGATTTTCTGGCGTTAACGGTCAAGCGGTCCTTCTTATAAAAGGCCAGGTTGGGTATTTCGGAATAGTCCCGCCGGGTCCGGATGGCCTCCAGCACCCGATAAAGGGTCTCCTCTCCCTGTTCTTCTATGATAAACAGATCGATATCCCGATAATAGTCCTTTTCGGAATTTAAAAAAAAATAATCCCTGGCACAAGAGGCGCTATCGTAATCGGTGCCTTGTAATCGATATAAAAGGTAACTATTGAATACCAAGGGGCCGCCCAAAAGGATTTTTATATCCGGGGCATATTGTCGGATTATTTGAGTTACTTTTTTTACCGATCGGATATCCGTTAAAAAAGTGGTGGAGAGGGCAACGGCCTTGGGAGAGTGTTGGAGAAATTTTTGAAACGTTTCTAATTCGTCGTCAAGAAAGTTGATGAGACCGGAGCGGATTCCCCTCCGGGAAAGATAATTATATAAATAAATCCCGGCTAAATAGGGGGTATTATAATTCAAAGAGTCTTCTTTGGACGGGACACCAAATAATTTTTGTAGATTGGCAAAATTCATCACCGATCCGTTTCTGACGATATCCAGCCGTACCCCAAACTGACTCCCGCCGGTTTTCGACATTCCGGCAACGATAATTACGTCCATCCTTCTTCTCCCGAAAAGGTTAGAGGTGGAAAAGGAATTTCAAAAGCGGTTGAGGAAAACGGTTTCATCTCAAGATGAAATATCGTAGACGGGTTCAAGCCAGGAAAAGGAATTTTCTCCTTCACCAGAAAATCCCCGATGGTCGGCGGCTTGGATGGACGGAACTTTTTTCCATTGATACCATTCCTCGGGAAAAAGATAAATATAATATTCAAGCATTCGGAGGATTTCCTCTCCCCATGAAAAACGATTCATTGGCTGGGACGATTGAAAGCCCTCCCGCTTCGGATGGACAATGAATCGATATTTCTGCTTCGGGCCTCGATGCATAACGGCAAAAAGGACTGAGGTCTCAGCCCTTTTAATCAAGGTATTGATGGTCTTATCCAAATAAATACGCCTTCCTAAAAAGGATACCTCCTTCTTGGTCGAAGGCCGCCATCTTTCTATCTCATCACATTGAGTAATAACTACTCGATTTTCCTTTAAATCTTGGAGAATGGCTTTAATGATATTGGAACAATATTCGGTATTTATCAAATGTATGGATAATTCTTTGGCCTGCTTCTCGGAAATCTTCCTGAGGTGGTCCGAAGAAAATTTGGCAACAATTGTAACCGGAATATTTCTGGTAGCCAAATACTTGGGAATAAATTCTATTCCGCCAAAATGACCGGTCACCAAAAGGACTCCTTTCCCTTTGCCAAGGTCCTCCTCGATTAAGGTAAGCTTATCCGGGATGATATTTTTATTAAAAAAGGCGGTCAGCTTTTCCAGGGAGGAATAGACATTAAATAGTTTTTCGTAGTAGTGACGCAAAATTCCCTTGAAAACTCCACTAAGAATTACTTTTTTCTCGCAAGGCTTCTTGTTGTTTTTAAAAACAATGTCAATAGCCAGTTTGATCTTCTGTTTCTCTTTTCTCTTGATCAGGAAATAAAAATTCCCAAGAATAAGGATATACCAGAAGGCCAAGGTCCAGCCCAGTTTTTGATATAAAACGATATTGAATTTCCACTGAAGAAAAGCGCTAAGGTTGAATGGCATGGAAATTTCCTCCTGAAACCGTAATGGGTCAGTAAAGGCGATTATTCCAAATAAAGAATAATCGGATTTCCAATTTTGGTTCCGGCTGGTCCGGGTTGGGCTATTTTCTTTTAATTAATATGCAAAAAACATGCAAAAAATCATAGATGGATAATTTAATATTTTATTTGTAATATTAAATGGTTATAAAATAGTAGATCCTTCACAATCGCTCACATCCTTACGATTTTTAAATTTAGTGCACAAATTCTTGTGTGACGTTTTTTCTTGACTTGGAATCTTCTTTTGTTGATTCTGGAATCTGTTACGTTCCTGAAGGGAAGGCATGATGAAAAAACCAACGATACTGGTCGTTGACGATGAATTCGGGGTCCTTCAGTCCTTTAAAATGGTTTTAAAAGACAGATTTGAGGTCTTGCTTTCTGAAACGGGGGTCGGGGCCTTGAAATTATTCAACAAGAACCATGTGGACCTGATCCTGCTCGACATCCTCCTTCAGGACGGCAACGGACTCGATTTACTACAAAAATTCAAAGAATTGGAACCTGCGGTGGAAATCATCATGATCACCGCCGTGAAAGATATTCAAACCGCCGTGAAAGCCATCAGGCTGGGGGCCTATGATTATATTCTCAAACCCTTTGATGTGGAAGACGTTCTAAAAATAATTCAACGGGCCTTGGAGAAAAAGGACCTGCTTCGTAAGGTGGTTTATTTAAAAAACGAACTGGGAAGATTCAGCGCCTTTGAGGAGATGGTAGGCAAAGACGATACCATGATGGGAATTTTTGATTTAATTTCCATGATTTCTGCATCCGACGGCACGGTCCTGATTCAGGGGGAATCCGGGACCGGAAAAGAGCTGGTGGCCAGAGCCATCCACAACCGCAGCAGCCGGAAGGATCAGCCTTTTGTGGTTATCAATTGCGCAGCTATCCCTCCCACGCTTATGGAGAGCGAAATATTCGGGTATCAAAAAGGGGCTTTTACCGGAGCCGTCACCACGGTCAGCGGCAAGCTGGAGCTGGCCGATGGGGGGACGGTCTTTTTAGATGATATTGATTCTTTGGAAATTAATATGCAGGCCAAACTGCTCCGGGTCATCCAGGAAAAGGAGTTTGAAAAGGTCGGAAGCCATAAACTGATTACGCTGGAAGTCCGTTTCATCGCCTCTTCCAACAAGAACCTTTTGCATTTGATCGGACAAGGGAAATTCCGCGAGGATCTCTATTACCGGCTCAATGTGCTGCCTATTGAACTGCCGCCTCTCCGAACCAGGACCAAGGATATTCTCTTATTAATCAACTATTTTCTGGATTATTTTTCCAGGAAAACCGGCAAACCGCTTAAAACCGTTTCCGCCGAAGCGGTAAGGATTTTGACTTCCTACGACTGGCCAGGAAATGTCCGTGAACTTAAAAATCTGATGGAACGGTTGACCACCATCGTCAGAGGTCCGGAAATTACCCTGTCGGATGTCTCGATGTTGACCATAACGGAAAGTCCTTTCCAGCCCCTGCCCCTTAAGGAAGCGGTCGGAGTCTTTGAAAAGGGTCATATTCAGCAAGTTATGGAGAGGGTCAAATTCGACAAGAACAAAGCCGCCAGGATTTTGAATATTCACCGCAACACCCTGGTCAACAAACTAAATGAATATGACTTGAATTATTAGCCCTCCTTTTGCAGAAGAAATCGCCGAAAGGGACCGATTACCTATGACACGTTTCAACGAGATCCAACGGTTTTCCCTTATAAAAAACCGATTCCACCCTTTTTTTCTCAATAAAATTTGTATCAACCAGAAGAAAATTTCCCAATCCGATTTCTTCTGCTGACAAACAGGCGGCGGAAAGGATTTGTTCCTGAGAAAGTTTCGCCTTTTGAAAAAGCTCCAGCTCCCTAAAATAGGATCCCCCCGGGGCAAGGCCGCGTGAACCGCTATCGGTCCCGATTTGCAGTTTCACCCCCAGATTGGCCGCCAACCGGATGGAATTCAAATGATGTTCTAAGATCCGGTCGAGTTGATTTTTTTCAGCTTCCGAAATAAAATCACGTTGACCCAGTAGGGCAACGGCGGTCGGTGTCCAGGCCGTTCCGTTTCGGACCATTTGGCGGAGGTTTTCTTCGGAAATAAAAAAGCCGTGTTCGATAGAAGCGGGGCCGAAGCGAAGGGCTTGCGCTATGGCCGGTCCGGAATTGGCATGACAGCGCACAGGCAATCGGTATTTATCCGCTTCCTCCCGGATGATTTTCCATTCTTCATCTGTGAACCCCCCCGCAGTAACCGGTTCCTCCGATGTAAAAGAGACCAGCCCCGAATTGATGATCTTGATGAAATCCGCCCCCTCTTTAAACAGGTTTTGGATGGCCGAACGAATTTCAACCCTTCCGGAAACCCCTTTCCCCAGGAAGGCCCCGTACCTCCCTTTCTTATGCAACGCATAGCCCCCCGAAATTATTTTTAGGGTACCATTACCGCTGCGGCCGATTTCTTTTTTGAATTTCAGGCCAAAACCGGATTGGTGACCGAGCTCCGCCACTGAAAAAATGCCGTGGGAGAGGAATTGGCGGATCAGGTCCCGGCCTTCGGTTGGAAGGAGGGTCTTTCCCTGCCGCATAAAATGGACATGGGCGTCATGAAAGGGGGGAATTTGAAACCATCCGGAAAAAATTCGGGTCATCGGCCAATCAGTTTTTTCTTATAATGTCCGTAGAAATCCGCAAGTAAACGTCTAATGTCCTTTCGGCCTGTAAGGGAAACACCCAGGGCTTCAAGGGACCGAAGTACTTCCCGTTGTGGTTTTCCTTCCCCAAAAACCTTGGCCAAAACCATTAGACTGATTCCCAACACCTCGTCATCCGTATTAATAATGATAGGACTTTGTCCGTGGCTGACCAGGTATTGGAAAAAACGGGCCACCTGTTTTTCTTCCAGCTGACAGCTTTCCAGGTCACAATCCTCCACCGGGATATGGTGATAAACCATCCCCGCCGAACGGACCTTACGGGGCAGACGCTTATCCTTTAGAGCGGTGGGCATAATATCCAAGACTTTTTGATACCCCTGATGCCTAAGGTGCTCCAGATCTTCCTCCCCGGCTTTTCCGACCAGAACCGTATCTTTGTCCACCTTGATCTGCTTGAATAAATACATGACCTGGTCCTCCCAATTTAATTGACAAACGAAGGTGTTTCACCTATTCTATAGTAGAAGGAATTTTTCCAAATTACAATCCTCCATATCAGTTTTTCTTCTGATTGACAAGTCGTCTTTAACCAATAACCCTTGCCACAAAGGAGAAATGGGCCATGAAAAAAAGACCCCTCTTCAGCCTGATCGTAACCCTAATCGTCCTTTTTGCGATCGGTTCCGGGATACTCGGGTTTTACACCGAATGGCTCTGGTTTCAGTCTCTGGGGTATACCTCCGTCTTTCTCCGGCTGTTGAACTATAAAATAATACTGGGTACCGTTTTCGGCTTTTTTTCAGCCCTGATTTTTTATCTGCATGGCCGTCTAATCTTCCGTCTGGCGCATACGCCATATCCTATGGGAACCGACACCGTTCCCATTAATATCCCGGCTTGGGTGGAAGGACGATTACTCGCCTTTTTACTCCCGGCAGCCCTCCTCGTCGGCATCTTGATGGGAATGGGAGCCGCAGGGCAATGGGAATCCAGCCAGCTATTCTTCCACTCATCAGCCATAGGGCAAACCGATCCGGTTTTCAAAGAGGACCTCTCTTTTTATTTGTTTCGCCTGCCCTTCCTCCATTATTTAAGCGGCTGGTTTGGGGGCTTGTGGTTTGTTTCCTTACTGTCCGCCCTGCTTATTATGTTGTTCCGCTTCCAGTTTCAAATCCATCCCCGAGGGGTGTCGTTAAAACCATGGGTCAAACGGTATCTCTTGGCCATGTTCGGGGTCCTGTTGCTTTATTTGATCTATTATTTTTATCTGTCCCGTTTTGATCTTCTCTTTACCGGTCGCGGTGCTGTTTTCGGACCCGGATTTGTCGATGAGAAATATCTATTGCCGATTCTGGGTGTTATGATGGTTGTTTCCCTGCTTTCCGGTCTTCTTTTTTTACTCCAGGCTTTCAAACCCGGCGGGCGCTGGATATATGGGGTTATCATTTTTTTTATCGGATCTTATCTGATCGGGGTCCATCTTCTGCCCGGTTTCGTTCAGCGCTTTATCGTTACCCCCAATGAAATCCAAAAAGAATCCTCCTATCTCTCCCGCTACATACAGGGGACCTTGCAGGGGTACGGCCTGAATCGGGTCGAGGAACGTCAACTTTCGGCGGAAACGATTTTAACCCCGGCCTCATTGGAGGCCAACAGCCTGACGGTCAAAAATATCCGCCTCTGGGATCACCGGCCGTTGTTGGAGACTTTCAGTCAAATTCAAGAAATCCGGACCTATTATAAATTTCAATCCGTGGACAATGACCGTTATTATATCAACAAAGAATACCGGCAGGTCATGCTTTCACCGCGGGAGTTGTCTTATGCCGATCTGCCAAGCAAAAACTGGATCAACGAGCACTTGATTTATACCCATGGTTACGGGTTGACCTTGGGTGTAGTAAATCAGGTCACCCCGGAAGGCCTCCCGGCCCTCCTAATTCAGGACATTCCTCCCGCTTCCAAAACCGACCTAAAAGTAACGCAGCCGGAAATCTATTTCGGCGAGATTGAAAATGATTATATCATCGTTAACAGCCGTCAGAAGGAATTCAACTATCCTTCAGGGGATAAAAATGTCTTTGCCAGTTATGAGGGTAAAGGGGGGATCCCGGTCGGTGGATTCTTTAAAAAAGCCCTCTGGTCCCTGCGGCTCGGCGCCTTCAAGATTTTACTTTCATCGGATATCACTCCGCAAAGCCGGGTTCTTTTTGACCGCTCCATTCGTACCCGTGTTCAAAAGCTGGTCCCTTTTCTTCAGGTGGATCAGGACCCCTATATGGTTATTTCGGGGGGCAAGGTTTACTGGATCTTGGACGCCTATGCCCTGTCCTCCCATTACCCCTATTCCCGGCCACTAAAAAGAATGGGCAATTATATTCGCAACTCAGTGGTGGCTGTGGTCGATGCCTATGAGGGGTCGATCAAATTGTTCATCAAAGACGACCAGGATCCGATGATCAAGGCCTACAGCCGTATTTTCCCCGCTGTTTTTCAATCGCTGGAGACCCTGGATCCGGATTTGAAAAGTCACCTGCGCTACCCGCATTTCTTGTTTGATATTCAGTCACGGATTTATGCCACCTATCACATGACCAATCCCCAGACCTTTTACAATCGGGAGGATGTCTGGGAAATTCCGGCCGGCCTGCAATCCGGGAAGAAAGAGATGGAATCCTACTACACCATCATGCGCCTTCCTGGAGAAAAGAAGGAAGAATTTATTCTGATGATTCCCTTCACCCCCCAGAAAAAAGACAACCTGGCCGCCTGGATGTCGGTTAAGTGTGATTTCCCTGATTTTGGAAAGTTTGTGGTCTATCGCTTTCCCAAACAGCGGCTGGTTTATGGGCCGAAACAGATCGAATCCCGCATCAATCAGGACCCGGAAATCTCGCGGCAAATCTCTTTGTGGGATCAGCGCGGTTCCAACGTCACCCAGGGGACCCTCCTGGTCATTCCCATCGAGGAATCCCTGATCTATGTCCAGCCGTTATATATCAAAGCCGAGAGCGGTCAGATCCCGGAACTCAAACGGGTTATTGTGGCCTATGAAAACCAGATCGCCATGGAGGAAACGCTGGACCAGTCTCTAAGCCGCATTTTCGGGAAGGAGATCAAAAAAGCCCGGGAGGAAACGCCGGCCTCCCCCGTTCCCGGGGAAAAGGGACCACCGCTTCAAGGCTTGGGGGAACAGGCCTGGCAGCACTATCAAAAGGCGCGCAACGCCTTGAAGCAGGAAAATTGGGCGGCTTATGGGCAGGCCTTGAAAGACCTGGAACAGGTTCTTACCCAAATAAAAGAAGGGAAAAGGTAAGGATGGGCATCTTGAACCTTAATGGGGTTTGATATTTTCCAATACCCATTCGGTAATTTTTTCCAGAGGTGTTCCAGGGGTAAAGATTTCCTTTACCCCTGTTTTTTTTAAAGAAAGGATATCCTCTTCCGGGAAAATCCCACCTCCGATGACAGCGATATCCTCTGCTTTTTTTTCCCGAAGCAGGTCCAAGACCTGGGAAAAAAGATAATTATGGGCCCCGGCCAGGCTGGAAAGGCCGATTAAATCCACATCCTCCTGGATGGCGGCTTGAACGATCTGTTCCGGTGTCTGATGCAACCCGGTGTAAACCACTTCAAATCCGGCATCCCGGAAGGCCCGGGCGATAATACGGGCCCCGCGGTCATGACCATCCAACCCGGGCTTACCCACCAATATTCTTATTTTTCGTTCTTTGTTCATAGGGCTATATCCTGCCTTCAAGAAAACTATTGTATACGGTTCAGAAACCTCTTCTTTTTGCTTTCCGCAATCCGAAATCCGCAATCAAAAGATTCCCGGATCCCGGTAGACACCAAAAACCTTTCGATAGACATCACAACACTCTTGCAGGGTTGCGTATTCCTTCACCGCCTCGATCAGGAAGGGCATAACGTTTTTCTGGGCCGTGCAGGCTTCCTCCAACCGTTCCAAACATTCCCGAACCCGTTTGTGGCTTCTATTATTTTTAACTTCAAGGGTGCGGGCGATCTGGCGTGCTTCCAAATCCGGGTCAATCCTTAAAAGCTCAACCGCTGGGGTTTCCCCGGTCTCGTATTTGTTGACCCCGACCATAATTTTCTCCCCGCGGTCCAGCAGTTGTTGAAAGGTATAAGCGGCGTCGGCGATCTCCATCTGGGGATAGTGCTTTTCCAAGGCCTCGATCATGCCGCCCATTTCATCAATCCTGTGGATATATTCCATGGCCTCTTCTTCCATTTGGTTGGTTAGGGATTCTACAAAATAGGACCCCCCCAAGGGATCTATGGTATTGGCTATCCCGGATTCATCAGCGATGATTTGTTGGGTGCGGAGTGCTATCGTAGCCGCCTCTTCAGTGGGTAAAGCCAAGACTTCGTCCAATGAATTGGTATGCAGGGATTGGGTCCCTCCCAGAACAGCCGCCAGGGCCTCGATCGTGGTCCGGATAACGTTATTATATGGCTGTTGGGCGGTCAGCGAGCACCCGGCGGTCTGCGTATGAAATCTCAACCACCATGACCGGGGATTCTCGGCCTTGAACCTTTCTTTCATAAACCGGGCCCACAGGCGACGGGCGGCCCGGTATTTGGCGATCTCTTCAAAAAAATCGATATGGGCGTTAAAGAAGAAAGATAATCGGGGGGCGAAATCATCTACCTTCAACCCCCGTTCTATAGCCGCCTGGACATAGGCCAAACCGTCAGCCAACGTAAAAGCCAGTTCCTGGACGGCGGTCGATCCGGCCTCCCGGATATGGTAACCGCTGATGCTGATAGTATTCCAGCGCGGCACTTCCTTTGTACCGTATTCAACCGTATCGATCACCAGTCGGACAGAAGGCCGCGGCGGGCACATAAAAGTCTTTTGGGCCGCGAATTCTTTCAGCATGTCGTTCTGGATCGTGCCCCCCAGCTTTTTTCTGGCAATACCCCTTTTTTCCGCCATGGCGATATACATGGCCCAGAGGACCGAGGCCGGGGGATTGATGGTCATGGAAGTGGTGATGCGGTCGATGGGAAGGCCGTCGAAAAGGATTTCCATGTCTTTCAGGGAATCGATGGCCACTCCGCATTTTCCGCATTCCCCCCTGGCCATGGGAGAATCGGTGTCGTACCCCATGAGGGTGGGCATATCAAAGGCGGTAGAAAGCCCGGTCTGGCCTTGTTGTACCAGAAAATGAAAACGGCGATTGGTGTCCTCGGCCGATCCCAATCCGGCAAACATGCGCATTGTCCAGAGACGTCCCCGATACATGGTCGGCTGAACTCCCCTGGTGAAGGGAAAAGAGCAGGGAAAGGAGATATCCTTTTCAAAATCCGTTTGGGTGAGGTCCTCAGGCGTATACAGGTCCTTGATCTCCAGGTCGGAAACGGTGGAAAAACGTTTCTTGCGCTCCGGCATCAAAGAAAATTGGGCCGACCGCTCTCTCTGCCATTGTTCCCTCCCCTTTTTCACTTTTTCCAATTGATCGTCTTTAAACATAGTTACCTTTCAATCCCTTCCCGGTCCGGGACCCCCCGGGAAAAATAATGCTTTCGATTTTTCATTTCCGTGACCAGGTCCGCCTTTTCCAGGACAGCCGGGTGGGCATGGCGGCCGGTCAATACCAATTCCATAGCAACCGGTTTTGCGCTTATTAGCTCCAATACGGATTCAAGGGACAGAAGTCCGAAATCAAGGGCGACATTGATCTCGTCCAAGATCAGGATATCGGTCTGACCAGCGATCATCACTTCTCTGGCTAAGGCCAGGGCTTTGGCCGCCAATTCCATGTCTTCCGGGGAAGGGGTCTTTTTGGATATGAACCCCGTACGTCCCATAGGCCTGATGGTCAACCAGGGGGACAGCTTTTCCGCCGCCAGGAGTTCACCGGTCCGATCCGGACCCTTCATAAACTGGATCATCATCACCCGTAAGTTATGTCCGGCGGCCCTAAAGGCCAACCCCAGGGCGGCCGTGGTCTTGCCTTTCCCGTCACCGGTGTAAACTTGGATCATTCCCTTTTCCAATTGGTTTTAACCCTTTCCTCCCAGCAAGGCCCGTGCTATCACTAATCGTTGAATTTCGGAAGTGCCTTCATATAAGGTAGTTACCCGTGCATCCCGGGCCATTCGCTCCAGGGGGTAATCGGCGATGTAGCCGTATCCGCCTAAAAACTGAAGGGCATTATAGCAGGCCCGGTTGGCTGCCTCACTGGCCAGCAGTTTACCCATGGAGGCCTCCCGAGTAAAGGGTTTTCCGGTTTCTTTGAAAAAGGCGGCCCGCAGAATCAAGAGTTGGGCGGCGGCCAGCTCGGTATAACTGTCGGCCATCATGAACTGAATGGCTTGAAACTGAGAAATGGGTTTTCCGAACTGTTCTCGATTTTTTGCGTATTGGACCGCGTAATCCATGGCCGCACGGCCGATACCGACAGCCATAGAACCGATCCCGATTCTCCCTCCGGCCAATTCCATGAGGGAAATACGGTAACCGTCGTCTTTTAATCCCAGCAATTGATTTCCGGGGATTCGGCATTGGTCAAAGACCAGTGGATTGGTGCTCGATCCCTTTTGCCCCATTTTTTTTTCGTCAACCCCGATGATATAACCCGGGGTGCCTTTTTCCACTACAAAAGCACTGATCCCTCTTCCCTTGGGGAGGGACTTGTCGGTCACGGCCCAGACCACGACCACCCCGGCATACTCGGCGCTGGAGATAAATATCTTCCCCCCGTTAAGGACCCATTCCTCCCCGTCCTGAACGGCCGTGGTCTTCATCCCCGCCGGATCCGAACCGGCCCCGGGTTCCGTCAGCCCGAAGGCCCCGGCCGGGTATTCTCCCGAACAGAGGCGGGGGAGATATTTTTTTTTGATTTCATCCGATCCGAATTCCAATAAAATCTCAGCCACCATATTGGTCACCGACATGGTCACGGCCGAGGCCGCACACCCGGCCCCGATTTCAGTCAGGGCCAAACTGTAGGCTACCACACCCACTTGCGCCCCGCCATAACCCTCCGGGATATTCATCCCCATCAGGCCCAATCCGGCCATTTTTTTGAGATTGGCCTTGAGGATGTTGCGGTCTTTGGTTTCATCGAGCCGTGCGGCCTGGGGAGCAAGTTCGGCGCTGGAAAACTCCCTGCAGGTTTCCTGAATCATTCTTTGCTCATCAGTAAAAGCGAAGTTCATGGGTAAGGACTCCGAGGTTTCGGGTTATTTTATTAACGACCGGTCGGTATAAAAATTGCCCCGTTCTCGTCTCCGGCACCCGATTTTACAGGCCCCGAAGATCGAAGCGGGATACAGGATTTTCCCCTATTTCCCTTTCAGGATATTATTGGCGATGACTACCCGCATGATTTCGTTGGTGCCTTCGTAAATCTGCGTGATCTTGGCATCCCGCATATGTCGTTCCATAGGGTATTCCTTGCAGTAGCCATAACCGCCTAAAATCTGGACCCCTTCAATGGAAGCCTGCATGGCCGTGTCGGAGGCGAACATCTTGGCCATGGCCGCCGCTTTTTCATAGGGTTGGTGCCGGTCTTCCAGCCAGGCAGCCCGAAGGGTCAGCAGCTCTGCGGCATCCAAACGGGTGGCCATATCGGCCAGTTTCCATTGGATGGCCTGAAAGGCGGAAATGGGTTGACCGAATTGCTCACGAGTCTTGGCGTATTCCAAGGCCTCCTCCAGCACAGCCCGCCCGATGCCGATGGCCTGAGAGGCAATGCCGATCCTGCCTCCGTCAAGGGTGGAAAGCATCTGTTTAAACCCTTCTCCTGGTTTCCCCAATAAAGCGTCTTTGGGCAGGCGAGCGTTATCGAAAATCATTTCTGCTGTGCCCGAGGCATTAATCCCCATTTTTTCCTCCACCCGGCCCAGAGAGTAGCCCGGGGTGTTTTCCAAATCGACAATAAAAGAGCTGATGCCTTTCGATCCTTTCTCCTTATCAGTAACGGCGGCCAGGACACAAAAACCGGCTACATTCCCGCTGGTAATAAATTTTTTTTCTCCGTTGATGACCCACTGGTCGCCCTCCAAAACGGCCGTAGTCCTCATCCGCGCCGGATCCGAACCGGCGCCGGCTTCGGTTAAACCAAAACAGCCCAGCTTTTCACCGGAGGCCACCGGGGTCAGGTATTTTACCTTTTGCTCATGAGTGCCAAAGGCCATAACCGGGTAGCAGTAGAGGGAGTTATTCACCGACATGATCACCCCGGTGGAGGCACAAGCCTTGGAAATCTCGATCAAGGCTACGACGTAACTGACATAATCCATCCCGCCGCCGCCGTACTCTTCAGGAACGGCGATACCTAGGAATTTCAATTCAGCCAGTTTTTTGCAGATTTCAGCCGGATGTTCATGAGTGGCGTCCAGACGGGCGGCAATCGGTTTGATCTCGGCCTCGGCAAATTTTCGGGCCATGTCCCGAACCATTTGTTGTTCTTCCATTAATGTAAAATCCATAATCTTACTTCCTTTCCAGAATCATGGCCGCACCCATGCCCCCTCCGACACAGAGGGTGGCTAATCCTAAAACGGCATCGGTCCTTTGCATTCCATAGAGCAAGGTGGTTAATATCCTGGCACCGCTGGCCCCAATGGGATGTCCCAGGGCGATGGCACCGCCGCTGATGTTGACTTTTTCCATGTCCCAGCCCATTTCCCGGTTTACAGCCGCGGCTTGAGCGGCAAAGGCTTCGTTGGCTTCTATCAAATCCAGATCCTTGACGGTGATTCCGGCCAACTTCAGGGCCTTTTTAGAGGCCGGAATCGGGCCGGTACCCATGATCGAGGGGTCCACCCCGGCACAGGCAAAGGCCCTGATCTGGGCCAGAGGGGTTAGGCCCAGGTCTTTGGCTTTCTCCCCAGACATGACCACGATACCTGCGGCTCCATCATTGATGCCGGAAGCGTTCCCGGCCGTGACGGTCCCATCCTTTTTGAAAGCCGGTTTTAGGCGGGCCAAATCCTCCGGAGTCGTTTTCCGGGGGTGTTCATCCTTTTCAATCAGAAGCGGTTCTCCTTTTTTCTGAACAATGGGGACCGGGACGATTTCTTCCTTAAACCACCCCTCCTCCTGGGCCTTTAAGGCATTTTCCTGACTTCTCAGGGCCAGAAGGTCCTGCTCCTCCCGCGAAATACCGAATTTTTGAGCCACATTTTCAGCGGTAATCCCCATATGAACCCGGCCGAAAATATCCTGGAGTCCGTCATAAATCATTAAGTCCACTAATTCGCCATTACCCATCCGACTGCCCCAACGGGCCTGCTGTAAGGCATAGGGGGCCTGACTCATGCTTTCAAGGCCGCCGGCCACAATGATCTCCGCCTCCCCTGCGGATATGGCCTGAGCGCCCATCATAATCGATTTTAATCCTGAAGCGCAAACCATGTTGACAGTCGTAGCCGGGACTTCCTGGGGAATGCCGGAATGAATGGACACCTGGCGCGCCGGATTCTGCCCTTGTCCGGCCTGTAAAACATTTCCCAGGATGACTTCATCGATCTTATCCTTAGGAAGACCGGAACGATTTAAGGCTTCTTGAACCGCGATTACCCCCAGTTGAACCGCTGATATATCTTTTAAACTTCCGCCGAATCTCCCGACCGGGGTTCGGGCGGCGCCTACGATGACTACCTCTTTCATTAAAAACCTCCCTGATGAATTTTCTGAACGACTTCTTTCTTCTGTATTCTGTCTCCTGAATTCCTCCCTTTATGGTCGTTCCACTATCAAACTGACCGCCTCTCCTCCACCCAGACAGAGAGAAGCCATCCCCCTTTTTACTCCCCGGTCTTTCAGGGCATAAAGCAGGGAGACTAAGACCCGGGCGCCGCTGGCTCCGATGGGGTGCCCCAGGGCCACAGCGCCCCCGTGGACATTAACCGTTTCCGGATCGAGGTCTAATTCTTTGATGACCGCCAGAGTTGAGGCGGAAAAAGCCTCATTGATCTCCTGCAGATCAATATCATAAAGGGACAACCCTGCCTTTTTTATCACCTTGGGTATGGAAAGGATCGGGGCCATTAAGACATAGTTGGGATCCAAACCCGAGGAACCTTGGGCCCCGATCCGGGCCAGAGGATTAACTTTCAGCTCCCGGACCTTTTTCCCGGACATCAGGACCACTGCCGCAGCCCCGTCGCTGATCTTGGAGGAATTTCCGGCGGTCACCGTTCCTTCGGCTTTAAAGGCCGTCTTTAATCCCCTAAGGGCTTCCAGGCTGGTTTCCCGAACGATCTCATCCCGGTTGAAGAGCAAAGGGTCTTTTCCTTTGCGGGGTATGGAGACAGGAAGCAATTCGGCATTAATTTTTCCGGACTGCTGGGCTAGCAAGGCCTTTTGGTAGGACTGAAAAGCAAAGAGGTCCTGGTCCTCCCTGGACACCCCGTATTTTTCCGCGCAATATTCGGCGCTGACCCCCATTAAAAAATCATTAGTAATATCCCTCAATCCGTCATGATCCATGGAGTCCACCAGGATCCCGTTACCCATTCGATAACCGCTGCGGACCTGTTCAAGATAAAAAGGGGCCCGGCTCATATTTTCCATACCCCCGGCCACTACGATCTCGGCATCCCCCAGGGCAATAGCCTGGGCGGCGAGCATGACCGCTTTTAATCCGGACCCGCAGACCTTGTTTACGGTTATGGCCCCCACCTCATAGGGAAGGCCGGCTTTCAGCATGGCCTGCCGAGCCGGGTTCTGGCCTAAACCGGCAGGCAGGACATTACCCATAATAACTTCATCTACCCGGTCTATTTCCAGACCGGCACGTGCCAGGGATTCGGTGATCACCATGGCCCCCAATTCGGTAGCGCTAAACCCGCTCAAACTCCCGTTAAAGGCCCCTATGGGCGTCCTTACCGCACTGATAATAAATACCTCTTCAGGCATGACCACATTCCTTTATGGATTTTTGTGAAAATCGGCTGATTTTCGGGGATAAAACCAGGCGGGAAAAAATTTCATCAACCGTTGCTGCGTTCATTGGTGATTCAGGAGGTTTTTTCTTTCACGGCTGCCGTTGAAGGGGCGGCATGGGGATCCTTATGGAACTCGTCATCCAAATAATCCAGGGTTTTTTCCTGGTGACGGATGATTTTCCCAGCCACCATGAAAACAACCATTTCGGACATATGGACCGCATGATCGGCGATACGTTCCAGGGCCTTGGCTACAAACATGATTTTCATAGCCCTTGGAATTAGAATGGACTTTTCCCCCATAAGGCTCAGCAGTTCCTCAATCACCTTTTTATAGGTATCATTAATATAGGAATCATCTCGACAAACGGCCAAGGCGATGTCAATGTCCTCATTGACAAAGGCCTCCAGAGAACGATGGACCAGATCTTCCGTGGCTTCGGCCATAATGGGCAGATGAAAACAGACGCCACTCCTGGGTTCTTCGATCATTTCCAGTGCCCGATTGGCGATATTGGTGGCCAAATCCCCCATACGCTCCAAGGTGGTAATGATCTTCATGGCCGTGGAAATAAAACGCAGGTCCCTTCCCGCCGGTTGCCTCAAGGCGATCACCCGTAAACACATCTCCTCGGTATCGACTTCCAATTCATTAATCTGGTGATCGGATTCAATAATGCTTTCAGCCAGTTTAGGGTCCCGATACATGACTGAGGTAATGGCCGAAACCACATTATTCTCCACCATTTCCCCCATACGAAGTATTTTTTGTTTTAACAGATTGAGTTCTTCGTCATATTTGGTGTTGATGTGTGAACGTTGCATAAATCGGATTCAAAATCCTTTCCTGTTAAGGATACTAAAGTCAGGCGCCAGAATTTTTATCAGTTTTCATCCGGAAAAACCTCTCCGGATGAAAACTATTTAATCCCCCGGGCGATTTCACCAAGAATGGCCACCCCGCTGATCAAGCCCAGAACCTTCCCGGCGTCGACCACAGGCAGGACGTCAAGTTCATGATCATCCATTAGCTGCAGCGCTTCTCCCAATTTCTGAATCGGTCGTACAGTTACTTCATAGAATACCATAACATCGTTAACGGTAACCAGAGAATCATCCTGGCGATGATCGCTGAGTGCATTAAGCCATTCTTCCGTTTTGTTTTCCCGTTTGGATTTATTGAAGAGATGGATCAGATATTTCATTATATCCTTGGAAGTCAAAAGGCCGATATATTCTCCGGAAGCCCTCATCACCACCAAAGCTTGGACCCCCCCCTGAGTTTTTTGATTCTGGCTGCTCAGGATGGCACAGGCGTCTTTTAAGGGGGTTTCGGGGGTTACGGTGGTAAAATGACTGTCCATTACATCCCAAACACGTCTTTCCAAAGGCATTTTATGAACCTCCTTGAGAGGGTGCCCTTAAAAAAGGCAAGGGCACAGCGTTAAAAAAAACCCGAAGAACAATCAAGGGACCGTACGGTTAACTCCTTACTATTCTGTTTTCATATCTTATCTATTTATGATATAATCAAAAAAAATAATTGTCAAGCAAGGTTAGATAATGAATAAAATTATTTTATTGTCTTTGATTTTATCCCTCGGCTTTTTGCGTTGGGCAGGGGTGCCCAAACTTCAGGCGGAAGGCCTTGACCGGTTGATCGAAAAGAGGTTACCCAATGGAATGGATGTCTTGTTGCTGCCCTCTTCCAAGGCCCCGGTGGTCAGCGTTCAGGTCTGGTATCGGGTCGGGTCTATGAACGAATCAGCGGGTAAATCCGGCTTGGCCCATTTAACCGAACACCTTATGTTCCGGGGAACGGAACAATACGGTCCCAAACAATTTTCCAGGATTATTCAAAAAAACGGCGGACAAGACAATGCCTTTACCGGTCGGGACTACACGGCCTATTTTGAAAACCTGGCTTCAGACCGGTTAGCCGTTGCCCTGGATCTGGAATCGGACCGCATGACCGGGCTTACGGTCGATAAGGAAAAATTTACTACAGAAAACCAAGTGGTGCAGGAGGAAAGGCGGCTGCGGGTGAAAGACGACCCCTCGGCATCATTGTTTGAGGAAGTCATTGCCGCCGCTTTTAAATCCCATCCCTATCAAAGGCCTATCACCGGTTGGATGGAAGACCTGGAAGGGCTCACTCATTCCGATTTTCTTTCATTTTATCGGACCTATTACCAGCCTGGAAACGCCACCCTGGTCATTGCCGGTGACTTCAAACCTGAAAACGTGTTTCCGGTCATCGAAAAGACCTTCGGCAGAATCCCCGGAGGCCCCCTCCCCAAGACCTCTCCGATAAAAGAGCCGCCTCAGGAAGCGGACAAACGGGTAGTTTTGCGCCGGGAAGCCCAGTTGCCCTATGTGGTGCTGACTTATCATGTCCCCTCTTTTCCTCATCCCGATTCCTTTGCCCTGGAGGTTATGTCGCAAATTTTAGCCGGGGGTAAAAGTTCCCGCATGTACCAAAAGATCGTCTATCAGGAACGGATGGCCCTGGAGGCCGGGGCCGATTATTCCTTTTCTTCTAAAGATCCTTTCCTTTTCTTTTTTTATGCCCAGGCCATGCCTGACCAACTACCTGATAAAATTGAAGAAAGGCTCATTAAGGAACTGGAGGATTGGGGAAAATCCCCCCCGGGAGCCGAGGAGCTGGAAAGGGCAAAAAATCAAATTGAAGCGGCTTTTATTTTTGCTCAGGATTCCATTTTCTTCCAAGCCAATCTCCTGGGAAAATTTCACACCCTGGGAAACTGGAAGGATTTAAAGGCGTTTTTACCAGGGATCCGTGCCGTGCAACAGGCTGATCTTCTTCGGGTTTACCATACCTATTTTAAAGATCGGAACAAGACCGTAGGGGTCCTGATACCGACAAAACACTCCCCTGGACCAGAGTCCGAGGGATAAAGGGCGATCGGTTTTTGAAATC
>JBFMBU010000293.1:0-14042 GCA_040755035.1 Thermodesulfobacteriota bacterium
ACTGACCCTGACACTTAACGGCAATGCATCAGTCCAAAAGGAATTATTTATGTTCCTTGATGCCTTTAAAAAGGCTGCTTGATCGATCCGTTGAGTTTTTACACTTTTTTTATGCAACATCCGGGTTCCCTTAAACCTGCCGGGAATCACCCGGGGGAAACCCCTGGACAAGATCGGACAAAGGGCCTTGAACCAGGGAGAAATTTTCTTTGAAGAGGTCAAGCTGCCCAAGAAATACATGGTTATTACCGACGGGGCTTTGATGTCGGCCGTGGCCAAGATGATTTTAACCAATGCCAATGGCGGGATGGGGCTCAGCTTTGTCGGCCTGGCCCAGGCAGCCTATGATGAGGCTTTGCGGTATTCCAAGGAACGGGTTCAGGGGGGAGTCCCCATTTTTGAACATAAGAACATCAAGCTGCAACTTTTCAATATGTTTATCAAGGTGGAGGCGGCCCGGGCTTATGCCCGTCGCATGGGCGCTTATAATCAGGCCATGGCTCCCAACGGATCTTCCCCCCACGCCATTGCCGCCAAAGTGCTCTCGACCAATACCGCCTTTGAGGTGGCCAATGAGGCGATCACCATTTTTGGGGGGGTGGGTTTGACCAAGGAATATCTGATTGAAAAACTGTTTCGGGATGCCCGGGCGGCCATGATCGAGGACGGGGAAAACAACGCCCTTTCTTTGAGCGGGGCGGAGGATTTGGTGTAGAAAGGCAGGGGTCAATAAAAACAATTTTTGTTGCTGGTTTCTTGTTACTGGTTGCTTGTTATTAACGAGCAACCGGCAACCAGCAACTTTCAGCTTATTAGGAGATATGAATCCTTCCAGGAGATAAAAAGAGAGGGTTATAATGAGCAACAACGTTTACATCCTCGGCGTGGGGATGATCAAGTTTGGAAAATATTTAGAGAAGGGGATCAAGGTCCTGACCGGTGAGGCCCTGGAACTGGTGCTCCAGGATTGCGGACTGACCCGCGGCCATATAGAAGCCGCCTGGTTTTCCAACACCGGCTGGGGCATGTACACCTTCCAGCATTCCATCCGCGGGCAGGTAGCCCTGACGGCCAACGGTCTGGATAAAATCCCGGTCACCAATGTGGAGAATGCCTGCGCCAGCGGCAGTACCGCTTTGCATGGGGCCTGGACGGCCATTAAAGCCGGGCTTTATGATTGCGCTTTGGCTGTCGGGGTCGAGAAACTCTATGACGAAGACCGGGTCAAGGTCATGAAAGGGTTCATGGCCGGAACCGATGTGGAAGAGACCCTGGCCCGCATGGCCCAGTGGCGGGAAGAGGAAGAAAAGAAAAAGAAGGAACTGGAAGCTTCGGGGAAAAAAGAAGAGACCCCGAAAGACAAACCAGGGGGCCATTCGGTTTTTATGGATTTTTATGCGGCCGGGGCCAGACGTCACATGGAACGCTACGGATCCACTCAGAGGCAATTAGCCGTCATTGCCGCTAAAGCCCATAATAATTCGGCCCTGAATCCTCTGGCCCAATATACCTTTCCCATGACCGTGGAACAGGTTCTGGAAGACCGGCCCGTATCTTTCCCTTTAACCCGGGCCATGTGCGCCCCCATCGGGGACGGGGCCGCCGCCGCTATGGTTTGCAGTGAAGCCTTTATAAAGAAACATCCCTCAGGCAGGGCAATTAAGATTCGGGCCTCGGTTCTGCAGGGCGGTACCCGAACCGGAGGAAATGATATTGCCGAACGGGCTTCTCAACAAGCCTACCAGATGGCCGGATTAGGCCCGGAAGATGTGGATGTCATGGAGGTCCATGATGCAACGGCTTTTGGGGAAATCGCCCAGATGGAGGCCCTGGGATTTTGCCCCCGCGGAGAAGGGGGGATACTGGCCGAAAGCGGGGCCACAGGCCTGCAGGGAAAGATTCCGGTCAACCCCAGCGGGGGATTGATCTCCAGGGGCCATCCTATCGGGGCTTCCGGTCTGGCCCAGATCTACGAGCTGGTCACCCAGCTTCGAGGGGAGGCCGGAAAAAGACAGATCAAGAAACACCGCATGGCCATGACTGAAAACGGCGGAGGGACGGTCGGCAACGGCGAGGCGGCGATGACCATACATATATTGGAAAAAGAATAGAAGAAGGGGGCGAGGGGTCAAGGAATTACCTCATGTTGTTTGCTGGTTGCTTGTTTCTGGTTGCTGGTAAAAAACCAATAACAAGTAACGAAACGAGACCTTATATTCTAGACCTTATTCTGTAGACCTTACACCAATAACAAAGGAGAAAAAACATGGCCTGGGAAGATGTAAAACCGATTTTGAGACCGGAAGGGGTCCATATGGGCATCATGAAGGTGGATAAGGACCTATGTACCGGCTGTGGTCTTTGTATTCAAAACTGTCCTTTCAGCGCCTGGGAAATGGGTGGGGACGATCATCCGGTCCTAAAGGAAAAACATGATTGTTTTAGCTGTTATAACTGCATGGTGGTATGTCCGGTTGATGCCCTGTCCATCCAGGAGTCCTACCATGTGGACAGCGGTTATTGGGCTTCCGAGCCTAATCCTATTCCGGCCAGAATGCCCATGGAAGCCAGGGACAAGGACGGGAACCCCACCGAATGGAATGCCATTGAGCGGGCAATTTTCGAAAGACGCAGTGTCCGAAATTTTAAAGAAGACCCCGTACCCGAGAGTCTTATCCGCCGGGTTCTGGAGGCCGGTCGTTTCGCCCCCAGCGCCGGAAATTGCCAGCCCTGGAAATTCATCGTTGTCACGGATAAGTCCCTTATCAAAGAAATGGATACGGCCATTTATGGAATCATCAGCGGTCTCCATGGCATGTATATGAACGATCAGATGATCCAGGGATTGGTCCCTATTGTGGAATCCAATCCCAACACGGGCACTTGGGACCCGAGGCAGATTATCGGAGGATCCGGGGCCATCAGTCGTGGGGCCTTACCCCCCTCTTTAGCCGCTCCGGCCATCATCATCATAGCCGGTGATACCCGGGCTATCACCGGACCGCAATTAAATATTGGCATCTGTGGTCAGAATATGAATCTGGTGGCCAATTCCCTGGGGATTAAGGCCTGCTGGATTGGTTTTTATTCCGTTTTGAATATGGTTCCTCCTCTTTTTGAAAAGCTGGGATTGAAACCGCCCTGGCAGGTTATTTCCTCCATGGTCTTGGGCTGGCCCAAATTCAAGCAGGAAGGGATTGTCCCGCGGGAATTCCGACCGGTTACCTGGTTCCGACCCGGCGCGGACGGGCCGGTGGAGGAAACCGGGGAAGGATTCGAGTCAGTCTAAAAAACTTTTTTTTGCCACGGACAAGGCAGACAAAGGCAGACGATATAAAAGTCTGTGTATGTCGGTGTGGGTCTGTGGCAAAGAGGATATTTGGGAAAGGAGTGGGAATGGGCAGACTTGAGGGAAAGGTAGCGGTTATCACCGGCGGATCAAGCGGCATCGGTGCGGCGACGGCTCGGTTGTTCGCCGGGGAAGGGGCTAAGCTGATCATCACCGATATCCTGGATGAAGAGGGTCAAAAACTGGCCAAAGAACTGGGGAAGGATGTTATTTTCCGGCACGCCAACGTCATTCTGGAAAACGAAATTGAGGCGGCAGTTAATTTGGCCATAGAAAAGTTTGGGAAACTGGATTGTATGTTCAATAATGCCGGGGTAGGAGGGACGGGAGGACCCATTGAAGAAACCAATACCGAAGGGTTTGATCTAACCGTGGCCGTTCTTTTTAGATCTGTCATGCTGGGCATGAAGCATGCGGCCCGGGTGATGATCCCCCAGGGGTTCGGGACGATTATCAGCACGGCCAGTGTGGCCGGACATAAGACCGGATTCGGCGGTCATACCTACAGCGCCTGCAAGGCGGCGGTGATCCATCTGACCCGGTCGGTAGCCATGCAATTAGGGGAATTCGGTATCCGGGTCAACTGCGTTTGCCCCGGTGGGATCGTCACCCCCATTTTCGGTCGGGCCCTGGGTCTGACTCAGGCCGAGGCGGAAAAAACCCTGGAGCCGATAAAAAGCGTCTTTCAGAATATTCAAGCCCTCCCCCGGGCCGGGTTGCCCGAGGACGTGGCCAAGGCCGTCCTTTTTCTGGCCAATGAGGATTCGGATTTTGTCAATGGTGAGGCCCTGCAGGTGGACGGCGGGATCGGGCGAGGCTTCTTGGATAAATCGGAGAGAGGGGGGCAGAGGGATGAACTGCTGAGAGCGCTTGGATTGGACCCCGTCTTGGTCGAACAAATGTATGCTTCTAAACTGGTAACACCGAAGCCATAAGGAGGCCCAATATGGATTATTTGGATCTGGAAATAAACCTGACTGAGGATGATCTGGCCGTCAAAAGGGCGGCTCAGAAGTTTGCCGAAAAAATTATGAGGCCCGTGGCCAAAGAACTGGATACCCTGAGCGCTGAACAGGTCATCGCAAAAGGCTCCCCCCTGTGGGATTTTCTTAAAGAGGCCTTCCAGCAGGGGTATCATTGTTTCGGTATGCCGGTTGAGGTCGGCGGAGCCGGGCTGACACCTCTTCAATCTTATATGGTCAATGAAGAGCTGGGTTGGGGCAGTTTCGGTCTGGCCGTTTTGTTGGGTGTAATCGGTATGCCTTTCGGATTGATCCAGGGCAAGGCCTTATTGACCGGTGAAACCGACCTGGTTGATCAATTTGTCAAACCTTTTTGCCAATGCAAAGACGGAAGTATGAGGGGATGCTGGGCCATTACCGAAATGGAGCATGGCTCGGACCTGATCGGCTGTGAGAATGAACTGTTTTGTGATCCCAAAATCCGCTGGACCGTCCAGGCCGGATTGGAGGGGGAGGAATGGGTGCTTAACGGTCAGAAGTCGGCCTGGGTGTCCGGAGGAACGATAGCCAATTTTGCCCTGTTGTTCGCCGGTATTGACCCCCTTCAGGGAATGGCCGGGGGAGGGATCTTTTTTTGCCCTCTGGACCTTCCGGGGGTGACCAAAGGGAAGGCTTTGGAAAAAATGGGGCAAAGGGACCTGAATCAGGGTGAGATCTATTTCGACAATGTCCGGATTCCTCGGAATTATCTTCTTTTCGGACCGGATTTGTACCTGATGCTCCATGAAACCATCCTGGCTATGGCTAATGCCAGCATGGGAAATACAGCTACCGGTCTGGCCCGGGCAGCCTTTGAAGAGGCCTTGAATTACGCCAAGGTCCGGATTCAGGGGGGTAGGCCGATCATTGAACACAATTCCGTAAGACAGCGTCTGGCTGAGATGTTTACCAAGGTGGAATCCTGCCGGACCTTGTCCAGGGCGGTGAGGTTGTATAATTCCACGCCGCCCAACGGGCTTCGCTTGCTGGAATACAGCGTGGCCTCTAAAATACATTGCACCCAGGCGGCTTTTGAGGTAGCCAGCGAGGCCATCCAGATATTTGGTGGAAACGGAATGTGCCGGGAGTACCTGCCCGAGAAACTTTTCCGCGATGCCCGGGCCACATTGATCGAAGACGGCAATAACGAGATCCTGGCCATGGGGGCCGGAAGGCTTATCGCCCAGCATTATCCGAGACCGAGGTAAAGGGCATAGGGCGGAGAGTCAAGCGTGAGGCGAAAGAATAATCGCAAAGGGCAAAGGGCATAGGGCTAAAGGCCTATCATGAGACGTTAGGCGTGAGGGGTGAGGGGTTCATTGGATCTTGGGGTTTGTTTTTTTTGCCTAACGCCTTGCGACTTACGAATCAAATTTTCCCTGTTCGGATTAGCTTTCCCAATAGGGTAAAAAACAGAGGTGTTTCATGAGCGACAATGTCTATATTCTTGGCGTGGGCATGACCAGGTTCGGAAAATTTTTGGACAAGAGCATCAAGGTCCTGACTGGAGAGTCCCTGGAACTGGTATTAAAAGACTGTGGGTTAAACCGAAGCGACATTGAGGCCGTCTGGTTTTCCAATACCTGTTGGGGAATTTATAAATTTCAACACAGCATCAGGGGGCAGGTGGCCCTGACCGCCAATCAACTGGAGGGGATTCCCATCATCAATGTGGAAAACGCCTGCGCCGGGGCCTCGACGGCCCTGCACAGCGCCTGGATGGCCATCAAGGCCGGATACGACTGCGTTTTAGCGGTCGGCACCGAAAAACTATATGATGAAAACAGGGCCATGGTCATGCAGAGTTTTTCCTCGGCCGTGGATGTGGAACTGATGATGGAAGGGATCAAGCGTCTTCAGGAAGAGCAAAAGAAAAAACAGGAAGCCCAAGGGGACGAAAACAAAAGTGGAGGAGGGGAAAAACCGGGCGGACATTCGGTCTTTATGGATTTTTACGGGGCCATGGCCCGGAGGCACATGAAACAGTACGGGACCACCCAGCGCCAGTTGGCCGTGATTGCCGCCAAGGCCCACAACAATTCCACCCTGAACCCCCTGGCCCAATATACCTTTCCCCAAACCGTGGAGCAAGTCCTGGAGGACCGTCTGGTCTCCTATCCCCTGACCCGGGCCATGTGCGCCCCCATCGGGGACGGTTCGGCGGCGGCTGTCGTCTGCAGCGAGAAGTTCCTAAAAGCCCATCCCTCTTCCCGGGCTGTTCTAATCCGGGCCTCGGTCTTGCGATCCGGCAAACTCCAGGGGGAAAACGACATCGGGAAAAGGGCCTCTCTGGCAGCTTACGAAAAAGCCGGTCTCGGTCCGGAGGATATAGATATGGCTGAGGTGCATGATGCCACGGCCTTCGGCGAACTGGTCCAGAGTGAGCAACTGGGATTCTGTGCACCGGGCGAAGGGGGTCCCTTGGCCGAAAGCGGTGCTACGGCCTTAGACGGAAAAATTCCCATTAACCCCAGCGGCGGTCTGATCTCCCGCGGTCATCCCATCGGGGCCTCCGGACTGGCCCAGATCTATGAGTTGGTGACACAACTCCGGGGAGAAGCCGGTCCAAGACAGATCCCAAAACACCGCCTGGCCCTGGCCGAAAACGGCGGCGGCACCATCGGTGGCGGTGAGGCAGCCATGACCATTCATATATTGGAAAAAATGTGAAAAAAGGAAGAAGGGGGTGGGGACAAAATATCTACCAAGAATAACGCCGGTAATAAAATAGATCATTAAACAGCCACCTTAATTTAACCAAAACCAAGGAGGACTTGTATGGTCAGAATCGAAAAAAAAAGTCTGTTGTTTATTTGTTTATTGGGCTTTTCCATAATGCTGGCCTTTAACCCCACTTCGAGTTCGGCTGCTCCGGCAAAGGGAGAGGTGGTCTATGCCACATCTGCCCCTAACTTTTATCAGGTCGGGGGCGATTCAGCCACCCACGTATCCGGCTTTCCTTTTTTAGCCAGGACGATTTTCGATTCATTAATTTACGTTGATCAAAGAGGGGATAAGTTATTGCCCGGTCTGGCCAAGTCCTGGAAGATCGCACCTGATTGGAAAACCATCGATTTTACTCTCAGGAATGATGTTACCTTCCATAACGGAGATAAGTTTACCGCTGAAGATGTCAAGTTCAGCATGGATACCTACTTGCGTAAGGACCTGAAATACCTCTTCACCCCTTTATGGTCCCGGACCATTGAAAAGGTCGAGGTGGTCGGTCCCTACCAGGTTCGATTCCATCTCCGGGCCGCTGACCCCGGTCTTCTGGGACGCCTGTGGTGGTCAACCGGGATGATGCCCAAGAAATACCGCGAACAGGTGGGGGACAAGGGGTTTGCCGATAAACCGGTGGGAACAGGGCCTTTTAAGTGGGTCGAATATAAGCAGGATGTTTACTGGAAGGTAGAAGCGGTTAAAAAACATTTCCGCCATACCCCGGCCATTAAGACCTTTAAAATGCTCTATGTCCCTGAACATTCCACCCGTCTGGCCATGTTGAAAGCGGGAGAGGTGGATATTACCGAGCTGATCGGTCCTCATGCTATGGAAGCAAAAAACGATCCGAATTTGAAAATAGAGCTCTGCAAATACCCAACCTTGACCGCCATAACCTTTGCTGATTTAACCTTTCCCAAGGATTCCAGCCCCTTTCATGATATCCGGGTCCGGGAGGCGGCCAGCCTGGCCATTGATCGGGAAGGGATCACCAAAAAAGTGCTCTTCGGGATGTCCGAACCTTATGGTGATTTCTGCTCACCGGTTACTATGGGGCATGATCCTTCCATTAAACCCGATCCCTATAATCCGGAGAGGGCCAAAAAGCTTCTGGCTGAGGCGGGGTACCCGAAAGGATTTGAGACTGTATTTACTACCACTTCAACCTCTCGCTATTGGGTCGAAGCCATTACCTCCAACCTCGGTGAGGTGGGGATAAAAGCAAAGATCGAGGTGATGGAGGGCGGGGCCTATACGGCAGGGTTTGTGGGGAAAAAATTCCGCGGGCTGTTAGCCCAAGCCCTTTGGGTGCACGCGGAACAATCGGCCTCGGCTGATGCCAATGATTATTTTGTGAGTTATATGCCCTTTTGCTACAATACCACCCCGGAGATTCAAAAAGCTATTATTGACGGTGCGGGCGCTATAGCGGACGATGACTTGAAAGCAGTCGGCATCAAGATTTCAAAAGCCATCCGTGAGAGCCGGAACAAGGCCCTGCTCTGGGCCAATCACGTACCTTATGGCTTAGGTTCCAGAGTTGAGTTTTGGAAACCTGAGGTCGGGGCTTCCCCGCCCGCTGGCTACGAAACGATTCGTTTAAAGAAACAGTATCAATAAAAAAACAAAGGGTTCAAGGAGCCGAGGTTCCAAGGGTTCGAGGGTTAAATTTATACATTGTACCCAATCATGAGGGCCAACGCCCTTTGAGCCATTTGTGTGCTTAACAGGTGTAATTAGACCGTTAAAAAAAATTGTTTTCAAACCCTCAACTATCACCCCTACTCCCCTTTTGAAAAGGGAGGTAGGGGGATTTGGATACGGAGACTTTTCTATGGATCCTTTGAATCCGGAAGTGGCGGCCCAGATGCTTCAACAAAAGGCGGAGGCCGTGCCCGATAAAAAAATAGTCACCTTCGAATACGATACCTACGGAGATGAAAGCCTGACCTATTCTGAGCTTTTTATCAATGCTTCCAAGCTGGCAGGTTGGCTGGTCGAAAGGGGGGTGGAAAAGGGCGACCGGGTGGCTGTTTTCATGAGGAATTATCCGGAATTCTTGTATGGCATACTGGGCAGCAATATTATCGGGGCTGTCTGGGTAGCCCTGGATCCACGTTTGGTGGGAGAGAGCCTGCAATATCAGATCAGGGATTCTCAATGTAAGGTGATTATAACCACGACCGATCTGCTTTCGGCCCTGATCGGGATAGAAGGATTCGAAGGGGCTGTCGTTTTTGCCGATAAACCCGATCTTCCCCCCATCCCGGATGATGTATTTCCGGCCATCAGGAAAATGGCCCCCCTGATCTCCATGGAGGAGATTAAGGGTCGTGCTTATGTCCCGGTTGAACAAAAGGGAGAACCCGGTGATCCCTGCCAGATCATGTATACTTCAGGGACGACCGGAAATCCTAAAGGGGTCTTGTGGCGCAACCGGCGATTGGATGGCTTGGTGGATGTTTTATGGCATTACACACCCGATGATATCCTGTACACCGGTCTTTCTCTGAGCCATGCCAATTCCCATTCCGTGACCCTGATGCCTTCCTTATACCGAGAGATTCCCTCGGTCTTCAGTGTCCGCTTTGCCCGTTCGCGGATCTGGGACATCTGCCGCAAATATGGCTGTACCACCTATTCCTGTCTGGGGGGTATGATCGGTATGATTTATGCCATGCCGGAAAGGGCGGACGACGGCGATAATCCGGTAAGGGTGGTGGTCAGTGCCGGTACGCCGGCGGCCATCTGGGAACCCTTTGAAAAGCGTTTCAAGGTTAACATTCTGGAGTGGTACGGGGCCTTGGATGGGGGATGTGTCACGGTCAAACAACCCGGGGAAGGCCCGGTTGGTTCCATGGGCAAGCCCCTGGAATTTTTCAGGGTCCGAGTCATCGACGAAAACGGCCAGGACCTCCCTCCCCGTACACCGGGGGAACTGATCAGTCAGCCGGTCATAGGAGAGGCCAAGGTCGAATACTACGGCAAAGAAAAAGAATCCCGGGAAAAGACCCTGGCCGGCTGGCACCGTTCCGGAGATATCGTCTATCAGGATGAAGAGGGCTGGCTCTATTTCTGCAACCGCAAAGGGGATGAACTGCGCAAGTACGGTGAATTTATCCAACCCTCATTGATCGAAAAGGTCCTTTGTGAGCACCCGGACCTGACCGAGGCCTGTGTCTATGGGGTTCGCTCCCGGACCGGGGCCCCCGGGGAATCGGAGGTAGTGGTCGCAGTGGCCCCTGTAGAATCGGTCGAGTTGGATTTAAACCAAATATTAGAGTGGTGTAAAAGGCGCCTGTCCAAAAGCCACGTGCCGGATTTTTTCCAAATCGTGGCCGAGATCCCCAAGACTATTTCCCAGAGACCCCTGACCCGGTTATTAAGGATTGATTTTCAGGAAGGAAAAGGAAAAATGTATGATGCCTTGGCCGGGAAATGGCGGTGAAGAGGTCAGGGGGGGTTATTGAGAAACTTACTTGAAAAAACCTGTTAATCTTTCCATCCGTGCTCGCCGATAAGGCTGACGAATCGCACACCCCCCAGATCTTCTTCCTGAAAGCCATCTTCCGTTTTAACGATCTTTAATAAGGACTGGCTGTATCGGTCTCCCACGGGGATGACCATGCGTCCCCGGGGGGCCAACTGATCCTTTAGGGGTGCGGGAATACCGGGTGCGGCGGCGGTGATAATGACAGCATCGAAAGGGGCTTCCTCCGCCCATCCCTGGGTCCCGTCATTGACCTTGAGGACCACGTTGAAATATTTCAACTGGTCCATCATCCGGCGGGCCTTCTGGGACAGGGAGCGGATTCTTTCAATAGAATAAACTTTGCGGGCCAATTCAGCCAGGATGGCCGTCTGATAGCCGCAGCCGGTCCCTATTTCCAGGACCCTTTCCGTTCCTTGAAGTTCCAGGGCCTGGGTCATGAGGGCCACGATATAGGGCTGGGAAATGGTCTGATGTTCTCCAATCGGCACCGGATAATCTTTATAGGCCTCCCCTTGCAGGGCTTCTTCGATAAAAAGATGCCGGGGGACCCGGCGCATGGCATTAAGGACACGCGGGTCGACTATCCCCCTCGGAATCAACTGCTCCCGGACCATTTTTTCCCGGGCTTTGTTCAAATCAATCATGAAACCCTCAAGGGTGAATCCCTATAAAAAAAATTCCCGCAAAAAACCCTGGTTATGTTATATAGACATTCGAGAAGCGGTGTCAATTGGAATTTATCCGGAGCGGGGAAAACCCCTTTTTTAATACGCCGTTCATTTAAAAAGGACCTTTTGTTATGGCTGAAACCTTGAATTTCAAAAGGATCAGTAAAAAACTGGGGATCATTTTATTAGGGATGGTTGTTTTTTTACTGGCCTCCATGTGGATTAAAGGGATGGAAATCCGGTTCAGGATTTTTATGTCGCTCTTTGCCGGGTTCTCGGCCTGGATGGGTATTGTTTCCCTGGTTATCTGGTTGTGGAAGGACACCCGCCGGGAGGATTTGGAGCAGGAAAACGAAGTGGTTGAGAAATATAAGCATAACAAGATGTTGGATAGGAAGGAATAAATCGGTGACCATTATTGTTTCAGGTTCTCTGGCCTATGATCGAATTATGGATTTCCCGGGTTATTTTTCCGAACATATTCTCCCGGAAAAAATCCATGTCTTAAATGTCGCCTTTATGGTCAACGGCGTCAGAGAAAAGTTCGGAGGTACGGCCGGTAATATCGCCTATGCCCTGGCTTTAATGGGCCAATCCCCTGAAATCTCCGCTACCATTGGAAGCGACTACCATCGCTATCTGGAATGGTTGAAAAAAAACGGCCTTCCTATAGGAAATATAAAAATAATTGAAGAGGAACTTACCGCCGGGGCTTATATTACCACTGACCGGGCAGACAACCAGATCACCGGTTTCAACCCGGGGGCTATGAAATGTTCCTCTGAACTCAATTTTGATCTCTTAGCTCCGCAGGATACATTGATTATCATCTCTCCGGGAAATCTTGAGGACATGATCCAATATCCCCAGAAATGCAAAACCAGGGGGATTGATTATATCTTCGATCCCGGTCAATCGATCCCTATGCTGGGGGCCAAGGAGTTGCTTGCAGCCATAGAAGGCTGCCGTATCCTGATATCCAATGACTATGAGTTGGAATTGATCATGAATAAAACCGGGATGAACAAAACGGCCCTGTTGCAAAAGACCGGATCGATAATCGTCACCTTAGGGGACATGGGGTCCCGGATTTTTACCGCTGACTCCGAAAAATTTATTCCGGCCGTGGAACCGGCCCGGGTGGAAGATCCCACCGGTGCCGGGGATTCTTACCGGGGTGGGTTAATCAGTGGTCTGGTTAAGGGGATGGATATTGAGCAGGCAGCCAAGCTCGGCAGCGTCTGTGCCTCTTTTGCCGTGGAATGCTACGGGACGCAGGAATATTCCTTCGACACCCCAGCCTTTGAGGCACGTTATGAAAAATTCTTCGGGTAACCCCTTTCCTATTTTTTCTTTCCCTTTTTTCCGTTTTTCACGGCAATGTTCGGCACCTGGCAGGGCAGGCCTTTTTCGATGACTTTGTGAAGAAGTCCACAATAGACCCCGTTTACCACCATACAGGCGGCATGCTGGGCCTTCCCATTATCTGCGTTCTCACAATTGAAGGAACAGAATTTCATTTGATGACGGATAAGGGCGAGGGTTGTTTTTTTTAAGTATAAGGGTAGGTTATTAAATGGTCGGGACGACTGGATTTGAACCAGCGGCCCCCTGAACCCCATTCAGGTGCGCTACCAGACTGCGCTACGTCCCGACTGGGTATTTATTTACCATTATTTAATTACCCTGTCAAGTTTCCAGACAGGGATTTTATTATTGGTCTCAAAAATATAGACATAAGAGGATCATGGGGGTCTTTCCTGGAGATTGTCAAAAGGGTGATTTATCGCCCAATCCCGGCCCCCGCAGGGGGTTTTCTTTGAGGTCGGTCTATCGACCTCCCTGCCAGTCCAGTCCCGCCGTTGGCGGGATTTGATTCGAAGTAGGGCATACACCCCCGGCTTCCGGTCGATCGGCTGTTCGGCCACCGAAGGGTGGCCTTATTATAAGCTCGACAAAGTCGAGCGGCCCGATCGGCCTATTTCCAACACTGGTGAAGGCCTGTTCCGCAGGGCGGGATTAAACAATTTGCCCGGCAAAGAAGCTTCCAGGTTTGGGGTGGACAATCTCCAGAAAAGACCCCCATGATCCTCCGGTGGACAAGCTTATCAGGTTCATGTCCATACTATTATGAGATGGTCTCGCAAAAAGTCAAAAAACTCCCTTCTTGTCATTTCGACCGAAGGGAGAAATCTTGAAATCATTAAAGATTTCTCGTCGCTTCACTCCTCGAAATGACAGAACTCGATTTTTTGCGAGACCATCTTATGAGTCGGTTAATAATTTCTATTGTCGCCGCCTATAATAGAAAACCAGCAACCCGCAACCCTCAACTCGCAACGACGGTCAGGCCTTTCCCCCGCATTCAGGGCAGATTTTCCAGGTGGCCTGAAGTTTTTTCCCACAGTGAGTGCACTGATAGTTTTGACGGTGGGCGCATTCCGGGCAATAATTGTAATCGTGTTCCAGAGGATGAAGGCAGGTCGGACAAAAACGAGCTCCTACCTCATAGGGAATAACCCGCATCATTTCCTCCAAAGAAACCCGTCCGGACTTGGCCTTCTGCAAACCGCCGGACAAGAGGGGTTCCATTCCTTCCTGAACGGCCAAATGGCGTAACTCGGTTTCCGGGGCCTGGGTTTGGATGGCCTCTCGGAAGGCCGGGGTCACGGTTAATAATTCAAAAAATCCCTCCCGGCTTTCAAACCCCTGGCCATGGCAGGCGGGACAGCCCCGCCCTTTATGGAAAACCGTTTCCGCTGAAGGAGTTAAGTGATAAAGGTCCAGTATCCGGGGATCGGGGTGAT
>JBFMBU010000294.1:0-2287 GCA_040755035.1 Thermodesulfobacteriota bacterium
CGAGGCTTGGGGAGGTAGAACATCTTCAGCCTCAAATGGTCGTGAACCTTGTTGAGGTTCTGAGTCACTTTGGAATCGGCTCGTTTCAGGAAACGTCTTAAACTGCTGGCATAAGGAAACTGGTTTAGTGCTTATCCGTAAATAGTGATTACTCGTCGAAAAGCAATTAATGCACATGCTAATTCCAATAAGCCCTCATAACCAGCAGCCGTCTTTTCAAAGCGAACCAACAGCTTTCGGAACCGGTTCAGCCAAGAATGGGTCCGTTCAACTACCCATCGGCGAGCGCGATAACGGGGATTTCTTTTCTTGGAAATCATCTCTTCCCCCCGTTGGCGAATGTGCGGGATATAGTTCCTCTCCCGAATCGATTTCTCAGCCGGTTCCCCTACGTAGGCCTTGTCCCCACATAAATGCTGGTGGGGAGCACCCTTCCCGGATGGTCGCTCGACCACCATTTCGTCCAACGTCCGCTCTAATAACTTCACGTCATGTTGTTGTGCCCCGCTCGCGACTAACGACAGCGGGATTCCAATCCCGTCGACGAGAAGACTTCGCTTGGTCCCATTTTTTCCCCCGATCCGTCGGATTTGGCCCTACGGTCTCTAAAGCCAGGGGGGCTTTTACGACCGCACCATCTATGCTTTGCCACGACCAGGCGATGCCTTCCATTTCGTCGTATTCCGCCAGGCCCTTTCGCCAAAGGCGAGAAAATACCCCCTTTCGTTTCCAATCCAAAAAATATTTATGGATAGAACTGGCACTCCCAAACTCCTTCATCGGCAACGCCTTCCATTGGCAGCCCGTTCGAAGTACAAAGATGATTCCTTCGAAGACTTTGCGGGGCTCCATGGGTTTACGGCCACCTCCTGGACGCCGAAGATATTCCCGTTTTTTCTTTCGTTTTTGCTTTGGAATGAGCGGTTTGGCCCGCTCCCACAGTTCGTTGGATACCGTCCATGATTTGACCGCACTCATGACTAAGCCTATCATGGACATACCTTTTATCGCAATATATTATTTGCGGATAAGCACTAAACCCGATTTTCACGAGGCGCACAACAACCTGGGAAATGCGCTGGCCGAAGAGGGAAAATTCCAGGAAGCGGCGGCCCGTTACGCCAATGCCCTGCAAATCAAACCCGATTATGCCGAGGCCCACAACAACCTGGGGATGGTTCTGGCCCAGCAGGGGAAAACCCAGGAAGCGGCGGCCCACTACGCCAGGGCCCTGCAAGCCAAACCCGACTACCCCGAGGCCCACAACAACCTGGGGATGGTTCTGGCCCAGCAGGGGAAAACCCAGGAAGCGGCGGCCCACTACGCCAGGGCCCTGCAAATCAAACCCGATTATGTGCAGGCCCACATGAATCTGGGAATCGCTCTGGCCCGGCAGGGAAAGGCAAAAGAGGCCATCGAACACTTTTCCGGGGCCCTCGGGCCCAAAAGACCTGGCGCCAGATGAAAGGGCCCCAAATGGCTCATTTCATGGCGGGCAAGCGAGCGTTGGCTGGAGAGGGGGCCCATCCTTCCGGTTCAATCCGCTTCTTTTCGGGCCCTTGCCAGGCCATCAGGGGAATTTGATCGACGAATTTCTCGATGACCATTTTCCCTGGCGGGCCGGCCGACCCGGGAGAAAAGAGAAGAAGGGCTTGCCGGCAACGATCCCCGGTTGAAATTATCGATGACGAATTCCAAACAGCAGCAAAAAACAAAATTCCAAAGGAAGGGAAATTCCAGGGGCCCCCTCCCCCAGAGGAGGTCATTTCTTTCCGACCGACAATTACAAGTCCTGGCCGTCTCCCTGCTTATTGCGGCCATTCTCTTGGTTTACTGGCCGGTGCGGAGTTTCGAATTCATTGATTATGATGACGGTCCCTATGTCTTCAAGAATCTGAACCTCCAATCCGGGATCACCCGCACAAGTTTGATCTGGGCTTTCACCACCACCTGGGCCGGCAACTGGCATCCCCTGACCTGGCTCTCCCACATGCTGGACTGCCACCTCTTCGGGTTGAACCCGGGGCCCCATCATCTGATCAGCTTATTCTTTCACCTGGCAAACACCTTTCTCCTGTTCTGGGTCTTCAGGCGGATGACCGGCAGACCCTGGGTGAGTTGGTCCGTGACCGCCCTTTTCGCCCTGCACCCCCTCCGGGTGGAATCGGTGGCCTGGATCGCGGAGCGCAAGGATGTCCTCAGCACCTTCTTCTGGATCCTCACCATGGGGATGTATGTTCGCTATGTTGAAAAACCCGGGTCCGGCCGCTATTGGCTCATCCTCCTC
>JBFMBU010000295.1:0-6226 GCA_040755035.1 Thermodesulfobacteriota bacterium
GGGGCGGGGGGAGGGGATGTCTATTTATTTTTCTCATTAATATTAGTAATCGGTTCTTATCGCTTAACTGAGAGGTCAGGGTGAAAAATAGAGATATCATCAGCTCTCTTTTCTGGATGGCCCTGGGGCTGGGGGTCTGTTACGGGGGATATAAGCTGGAAATAGGGACCCTGAATGATCCGGGCTCGGGATTCATGTTTTTCTGGCTCGGGATCATCATGCTCGGCCTGGCCATCAGTATCCTGGTCAAGGCCCTGAAACAAACCGCGGTCACCGGTGAGCTGAAAAAAGTTTTCTGGACGGACATTCGTCTGTCAAAGATCATTGCTGTTCTGATTGCCCTGGTACTTTACGCCTATTTTTATCTATTCTTAGGTTTTCTCCTTAGTACCCTTATACTGATGATTTTTCTTTTCAAGGTCGTCGAGCCCCAGACCTGGTTGAAAGCCGTTCTGGGGGCGATCCTTGCCACGGGATCGGCCTATGTGATTTTTTACCTCTGGCTGGGCAGTCAGTTGCCCAAGGGATTGCTGGGGATTGGATAAACGATGGAACTTCTCAATTATCTGGGAATTGGATTCTCGGTCGCCCTTCAGCCTATCAATCTTTTTTATTGTTTTATCGGGGTGTTCATCGGCACCCTGATCGGGGTCCTGCCCGGGATCGGTCCCGTGGGGGCCATGTCTCTTCTGCTGCCAATAACCTTCCAGTCCACTCCGGAGGCGGCCATCATTATGCTGGCCGGCATTTATTATGGGGCCATGTATGGCGGTTCGACCACCTCCATTCTGGTCAACATCCCCGGTGAGGCGGCTTCGGTGGTGACCTGTCTGGACGGCTATAAAATGGCCCGTCAGGGCCGGGCCGGACCGGCCTTAGGGATTGCCGCTTTCGGGTCCTTTATCGCCGGTACCTTATCTATCCTGGGACTAATGCTCCTGGCCCCTCCCTTGTCCCAGATCGCCATCCGTTTCGGGCCGCCGGAGTATTTCACCCTCATGGTCCTGGGCTTGACCATTCTCATTTATCTGGCCCACGGGTCCATGCCCAAGGCCTTGCTCATGGCCTCTTTGGGGATCGTTTTGGGGTTGATCGGATTGGATTCCATCAACGCCCGGCCGCGGTTTACCTTCGATCGTATGGAACTCGTCGACGGGATCGGTCTGGTACCGATCGTCATGGGACTGTTCGGCATCTCCGAGGTTCTGGTCAATATCGAACAGGTTTTTCAGAGAGATATTTTCAAGACCCGATTAAAAGGGCTTTTGCCGACCGCCAAGGACTGGAAGGACAGCTCAGGCCCCATTGCCCGGGGCTCAATCATGGGATTCTTTCTGGGAATTCTTCCCGGCGGCGGGGCTGTGATTTCTTCTTTTATTTCCTACGCCCTGGAAAAGCGCCTTTCCAAGCGTCCGGAGCGTTTCGGCCGGGGAGCCATTGAGGGAGTGGCCGGGCCGGAAGCGGCCAACAATGCGGCTACGGGGGGTGCCTTCATCCCCCTCCTGACCCTGGGCATCCCACCCAACGTCATCATGGCCATGCTCCTGGGGGCCTTTATGATCCATGGGGTTACCCCCGGACCTTTGATGATGAGCCAGAACCCCGGGATTTTTTGGGGAGTCATCACCAGTATGTATATCGGCAATATCATGCTCCTGGTCCTCAACCTTCCCCTGATCGGGATGTGGGTCCAGGTGCTTAAGATCCCTTACAAGATCCTTTTCCCTTTGATTCTGCTCTTCTGTCTGATCGGGGTTTACAGCGTCAACAATTCTGTTTTCGATATCTATGTCATGATACTCTTCGGGATTGTGGGATACCTGATGAAAAAATTCGAATACGAAGGGGCGCCTCTGGTTTTGGCCTTTGTTCTGGGGCCGCTGTTGGAGAATAACCTGCGCAAGTCCTTGATTATGTCCCAGGGGAATTTTTCCATTTTCTTCATTCGCCCTCTGGCTGCCGCTTCTCTGATTGTCGCCCTGATCCTGCTCGTTTCTCCCTTTATCCCCTGGCTGGGGAAGAAGCGGGAAGAGATCCCCAAAGAAGAGGTGTCTTAGCAGGGCTTAAGGGCTTTCGATGATCTCTTTTCCCAGTTCTTTGACCCCCTGGCCGATCTCTTTGGCGCTTTCCTTTTCGGAATTATCGGTCTTGGCGGAAGAGACCGGCCAGAAGAACAATAGCAAAAGAATCATCTCGATTCGCATAAAAAACTTCTTTTTATACCCCATAATTTTCCGGGCAGTTCTTCTCTTTTCTCCTTGATCCGCCAAGTTCCCTGTTCTATACTTTCCCTCAATTTAAAGGAGGGTTTATGTCCGATCAGAAAAAGAATCCTGATGCTACCTGGCCCCTGGGCCGGCCGCCGGTTCTGGGTGAACCCATTCCCGAAACCATGCAGGCCTTGACCATTCATCGCAATGATTATGGCCCGCCCAAAAAGGTGGTTCGCCTGGAAACAGTGCCTACTCCTCTCTTGCGGGAGCATGAGGCCGGACGTGTTCTGGTGGCGGTCCTGGCCTCCGGACCCAATTATAATACCAATTTCGCCGCCCTGGGACTTCCGGTCCCGGCTTTCGGCCGGGGGGATGCGGCTACCCTCCATATCCCGGGCAGCGATGCTCTGGGCATAGTGGTCGATGCCGGTGCGGCCGTTACCCGGGTCAAGGTCGGGCAGGCGGTCATTCTGGATTCCTGGACGGGCCGGAACATCCGCGGCTATGAAACCCATGATGGATTCAATGCCCAGTTCGCCGTGGTCGATGAGGGGAAAGCCATTCCCCTTCCGGAAACGCTGCAAAAACATTCCCCGGAAAGCCTGGCGGCTATGCTCCTGACTTACGGAACGGCCTACCGGGCCGTGGTGGAACGCTTGAGGGTAAGTCCGGGGGATTCCGTCCTGGTTATGGGCGGGGGCAAGGGCACCAGCTTTGCCGGGGCCCAAATGGCCAAGGCCCTGGGGGCGCGGGTGATCCTGGTCGGGTCCAACCCCGCCTTGGCCGAGCATTTGATTGCCCGAGGCATAGCCGACGCCTTTATCAATCGCCGAAACTTTGATCCGGCTTTATTCGGGGTCATCGATTCAAAACTCTCTCCAACCAAATGGGAGCGGCGAACCGAACCGTTTCGTCGGGCCGTTCGTCAGGCCAATAAAGGCCGCCTGGTGGACAAGGTATTCGAACATACCGGCGGCGCGAATTTTCCCCTGCTGGTCTCCTGCCTGAACCCCGGAGGACGACTGGCCTTTTTCGGGGCCACTGGTCAGGGACTGAAAGGCGAGTACAAAGAAACTTTCTTCTATGAAGGCCGCCGCTTGGTCATGGATGCCCGTTGGGTGTGGATGCGTCAGAAGCAGGTTCTCTTTCGTAGTGGTTCGGCGGAACGGATATTGAAGGATGCCGGTTTGTTTCCGGGGAGAAGAGTGCTGGTCTGGGGAGCCGATGCTTACGCCCAATCTTTTATCCGGGCGGCCTTTAACCGATCGGCGGAAGTGGCGGTCATCGCCTCCCGCACCAAAGAAGAAAAAGGGGTCAAGCAGGTAATACGGTTGGGCGTCCGGCCGGATCATATCCTGAACCGCGAGGATTTCCTCTTGCCCGAGGACATGCCCGATCCGTTGACGGAAAAAGGGGAGCCCAATCCTCAATACCAGTCTGATTATATGCGCCAGGCCCAGGCCCTGGGTAAGGCCCTCTGGAATATATTCGGAACCCGGCAGAATCCGGACCTGGTGGTGGAAAGGACCGACCAGAGCACTCTGCATTTCAGTACCTTTGTGGCCCGTGATTTTAACGAAAAGGATGTCATGCCCTGCGGTCTGGTAGTGGCCCGGGGTGGGACCGATCTGTCTATCTGCGGCTCCCATATGTTTTCTCCGGCCCAGGCCGCCGATGTGGTCCGTCTCCTTTCCGCAGGAACTCTGGTCATGGAACAGGAGGATCTGGAAATAACCGATCTGCCGGGAATCGCCGACCTACAGCAGAAGATGCTGGAAGGGACCATGAAAAAACCCAAGGGGGTGGCCCTGGTCCAGGCCGATCGGCCCGGCCGGTCTGTTGCCGACTATGAGGCAGCCTTCCGGGGTGACGCCCTCCTGACAGCCGATCCACAGACCAACCGTTTGATTGATGTTCGGTTGATAAAGGAAGTGGGCCTGGTGACCCTATGTCGTCCCGAGGCCCTTAATGCTTTGAATGATGATCTGATCTCCCAGTTAAAGGATTTAGTCCGGGAGATCGCGACCCACAGGTCTGTTTCCGGCCGTTCGGTCAAGGCCCTGATAATCACCGGGGCCGGCCGTTCTTTTGTAGCCGGGGCGGACGTGAATGCCTTTCGCGGCAGTGCGGCGATTATCGGGGGCTTTGCCCGAAAAAATATCGGTGTCTTTTCCGACCTGGAGAAACTGCCCCTGCCGGTGATCGCCCTGGTGGACGGCTTCGGATTGGGCGGGGGCAACGAACTGGCCATGAGTACCCATTACCGGATCGTTACCGAGAACGCCCAACTGGGTCAACCGGAAGTGAAACTGGGCATCATCCCCGGGTATGGCGGCCTGCAGCGTCTGCCGCGGATGATCGGACCGGTCAAGGCGGCTGAAATGTGTATCAACGGCGAGCCGGTTGATGCCTTTACCGCGGTTAAGATAGGCCTGGCTGATGAATTCGCCCCTTCAGCGACTGCCTTGGTTCGGGCTTTTACCGTGGCCCGCCGGTTTATCGAGGGAACAATGCCCTTTCCCTCCAAGGAATGGGATAAAAAGGGAGAAAAACAAAAGGAGGAATTGAAGGTTCTTTTTGCCCGACCCGATGTTAAACGGTTGCTGAACACCCCGACCCCTTCCGCCCGCCGGGCGGGGGATCTAGGGGGGGCCCGTATGGCTTCGGCCAGGGACACCCTTCTGGCCATTCAATACGGCTATGCGCAAGGATTCGAGCAGGGTTTAAAAAACGATGCCGTATTGTTCGGAAAGATCGCCGCCTCCCCTGCCGGTCAGGAATGGATCAACCGCTTTTTGGCCAAGGACCCGTTGCAATCGTCTTTCCTGACTTTGTTGCCTTGACTCAAACAGTGCTCTCTTCATCCCCCCTTGATTTAAGGGGGGCAAGGGGGGATTGGTTGGTCGGCGGTCGTGACCTTATATGCTTTATTCGAATTTTAATGATAATTCAGAAAAGATGCCTCCGAAAATTTTTAACTTCCGGAGGCAAAAGAACTCGGAAAGGAGCAGGGAATGAAGGTCATTGATCTGGAATGTGATATTCCTACCCGAGAAGTGTATGAAGAAGAATTGAAGACTTTTGAGCAAAGCGGGTCCGGATCGGAGGGTCTGGCCAACTATATCCATATTTTTGGCCCTAAATGGGCGGCGGAAGCGGGTATGAGTCCCGAGGAGTTTGAAGAACTCAAAAATACGAAAACCCCCCTGGAAGTCAGAAAAACGATCATCAGAAAAAACATCGAAAGAGCCATGACCGAAGAAGCCTTCATAAAAATGCTGGATGAGGCCGAGGTGGTCTACGCCTGCATCGGGACCGGTCGTCATGCCACCATTGAACACACAGCGGCTTTGGCTGCCAGACATAAGCCCCGTCTAATCCCCTGGGCCAGGATCAGCCCCCGGACCGGGGTGGCCGGAGTCAGGGAATTGGAGCGTGTGGTCAAGGAATGGGGTATCCGCGGCCTGGAGGTTTCCACCTTCCGGGAACAGCTTTATCCGAACGATAAAAAATATTATCCCCTGTATACCAAATGCGTGGAGCTGGGTATCCCGGCCCGCATCTATTGCACTATGAACTATGCCTCGGACCGGGCCATGGATTTCGGCCGTCCCATCTTCCTGGACGAGGTGGCCCGCGATTTCCCGGAACTGACCATCATCGCCGCTCTGGGCGGCTGGCCCTGGGTTCCGGAACTGGTCGGTCTGGCCCGGCGTCATACCAATATTCATATCGATCTGGCCGCCCATCGCCCGAAAAATGTGGCCAAACCGGGCAGCGGGTTTGAGATGCTGCTCCAGTTCGGCAATAACCTCTTGCAGGACCGGATCCTATTTGCCAGTTCCTGGATCACCCTGGGAATGTCCCTGGATCAGGTCATCCGGGAAACCCTGGAACTGCCGTTGAAAGATTCGGTGAAGCCGAAATGGATGTATGAAAATGCGGCCAGGATCTTGAAATTGGAATAAACGACAGATATCCGGCAGGCCAAAGCAATTCAGAACAGGCTGAAT
>JBFMBU010000296.1:0-3663 GCA_040755035.1 Thermodesulfobacteriota bacterium
GGCGGTCAGGAATTTTATAATTGATTACGAAACCAATTCAGTCTATTAAAATAAAAGCAGTTTTTTTGTAAAATCAGAAATACATGTTTTTCCCGTAAAGGGATAATTTCGGAGGAATGCCCATGAAAACCATTGCCCTGGATCAGGTTCCGAAGGCGAAAATGGTCATGGAAGGGGCCGAAAAGGTATTTAAACAACTCCCTATCTCCCGGGCGGACGGATCCCCGTCCTTTTCGTTCCGGGTATTCACTATCGAGCCGGGAGGACACACCCCTTACCATAGCCATGACTTTGAGCACTTGAATTTTATCATTAAGGGCTTCGGGGCCCTAATAGACGAAAAAGGGAAGGAACATCCAGTGAAAGAGGGAGACTTCGCCCTGGTCCTACCCGGAGAAAAGCACCAGTACCGGAACCTCGGGACCGACAACCCCCTGATCATGATCTGCGCCGTCCCCAAGGAATATGAATAAACGGATACGTTTTTTTACCCGTTGATCCGTTGGTGAATCAATGCGCGGCGTCAATTCCATTTATTAGGGGGCGTTTCATGGCTGACTTTCAATATTTTACTCCCCTGGTGGTTCAGGTCCTTCCGGCAACAGCGGATCAGGCACCGATCCTGGCCAATCTGTTTCAGCTTTATATGCATGACTTCAGCGAATTTGTGGAGCTGGAGCCGGGAGCGGACGGACGGTTCAGGGAAGAACGGCTTATCAGCTACTGGCAAGAGGCCGACCGGCATCCTTACCTGGTTCTGGTCAGCGGCAACCTGGCCGGATTTGCCTTGATCAAGGAGGGGTCCGAAATATCCGGCGCCCCGGGGGTTTGGGACATGGCGGAATTTTTTATCCTTCGCGGCCGGCGTCGGCTGGGCATAGGGATGAAGGCAGCCCTTGAACTCTGGAAGAAGCACCCCGGTGAGTGGGAAATCCGGGTCCGAGAGCGAAATAATGGAGCCATCGCCTTTTGGGCCGGAGCAGTAAAAGCGTTTTCCGGCCGGACCACTCCCCCCAAGATTTTTCACAAAGAAGGGATTGGCTGGCAGGTGTTCTCCTTTAAAACAGGGTAGGAGATAACCTGCCAGATTATTCTCTGGTTTCCAGGGGGAGGTTTCCCGTTTGGGAGGTTGGTTCCGGAACAACCTCCCCTTCGCAGGGGGTCCGTCTTCCTGAAAAGGGGGGCGTACCCCTTAGGACTGAGGAAGGTATCCGTACTCAGCTGCAGCTGCCGCTGCCGTAGTCAACCCGTTCCAGGAGCCAGGTATTATCCGATTTTTTGAAAGTCATTTCCACCCGGCTTCGGTAATGATCCTGATAGTCCCCGCAAAACCAGGTCAGTTCCTTATAATCGGTGCCGGAAATCGGAATATAATAATCCCGGGATGTATTGGCATTATGGGTGATCTGGTTGCCGGAAATGGTGTATTGGACCTTCACATTGGCAAACCCTCCGCCGGAGGAAGAGTCGCCACAACCCAGTGGAAGCATGGCTGCCGCCACCAGCAACAGACCAAATAACCCCAGTATTTTCCAGTTACGCATAGTGAAATCCTCCTTTGCCTATTAACAGAAAAGATTTAAAATTGATCCGGTTGGCCCTCCAGCGAAATCTTTCTGCTCGATTTTCTTAGTAGACATTTTAACGAGAAAAAAAGTTAATATCAAGCAGGAAAATTATTCGAGCTTTTCTTCTTGCGAGAGGTTTTTCCATGTCATATACTCTCCAACAAAAACGGATGGTTCCCAGAAGAAACCGGGGACTTCTTGGGTTCCCTGGAGAAAGATAGCGAACCGAAACCGTTGAGGAGGGAAGGTTATGTTGAGGAAAACCTTTTTCTTGTTGATTGTTACCTTGGTTTCCGGAGGGACCTGCCCGGCTTCAGCCCAAGGCGTGGACGAAGTTCAAATAGCCCTTGATAGCCCTTACATTCCCCTGCTGGCCGTCGGTAAATGGATGATCGCTCCGGATAAGCTGCCGGCTCGTTGGTTAGAGGAAAAATATTTCGGGAAATCCTTGAGGGAACCTATTAATATCATAATCATTGACCGACAGACCTCCGAGAAGGCGGAGGCTAAAAAGAAATTGTACGAGGCTTGTAAAATCGCCGGGTTCCCGGCCCGTATGGGCCATTCCAGCGGCTATTCGGCCTATATCGCCGGATCGCTGTACTCCCAGCTTCCCAGTGAGCACAATCATGCCTTCTCTGACGAGCCTTTTGAAGTTAACAACAACCACGGCCGGATTTTCGGCCCCCATAGGACTGCCGGGAAGGCCGTTTTCACCGCCGCTTTCAGCTGGGAGGAAATAGACCCTTTGCAGAAGGTCAAACACGGCTACAATTCCTTCAACCGGGCCAGGGACCGTTTCGCCTGGGCCATGGATCGGCAAACCTGTTTTAAGGTGAAAAAATTCATTAATCTGGAAAACGCTATCCTGGGAAATCCGATCATCACCACCGGAGACCATGACGGGACAGCGGTATTGCTGGTCTGCGAATAGAACCATGGATAGGAACGGGCATAAAGAGATTCTAAAAAAAGGAAAAAGCATAGGTCCCCTTCGCCCTCTTTTTTCAGGGTCGATTATTCAGATTTTCGCCCCTTTCTTAGTGATGATTCTTTTATTGTTACCCGGGTGCGAAAACACCGACTTTCAGACCGCCACCGATGCCGGAGTAGATGCCTTGAAGGCCATGACCTTATCCGACCAGGATGTTGTGAACCTGGCCCGGGAATCGGCCCGCTATCTGGACGAACGGCATCAAACAGCGCCGCCGGAAAATAAACACGCCCGTCGCTTAGCAGGTCTCGTCCAGAAGGAGTGGCGAGAGGGTGAGACGGTTTTTAATTTTAAAGTTTACTTGGCCCCGGAAGTCAACGCTTTTGCCCTGGCCGATGGGACCATTCGGATTTACAGTGGATTGATGGATTTACTCACCGATGGGGAACTGCACTTTGTCATCGGACATGAAATAGGGCATGTAGTCAAACAGCACATGCGCAAGAGGATCCGATTGGCCTATGCGGCCAGCGCCGTGCGAAAAGGGATAGCTTCCCAAAGAACCCTGGCCGGCGATGTGGCCGCATCATTGATCGGGAGTCTGGCCGATTCTTTATTGCAGGCCCAGTTTTCCCAAATGGAGGAGAAAGAGGCGGATGACTACGGGTTAGTTTTTCTGAAGAGGAGAAAAAATGATTCCAAGGATGCCGTGTCCGCCTTGAAAAAATTAGCGAGTTTAGGGAAGGATCACAGCTTTCTATCCAGCCATCCCGATCCGGAAAAAAGGGCGGCCAGAATTCAAGCCCAACGGGAAGGGAAGGCCCTGTCCATCGAGGAACAAAAAGAAGACTTTCTGCAGACCCTCAAGGCCTTCCTGGGGAAGTGGCTCTCCTTCTTCGGGGGGGGGAAATCATGAAAAAAATCGATGTCCTGGTCTTCGGAAGAAGCTGTCTGGATTATATCGCTGTGGTCGACCGCTTTCCGGGGGAAAACCAAAAAGAAGCTCTGGACTTTTGGCTGGTCGAAGGGGGAGGTCAGGGGGGTACCACCTCCTGTTCCATTTCCAAACTGGGAGGGCAGGTGTTTTATATCGGGAAAGTGGGGGATGACGGGGCCGGGCGTTTCTGTCTGAAGCGGTTGCGTGACTTCGGGGTGTCCTTG
>JBFMBU010000297.1:0-2515 GCA_040755035.1 Thermodesulfobacteriota bacterium
GGTCCACCCCGTTGCCAAAAAATAAGCCGGTTGTTTCTTTGAACGTAAATCGGGACCGGGATCTCCTGGCCTATCTGAAGCCAGGTCACTTGAAGATCGGAAGTAACAACTGGGCGACAGCACCGGCATTATCTCCCGGAGGAAAACCCATACTGGCCAACGATCCCCATCTGGACGCCCGAATGCTCCCCGGTCCCTGGTATCCCTGCGGACTGATCACCCCGGAAATGCGGTTCATAGGCGTGGGTATCCCCGGCACGCCGTCCCTGATCATCGGGCGTAATGCTCACATAGCCATAGGGGTAACCAACAGTTATGGAGACCAGCAGGATCTCTATATCGAAACCCTCGACCCTAATAATCCTGACCATTATCTGGAAGGTGGGAAATCCATTCCCTTTAAGGTCATCGAAGAGAAGCTGCGCATCAGGGACAAAAAGGCCACGGAGGGGTATCGAGTAGAAATCCTGCCCATAAAAATGAGCAAAAGGGGGCCGGTGGTTTCCGGGGTTCTTCCCGGACTGAAAACCGGACGGGTGGTCACCCTGCGCTGGGCCCCCTTTGAAACCATGGGGCCCTCCCTGGGATTGGATAAAGTCCAATCGGCCCGGTCCGTGGTCGAAATTCGGGAGGCTCTCAAGGAGGTGAACTGGATCGGTCTCAATTTTGTCTTTGCCGACACGGGGGGCAACATTGGGTGGCAGACCTCGGGAAGGCTCCCCCTTCGTTCTCAGCGGGAGTCCACCCTGCCCTTTGTCGTTGCTGACGGAAGGGACAATTGGAACGGCTGGATCCCCTACGAAAAGATGCCCGGGACCATTAATCCACAGAGAGGCTGGGTCGGGACTTGCAATCATAATACCCTTAGTCCCGATTTCCCCTTTTATTATTCTTCCCATCTTTCTCCCTCTTACCGCTACCGTCGCTTATCGCAGCTCCTAAACGCACCGGGGATGAAATCCGCCGCGGACCATTGGCGGTTTCAGAGGGACACCTTGAATCTCATGGCCCAACAAATCACCCCGATCATGGTCAGGGCCTTAAAAGCCGATGAGGGTGACCGGGATATGGCGCAGATTCTCGAGCAATGGAACTTTGAAGACGATCCTCAGGACTCGGCCCCGACCCTTTTTCAGGCCTTATACCGCAAATTCGCCTTTCTGGTTTTTTCCGATGAACTGGGAGAGGAGCTGGCCCAACTGATGCTCGGAGACTGGTATTTCTGGCAGGAGCGGGTTCAGTCCCTGGTCCTTAAAGGGGATTCCCACTGGTTTGATAACCTGGGCACAACCGATAGAAAGGAAACCATGTCTGATCTTTTCCGGCAGGCCGCGGTGATCGTCAAGCAGGAACTTGGCCCGCAATTCGGTCATGATCCGAAAAAATGGACCTGGGGCAAGGTCCATCAACTCGAGTTGGTCCACCCCATCCGCCGTAAAGGTACAGGGAAGGGTCTCCTGGGAGGGGGCTCCCATCCTATGGGCGGTTCGGGAGAGACCCTCTATCGAGCCGTGTATGAATACCATCAACCTTTCGGCGTGGTGATTTCCGCTTCGCTGCGCATGGTGGTTGACCTGGCCGACAACGAGCGGATCCTGGCCGTTCTCCCGGGAGGGATCTCAGCCCGGCGCTTTGATCCCCATTTCAAAGATCAGGTCAAGTCTTTTATGAACGGGGATAAATTATACTGGTGGTTCAGTGACCGGGCTATCAAAGAACATACGCGTCACACGTTATTACTTAATCCGGCTCCCTGAATTCTCTTGACAAAATCCGTTTCTTTCCTACAATTTCTCCGACCGTCGAATCGACCAGGGAGAAAAAACCTAAAAAAAGGGAGCGCGTTTTGGACGAATATAAAATTATGGGAAAAATCGTGGAAATCCGCGGGAAAGGGGTATGCTCCTATGGTCACCAGGTAGAGGAGGTCTTTGAAATCAAAGAAAGGGGTTCCACTATCTGCCAATGGGCTATGACCTCCATGTTTCCTTTTTTCACGGCCCTGAAATTCGGGGGCCGGTTTCCCTGGTCCCAGGACCCCGACCGGATCCGGATTTCCTGCCCTGATCCGGACAACGTTGTGGTCTTTGAACTGTGGCGGGAGCGGGAAAAAAATAAATAAACAGGCATTCAGGGTTCAAGGTTTCCAGGGTTCGAGGGTGGTTTAGGCTTATCCCAGCTTTTCACTGGAATCCTTGACCCCTTGAATCCTTATTAAGGACTTTTTATGAAAATCGTAGCCGTTTCCATCAGTGAACAAAAAGGTGTTCCCAAAAAAAATATCCCTGAGGGGATGTTGGTGAAAGAATTCGGGTTGGAAGGGGATGCCCATGGCGGTCCCTGGCACCGTCAGCTCAGTCTGCTGGCCATGGAAAGCATCCAAAAGATGCAGGACCTGGGATTGAAAGTGCGGCCGGGATCCTTTGCCGAAAATATTACCACCGAGGGGGTGGTCCTTCCGGAATTGCCCATCGGCACTCGACTGAGTTTGGGTCCTGAGGCACTGGCGGAAGTG
>JBFMBU010000298.1:0-22215 GCA_040755035.1 Thermodesulfobacteriota bacterium
ATCGGTAACCTCGGATGAAGTGGATATCCTTTTAAGATAGTCTTACTCCATCCGATTTTAAAAGTCCAGAGTTATTTTTAATTATTTGACTTCGTTAATTATTTAATGAGGGACAAAATCACCCTGATAAAAACCCTTTGAATCCTTCTTTCCCTGTGGTAATAGAGCTTTCAGCAAGGAAAACGTTTATGAGCGTCCAACCCATCTTTTTCAAATCCGGCCCCCTAAATCTGGAAGGTCTTTTATTCCGGGGGAATTCCGAGAAAGCGGTGGTCATCTCCCACCCCCATCCCTTATACGGTGGAGATATGGAAAATTATGTGGTCAGCCTCATTTCCCGGGCCTTTGAAGCATCGGATTGGACCACCCTGCGTTTCAATTTCCGCGGAGTAGGGCGCAGCCAGGGGGAATTCGATCGAGGAGCGGGAGAAACGGAGGATGTATCGGCCGCCGTGGCCTATTTGAAAGCATTGGGGCTTCAGCATATCGTTTTGGCCGGTTATTCCTTCGGGGCCTGGGTCGACGCCCGGGCAGCCCTCACCTGTCCCGATATCCAGGGGTCCATCCTGGTTTCCCCGCCGGTTGGAATGATGGATTTTTCCTTTCTGGCCGGCGACGAAAAAACCCGCTTGGTCATCGCCGGTGATGCGGACCCTTATGCCCCGGAAGTCCGGGTAAGAAACCTTGTCCAATCTCTGCCCACCTCTCCAATGATAAAAATCATCAAAGGAGCGGATCATTTCTATTCCTACGGTGCCGAGGAGCTGATGGAAGCCGTCAAAATGATCCTGCCACAGTTATGAACCTGAAAAAACCAGGCGTTTGGGTCTTCAGCACCTACCTGGCCGAGGGTCTGCCCTATGCGGTCATCCGCATCCTCTCCTCGGTTTTCTTCACCGATATCGGCATGAAGGAACGGTACATCGGCTATCTGAACTTCCTGGGCATACCCTGGAACCTGAAATTTCTCTGGGCCCCTTTCCTGGATATCCTCGGCAAAAAAAGGTCCTGGATGATCGCCATTCAGGGGCTGATCACCTTATTTACCGTGGTCATTGCCTATGGCTGTTTCAGCGCCCGCTTCCATCCGGAACCCGGCTGGGTCCTGGGCCTTATCTCTGTCTGCTTTATTATCCTGGCCTTCCTGTCCGCCACCAATGACATTGCCATTGACGGCTATTATATGGAGGGGCTCACCGACCCCAAGGAACAGGCCGCCTATACCGGATATCGCGTATTTGCCTATCGTATGGCCGTTATTCTGGTCCGCAGCGGATTCGTGGCCCTGGCCGCCTACTTCGCCTCCAGTCTGGGCGGGGCGGAGAAGTACCGGCCCTGGGGCTATGCCTTCGGGGCTGCGGCCCTGAGCATGTTCCTGCTGACGTTATTCCATGCCTGGCAGGCCCCTAAATTTGAAAAAGACCGTTCAGAATCGGGGCGCTCACTGGCCGCCATGGCCAAGGAGTTCGGCCGGGCCTTCAGCACCTATTTCGATCAGGAAAGAGTGGCGCTGGTAATTATTTTCATCATCACCTATAAAATCGGAGATGAGATCCTTTTTTCCATGGGCACCCCTTTTCTGATGCGGGAACTGGGTGTGACCAAGGCCCAGCTTTCCTGGCTGGGGGGGATCCTGGGGGCCTTCGGGGCCATTGCCGGGACTTCCCTGGGAGGGATCTGGATCAAAAAAAGGGGCTTAAAAAAAGCTATCTGGCCTTTGACCATCCTGATGAATTTCAATATCTGGGCCTATGTCTGGCTGGCCTGGCACCTGCCTTCGGCGAACACTGCCCGGGGTCTGGCGATTATTGCCGCTGTTCATTGTTACGAACAGATGGCCGCCGGACTGGGAAACGCCGTACTGATCGTTTTTATCCTGCGTACCTGCAAGCCGGAATTCAAGGCCTCCCACTATGCCGTGGGTTCGGCCATTATGTCCCTTTTCTCTACCTTTTTCGGCGGATTCGGCGGGGTGATGGTTGAACACCTGGGGTATCTGAACCTCTTTATCCTGGCCTTCTGCGTTTCCATTCCGGCCATGCTGCTCATGTTCTGGGTGCCGATCAAAGAAGAAGCCCCCGAGAAATAAGATAAGAGGGATATAGGTTTTTCCCGGAGGGAAACCTTTCCTGAGATAGTTCAAAAAAAGCCCAATACCTTGAAGGGGACCTATTATTTTCTCAGGGCGTGAATCGCGCTCCCCATGGCCTGATGGGCCGTCTCCATGACAGCTTCGGCCAGGGTGGGATGGGCATGGATGGTCCGGGCCAGGTCTTCCACCGTGGCCCCCAATTGAACGGCCAGGGTCCCTTCAGCAATGAGGTCCGTGGCATGGGGGCCGACAATATGGACCCCCAGTATTTTCCCCTCCCGGCTCTCGGAAACGATCTTGACCTGGCCGACGATCTCCCCCATAGCCTGAGGTTTACCCAAGGCCCGGAACGGAAAGCTGTTGGTTTGGACTTCGATTCCCCTTTCCCGGGCTTGGGTTTCGGTCAGGCCCACATCGGCCACTTCCGGAAAGGTGAAGACCGCCGAGGGCACCACCTCATAATTCATGGTCCGCTCATGGCCCAGGCAGTTTTCAGCGGCGATGATCCCCTCGGCGGAAGCCGCATGAGCGAGCATGATCCTGGATGGCCCCAAGACATCCCCGATGGCATAGATACCGGGGATATTGGTCTCCAGTTTCTCGTTGGCCTTAATCCAGCCCTGTGATTCGATCTCCAGACCCAGTTGACGCAACCCTAATTCCCCTGCGTCAGAACTGCGGCCGATACAGACCAACACCTTCTGAACCTCCCATTCTGAAATTTTACGGTCCTTTTCCTTAATCTCCATCAAAAAGGGGGAGGGACCGATAAAGGCCTTGACCCGGTCGTTATGGATCTCTGTTTTTTCCACCGTTTTATCGGTCAACACCTGGATCTTTCTTTTTTTCATTTCCCTTTGAATGATGATCGAACAGTCTTCATCAATAGAAGGCAGGCCCAGTACCCGGGGCAGGGCTTCCACCACGGTCACCCGGCTGCCCAATAAATGGAAGATGAAGGCGAATTCACAACCGATCACCCCGCCGCCGATAATCAGGATCGATTCCGGGATTTCCTTCAGCAGCAGGGCATCGTTGCTGGAGAGGATGTGCTCCCCGTCAAAGGGAAAAGCCGGAAAATCCAGAGGCCTCGATCCGGAGGCAATAATGATTTTATCCGTTTCTACCGTCGTTACGTTTTCATCCCGGCTTTTGACCAGCAGCTTCTTGGGATCGGCGATGGTCGCCGTCCCTTCCAGATAGCGGATATGGTAACTGCCCAGGATTTTTTTAACTCCCTGGGCCAAAATGGAAACGACCTCATTTTTCCGGGCCATGATCCGTTCCATATTGGGCCGGAATCCTCCCTCCAGGTCTATCCCCAGTTCCTTGGCCCGATGGAAGTGTTCGATAGCCTCAACCGTGGTCTTAAGGGTCTTAGTGGGAATGCAACCCCAGTTGAGGCAGGTGCCGCCCACGGCCTCCCGCTCCACAACCGTGACCTGGGCACCTAATTGGGCGGCCCGGATGGCAGCCACATAGCCGCCGGGACCGGCCCCGATGATGGTGATATTTGTGCTCATGGGAGACTCCAAAAGGCGGGTTGGGTGAACCTATTCATTAAAATAAGGGCCGGGTTTAAAGATAAATCCGTCGTGCTCAGCCCAGAGTTTCAGGCACCATTCGATCAGTACTTTGAGTTCCTGCAACTCCTCCGCCGGGGGCAAAACCTTCCCCAAGGTCACGGTTTCCGTCCGTTGATATTCAGGCAGCCTTTGTTTCAGAAGTTTATTCAACTCCTTGATCCGAAGGTTTATTTTCTCCCTTTGATCGGTTTCCCTGTATCTTCTGCCCGACATGTTCTCAATCCACCTTATCCAATATAAATTTCATGGAAATATTACCATAATCCTTTACCTTATCCAAAAAGATAATGAATAAAAACCGATGTGGAAAAAGATTACTCCAAGTCGTTTTAATTTTTCCCCCGCCCCGGAGTAATCCCGGCCAGGGCCTTGGCCAGTTTGACTTTTTTATCCAGGTCCCCTTCGCGCAGGATCATGACCCGCTGGGCCTGGGGTGAACCGGCCCCATGCATGGATTCCACCATGGCCGTGCCCCCGGTCATGGCCTCGATCAACCTGCCGATCTTGATCCGGTCTTCAGGCGGGATCCGGGCCACGCCGGAAAAATATTTCCTGACCAGGGGCCCTATATCTTCGTGGGCCAGATCATATTGACTGGGCAGGGTAGCCAGAAATCCCCCTGCCAAATCCGTGGCTAAGCGGGCCACCTCGAAATGAAAACGGGTGGTGTTATGCTTACCCACATTGGCCAGCATGGTGTCCACCATATAGGCGCCGGAAGGCGTAGGCCAACCTTCGGCCGAACAGGCGATGGCCGAACTGTACAGGGTCTCTCCCAAATGGATCATCTCCGTGATTTTATCCCGTACATGGGAAGCCTTGGCCGTGCCCTGGATCTGGGTCAGATAGGTCACGGCACCGACCAAGACATCGATCAGACCGGTCTTACAACCCCCGTAATTGGCCCGGTGATGGGCCGCGAACCGGTAAACCAGCGTATTGGTGAACTCCGTTTCACCGTTCATGAACACCCGCTCCTGAGGAACGAATACATCTTCAAAAACGATGACCGCCTCACCCCCCACGCCCCCGAAGGAAGGGTTTCCGGCATCGATCCGTTCCCGGTTGTCCTTGCGATTGTCATTGGCCTGGCGGCCGAAGATCATGGTCACCCCCGGGGCATTGACTGGAACGGCGCAAACCAGGGCGTAGTCCTTGGCCGCCGCGTCCATGGCCGTAGTAGGCATGATCAGGATTTCGTGGGAATTGACCCCGCCGGTCATGTGTAATTTCGCCCCGCGGATCACCACCCCGTCCGGCCGTCGTTGGACGATACGGACATACTGGTCCGGGTCAGGCTGTTCGGCCGGGCCTTTGGATCGGTCTCCCTTGGGATCGGTCATAGCTCCCACCACCATCAGGTTTTCGTCCTGGATATAGGTCAGCCACTTTTTGAACCTTTCGAAATAGTCGGTACCGTGCTTCTGGTCGATTTCATAGGTCACGGAATAAACGGCGTTGATCCCGTCTAAGCCCACGCAGCGCTGAAAACAGGTCCCGGTCTTTTGTCCCAGAACGCGCAGGAGCTTGACCTTTTTCAGCAGATCCTCCACGTTCTGGTGTACATGGGTGAAACGGCTGATAGTCCGGCCGCTGAGGTGGGAAACGGCCGTAGCCAGGTCCCGATATTGAGGGTCGTTGGCCAAGGCATAAGTGACCGCTGCCGACCGCACATGGGGGGCTGTGGCCGGGTGACGGGTGATATCGTTGATTATTTTGCCTTTATAATATACCACATGATCCAATTTCCGCAGGCTATTCATGTAATCCTGGGCGGTTTTAATAGTCATATTCGTTCCTCTCCTTTTGAGATAACTTTTCAGCAATTTTTCAACATTTTATTTTATTATTTTTTTATCACTGGCTTCAATTAAAAAATTGAATCGGCCCTTCTTCCCCTTTATCGGAAGCCCGGCAAGTTTTTCAGCTCATCCGATCCCCTTTTCGGTCAAAGAAAGCGTAAAACTTCGATTGGAAAAACCTTGGTTATTTTGGCCCGGCTTTCACCAGGCCTGGGAAAAAAAACGGCCTATCGAACCACTTCATCCTTCCTTTTTTGCGGAAAAAGTCAGGAGCAAGATAGAAATTATGGCTAAGAGGAAAGGATACTTTTTCATTTAAAAACCTCTTCCGCCCTTTCCAACTTCAGCGATTACCGAGGAACTGACCGGGACCGACCAAATATTTCCTTTACCGACTTCGCTATCCCAAGCTTGGCGATTATAAGCAACAGAGTCAATCACATTATTTCTCCAATCGAGAAGAATTATTTAATACTTGATGGCTTAATGTTAGTTTCATCCGGCGCGACGTCTATCAGCGATCCGGTGCCAACGGGAGTTATCCATTTTTCTACTGCGGTTTCAATCTGGCCAGAAAAGCGCCCTCTTCTGTATCAATGAGCTTCTCGGCGGCCCAGCCATATTTTATGGCCTGCGATTTTAAGGTGTCAAAGTCTATATGAAGCCAACGCATCCAGGGGCCGAGGTTACCTTCGTATCTAAACCGTACCTCCAATTCTCCTCGATACCCTAAGTCATTTTGAAGTTCCGGAGGGTCACCCTCATCCGTTGAGTTCACCAGCAACTGACCGTCGGGACGGAGAAGCATTCGGGATCTGTGGAGTAGTCCCTCTATTCCCTCCAAGGTTTCACATAGGCCGATATTCTGGCCCAGCATTAAGATGGTATCGTATACTTCGCCTTCGAATTTTAAAAAGTCTTGCTCTCTGACATCGTTAAGTCCGCGCTCTCGCATGATCTGAACCGCTTGAGGGCAGAGGTCGATGGCTGTAACCTCATAACCTAGTTTTTCAAGCTCAAGGGCATGGACACCGGTTCCGGCACCAACATCCAGAACTCGACCCTGACAATACACGAAGGCATTTTCCGTCGGGAAAAATTCGTCGGGAGTTCGAAAAAATATGGAAACAGGGATCGAACGCTTTTGCCCCTTCCTGAACTCCTGTATAAGCAAGGCAGATTGATTACCCCGCCAATAATCGAGAAGTGCCTGGCCAAATGGTTCAAGAGCCGGACGATTTAAACTTTTCATGTTTTACCCTCGATTAGGGCTTGATCAAGGTGCCATTCCATGCAGGGTTCACATTTGGTTACTATGGAAAAGGATAAGGCCAAGGGAAATACCTTTTCTTTTCTGTTGCCTAACGGCGAGTTGGGTAACGCTCAACATGCTGTGGCCGTTGCCCGCAGCGCGACGGGAACAACGCCCCGCCTGCCCGGCAGGCAAAGGAGCGTTGCGGAATTGCCGGTCCGAGTTGATGCGGTCGTTCGGCGTAGGTCATTTTTAATCTCGCAGCCGGAGTTCAAGGAGGTCTTTCATGAGTTTAAAATGGTTGTCAAGTGAATAAATTTCACAATGATTTTGTTTCGCATTTTGGGCAATTATTAAATCTGGGATGCTGATTCGATTTAAACCGTTTTTCAAACATTTGAATTGGAATTCGATAAGTTGGCCCCAATGAATGGATAATTCCACCTTGTTAATATTACATAATATTTTTACCAGCTTCTGTTGATTGCGAACCCTTAAAGATGGAACTAATTCGGCAAGAATTAGATCATTAATAACAATTAGGTTTTCATCAATTAAAAAATCAAGCTTTTCAGAATTATTCCCACTTCGGAAATACTCTACCCATACGGAGGTATCGACTAATACCGACATTGACGCCCTCTGATGGCGTTTAGGTCAAGGCCCAAATCGACCTTGCCTTTAAAGGCTTTCAATCCCGATATCTTTGATTTTCTAATTAGACCTTCTAAGGCGGTGATGATAACTTTAGTTTTTGTATTGATGTTAGCGGCTTTCATAGCTTCATTAATTAAATCTTCAGGTAAATCAAGAGTTGTTCTCATAACTGGCCTCCCTTCTTTATGCATAATATTAGCATTCAATGCATATAATGTCAAGCCGAACAATTCCTTGCAGATGTCGGATTTATTGATAATACATAGGAAAAACGAACTTCGTATTTTATGACAAACCGCTATTGTTCAAGAGACATTGGTATGGTAAACATCCCGGAAGATTCTTTTTTATTCCGAAAGGCTCGCCCGAGTCACCCCTGGAAAGGAAAGACATGGATCCGGTGAGGATAACCAAGGTAACCGGTTAATTTGTCAATAAAATACTATCGTCCGACCGGTATATTCCTTTTTAAATCCCTAAGTCCCGCCTTTATTTTTAATAAAATGATTGACGTAGGATAATAATTATCTTAAAGATTTTCCTATACAGGTTTACCGGATAAAAAAGCGGGGTTGAAAAAAATCCATCCCCATATTTCAGAGATTTTATAACTTTCCCTTTAGCTGCCCCATGATCGAACCCCTGGACAACCCACCCCTGCGCCTGGCTTTTGATTACGTACGCTACACCGGGCGGAATGTCTTTCTAACCGGAAAGGCCGGCACCGGTAAGACCACCTTCCTCCAAACCCTGAAAGCCGAGTCCCCCAAACGGATGATCGTCGTTGCCCCGACCGGGGTGGCGGCCATTAATGCCGGAGGGGTCACCATTCACTCTTTCTTCCAGCTCCCTTTCGGTCCTCAAGTCCCGGACATGGATTTCGGCGCTGAACGACCGGGCAGTCAATACCGCTTCAGCCGGCAAAAAATTGACATCATCCGGAGCCTGGATCTTTTAATCATCGATGAGATCAGTATGGTCCGGGCTGACCTGTTGGACGGTGTTGATGCCGTGCTTCGCCGCTTCCGCCCGGGAGACCGGCCTTTTGGCGGCCTGCAACTGCTGATGATCGGCGACCTGCAGCAATTAGCCCCGGTGGTAAAAAACGATGAATGGGAAATCCTGCGAGGCTATTATGAAACGATGTTCTTTTTCAGCAGCCGGGCCCTGGCCCGGACCAGCTTTATAAGTATCGAACTGAAGCATATCTATCGACAAAGCGACCGACATTTTATCGACCTCCTGGCCAAGGTCCGTGAAAACCGGATGGAAGAAAACGACTTCATCGAATTGAACAAACGTTGCCTCCCGCTTTCTGGTCAGGAGGTCGAAGACGGGACTATTACCCTGACCACCCATAATCATCAGGCGCGAAAAATCAACGAAGCCCGGCTGGCCGCACTGCCCGGAAAAGAAAAACGGTTCCAGGCCCGGGTGGAAGGGGAATTCCCCGCCTATGCCTTCCCCACGGATGCGGAATTGGTGCTTAAGCCCGGGGCACAGGTCATGTTTGTTAAAAACGACAGCTCACCTGAAAAAAAGTTTTTCAACGGTAAGATCGGAAAACTTAAAGGCTTCACCGAAGATGGGCTGGTAGTCGAATGTCCCGGTGAGACCGGATCGATCCTGGTCGAACCCGCCGAATGGAAAAACATCAAATACGCCTTGAATGAAACAACCAAGGTCATTGAAGAGGCCGAATCCGGCAAATTCATCCAGTTCCCCCTTAAGCCGGCCTGGGCCATTACCATTCATAAAAGCCAGGGGTTGACCTTTGACAAAGTCATTATTGATGCTCGGGCCGCCTTTGCCGACGGACAGGTCTATGTGGCCTTGAGCCGCTGCCGGACCCTCGAGGGTTTGGTGCTCAGCACCCCCATTGAAAACCACAGCATTAGGAGCAACGCTGTTGTTGGTGAGTTTACCCGCCGGCTTGAACAAAACACCCCGGACCAGGATCAACTGAAAGAGGATAAGCGGAATTATCAGGTGATTCTCTTGGAGGAACTGTTTGACTTTTCAGCCTTGTTACGCGGCCTTTTCCATTGTCTGAAAATCACCGGAGAATACAGGACCGTTTTGGCCGGGGTCACCCCGGCCTTTTTCGGAAGCAGGATTGAGGCCGTTAAGGCGGAGATAACCGGGGTCGCCGACAAATTTTCCCTTCAGCGAGGGGAAATCTTAAAAGAGGTCACCCACCCGGAGGCCAGTCCTGTGCTTCAGGAACGGGTGGCCAAGGCCGCCGAATATTTTTTTGGTAAAATTGAGACACTCATGATCCAACCCCTCCAGGCCGTGTCAGTAGAAACCGACAACCGTGAAGCGTTTCAGGCCCTGCAAAAAGCCCTGGAGACGGTGCTTATGGAAGCGGACCGGAAACTTTTCTGCCTCAAGGCCTGCCGGTCCGGTATCGTCTTTGCCGATTTTCTAAAGGTGCGCGCCCAATCCCTATTCAAGGGCCAGGCCGAAAAACCTCCCCGTCAGAAGGCAGACCAGAAAGAGGCCCTAAGTCATTTCAGCCACCCGGACCTTTATGCCACTCTGAAACAATGGCGCGCTGCCAGGGCCAAAGAAGCCGGACAGCCGGCCTTCTGGGTGCTGCACAATACGGCCCTGGCCGAAATTGCCGAGAGTCTTCCCGTAACTATAGAAGAACTTCGCCTCATCAAGGGCTTGAAAAGCAAAAAAGGTAAAACCCTGGGTCCGGAAATTCTGGAAATGGTCGCTCATTACCGGAAAGAACACCATATCTCCGGCCCTGAAAATTTCCAGGGGAAGCAGGACAGCCGGCCCCCCGGAGAAAAGACCAAAAAACCCAAAACCAGAGACGAATCCCTTCGTTTGTTCCTGGAAGGACTAAGCCTTTCAGAGGTGGCCACTGCCCGGGGATTGACCCTGACGACCATCGAAGGCCATCTGGCCCACATGGTCGGGACCGGAAAAATTATTCTGAACCAACTGATGCCTGCGGAAAAGGCGGCCCGAATTGCCGCCTATTTCCAGAGTCACCCTTACCAGGGGCTGACCCCGGCCAAAGAGGAACTGGGCCCGGATGTTTCCTATGGGGAGCTTCGTTTTGTTTTAAAGGATCTGGAACGGCAGGGAAAACTGAAAACCGGCTTTTAAAAAAATAAGGCAGGTGTACATACGTTATGAATAATCTCTCGTCCATAAAAGTCATCAGCACCGATTTGTTCCGGACCTTGGTCAAGGTGGAGATTCTAAATCGGATATCCTTATGCCGAAGCAGATGGGCCTCCAAACCTGCTGGTTGAACCGTACCGGAGAACCGTGGAAACATGAAATCAAGCCGGATATCGAAGTAGAATCATTGCTGGATATTTTGGAACACCTGAATATTTAAATGGAATTTTGGCAGCATAGCTTCCAGTTGCCGTCGATGGAATGACTTGTTGAACGCTATTCTTTCCAATCTTCAAGTTTAAGATTTTTAATTCTTATAAATTCATTTGTATTATTGGTAACCAGGATGAGATTGCGCGCAACTGCCTGAGCTGCGATGAGCATGTCGTAAGGGCCGATAAGGGTGCCTTCTTTTTTTAGCTGTGATCCTATAATTCCAAAGTATTCAGCGTCGGTATTACCAAAATCGATAATTTCAAATGGAGCCAGAAATTCAGTTAAGGATATTCTGTTTTTTTCAATATGTTGACTATGGTAAACGCCGAATTGCAATTCGGCTACTGTGATGCTGGATAAATAAACAGTTTGTTCGAGTACCCTTCGCAATTTTTCCAGAACATCAGGAGGTTTTCTGTTCTTGATAAAAATACAGATATTCGTATCAAGCAAATACATTACACTCTCTTTCTCTCCTGTATTTGCGGCTGTTCTCTCCCGTTTTCCATGAAATCATCACTAAATCCATATAGGCCATGGAGAAAGGTTTCCCAGACGCGGTTTTTAGGAAAAAGAATGACCGAATCGCCAATCTTTTGAATTAGCACATCTGTCCCTTCAAAATTGTATTCTTTAGGAAGACGAACCGCCTGACTACGTCCATTTTGAAATAATTTAGCTGTTTGCATTTGAACCTGGGGGGACGTTGTTCACTTTATTCACTATTGAGCACTCCCTCTCCTTTTGATGATCATGGCTACTCCTGTAGTCCCAATACCAACCTGGCGAGCGATTTCGGCCAAAGGAACCCCCATGTCTCGGTATAAATAATAACAAAGGTCCTTCCTTAGCTCCGACACCGCCCTTCTTTGGCTTCCCGATCTTAACTCTATTTCTTTGACTCCAGCTTCCCGACATTTTATTTTAATAATCGTTGATAGTTCTCCAGCTTTCTTTCGGGCTTTGATTTGCCGAGCAACTTTTTGGTCCGCTTCTGCCAGGATGGCTTGGACAAAATCTCCATCGCCTAATATCCGTTCATCAAAAGCCTCTGATTCACCTTTCTTCCGTAAAGACAATACCTTTGACCATCCCCCAAGACTCCGAATCAACCCTCCCCCAGTCAACTCCGGGCGGTGACCGAACACTATTCCAGCCTTAACGAATTCCCGATAAGCACGAACGGCCTTTTTCCCTTTAGATCCAAAAAATCCAAGTACAAAATTTCTATTCTGCCACTCATTTTTCTGTTGACCGGTTAATACTCCATGGCCGCACCAAAGGTAAGTTTCTAATTCCTCAATATTTTTTATTAGACTGGCCCTGAGAGGATTAAGATGGATATATCGGACTAATTCCAGGAGATAGGGGTCCAGATCACAGATTATGGATTTATAACGGTTCTGAAACAGGTGTCCGAATCTATGATGTTTTCGATTATATCCGATGGAATATCCGGTCAATAATCGTCGCATGAAGGTTGATAGACCGCAGGGACCACTGATAATCAGCAAATGAATATGATTGTCCATCAAGGCCCAGGCCAGAATTTGCGTTTTGGTTTCTTTGACCAGGGAGCAAATTCGATCAGTAAAGGCTTTTCGATCTTCTTCATCTCGGAAGATATTGCTTCCTTCAATCCCCCGGACCATAACGTGGTGCAGAGTTCCCGGGACATCCAAGCGGGCTTGTCGTGGCATAGTTTGCTTTTACTTCAGTTTGAACTCACTGTCAATTTAATTGTGAATGAAGTGAACAACGTCCCTATTGACTATATTCGTTCGGCGTCAACCATGTAGCAACGGTCAAGTAGCTCATCGGGTACAATTTCATCTTCATATGTTTTCAAAGGAGTGGTTGCATGATGCTGTAGCAGTTTCTTATGGTCGTCCTGTATCTTCTTTAGAAGTGCTGGACTCCTTTTAAAGCTCGATCCAACCACCTTGTTCTTCCAGACAGCAGCCAATTTTGAATTCGGATGGGCACCCGCCGTGACCCAGAACCGAAAATATTCATCGTCAAGTTCGGTGTCATGGTTACACTTTTTACACGAAAATACTGTAATCGTATTTGTAGGACGTGGACTAATAAAAATGCCTTTAGGTGGAATATGCTCTCTTGTGAGCTCCGCCTCTTGGCCGCAAATAGAACAAATTCCAATTTTCGTTTTCTTCTTTGTCATCGATTCATAACGCTACGGCTAACCTGCCGCGCCTATAAGCTTTCCCGATAAGGCACCCGGCGTCCTCACGGGCAGGTTAAACCGCTTGTTCGCAGTTCTGTTTGTAGGCTCTGGTCAACGGGGCAGCCATGAGGCAACAACCGACTACAGCAGCGACAATGGTTTTAAAATTAAGGGTTAACCTGGTTTTAAACTTCATTGTCATCTTATCTGTTTGGGTTTTCTTCTCAGCTTCCATATGCACCTCCCTTTTGATTTTAATGCCAACGGACATCTCTGTATCACTTCTCAGAGATTCAGCAGGTCGCTGCATGTAGCCGGAAGGCCTAGTAGGAATCGAACCTACCCCCGTCTCCCCCGAAGGCCAGAGACTACAAACTCTATTTTCATTTCAGCCTGTCAAAGTTATGTGCAATATATTTTCCAAACTGTGGCTTGCAATGTTCTGATTGATTTTTTGTGTTTTTCCCATTGAACTAAATGCTTCTCTTGCCTTTATTATTTCCAGACTTATTTTGAACTGATTCTTGAATAAATTCATCGGATGTCATTATCCACATCATGGCCATTCGTTCAGAATAAAATACAAACCAATAGTTGTCTCTTTTCTCATGTGGAATAGCTGCAAAGAGCGCGGCATCACCAAAGACAACATTTTTTGATCGAGCTTTTATTTGGACAGATGTAAAAGAATCATCACTTCGTTTAATTATAACATCTATTGCCTCATCGTCTACCATTGGAACGTATACATCCAGGCCTTCCTTAAGCATGTTTCCAATAATCCAATATTCTATTCTTTTTCCGAACCCAGCTGTATGTCTGAAGGTATGAATCATTTTTTTCCTGCGAAACGTTCAGCTTAACCGGACGGCTTTGGAGGGCCAGCGGAAAAGCCGGTCCGAGTTGAAGCTATTGTTATCCGATGCTCTATTTCCAGTATGGAAGCATAGAGCTCCGTCATGTTGTAGTCCTCACCGTGAAACTTGAATGTATCGCCATCAAGCGCACGGAGAAACGCTTTCCGGGGGAATCCTTTTGCCCCGGTGACGATATTCATATCGAAGAATGCATGGCCCTCATATTCTCTCACCCACCGATCCAGACGTTCATCGAAGTGCTCAAGATGGTTCCGAAGCTTTCGGAATGGCTTGAGATCGATTCCTGACAAGTCAATACGCCCAGCAAGGATGCTGTGACGGTCAGTGTCCGGCTTGGTGTCCAGAATTTTGTCGATGTTTGTGGCATGAATAACGAAGTGGTGCAAATGCAGAAACACGTCCACTACATCGTCAATGGCCTCAGCACCTTGAAATGCTACGTATGAACGTTTCGCAAACTCGATCTGCGTATTGGCTTCCTGAAGGTATACCTGCCACTTCTCCATCCCATGGGTCCTTTACCGGCATAACAATTAATAAACGAATTTTCTTTTTTATGGTTTTTGGGATCGGCTATCGCCTGTCAAAGCCTAATCCTATAAGTAATTCAATATAAAATCAACAGGATAGAAATTTGCAGATGTCGGGTTTACTGACAATAAACAAGAAAAACGAACTTCGTATATTACGGCAAACCGCTATTGCCCTTTAAGCAACGGCGGTAAAACCATCCGGGAGGATTCGTTCTTGGCCCGAAATGCCGCTGGAATCACCCCGGGTAGGGGAATACAGGGATACGGTGAAGATAACTACAGAGGGAATTATAAGGTAAGCGATTAATTTGTCAATACTTAGTTATAAAACCGGATTCAGGACCCTAACGTAAAGCCCGGTTTATATTTCCCTGATTTTTTTAGCCCTGGGCAATAGATCATCCAATTGTTTTTTGATGGCGATCTTATCGAACTTTCCCACACTGGTCTTGGGAATAGCCTGGGTGATCAGGATATATTCGGGTAGCATCCACCTGGTGATTTTCCCCTTTTCCACCCCCTCGGTCTCCAGGAAGCGCAGGATGTCTTTTTCATTTTCCCTGGCCCCGGGAACCAGGGTTACCATGGCCAAAGGCCGTTGACCCCATTTTTCATCCGGGACCCCCACATAGGTGGCCTCCAGGACAAATTCGGCCAGGGCCGTCAGATTCTCCAGCAGGACAGTGGGCACCATCTCGGCCCCGCTGCGGATCATATCGGACATCCGATCGGCTATGGTGGCATAGCCCATCTCATCGACCTTGGCCACATCCCCGGTATGGAACCAGCCGTCCCGCCAGACCTCGGCCGTCTTTTGCGGTTCATTATAGTACTGCTCCATGATCCAAGGCCCCCGGATGAGAATTTCCCCCACGGTTTCGTTGTCCCGGGGGACCGGATGCCCCTTTTCATCGGCAATCATTACTTCCAGGCCGGGGACCGGCAATCCCGTTTTAACCCGGATCTCATCCAATTTTTCCTCAGGCCAATCCACCATGTTTTTTTTGACAAAGGCCCGTATGGCCGAGGGGGCCGTTTCGGTCATGCCATATCCGGACCTGGCTTTGAAGCCGGGAATGATTTTTTCGGCCTTCTTTTTCAATCCCAGGGGCAAGGCCCCGCCGCCGACCCCCAGTCCCTTTAGACTGCTGAGGTCGTATTTATGAATATCCGGATATTCCACAATCATGGCCAGGACGGTCGGGACGACGGAAGTGGAGGTCACCTTTTCGGTCTGAACCAGTTCGCAGAACCCTTCCACGGTAAAGGTCCCCGGCAAGACCAGCTTGTTGGCGGCAAAAACATTATGAAAGGGGGCGCCCCAGCCATGGACATGGTACAGAGGCGTTATGGCCATCCAGACTTCGGCCTCTCCGAAATGAACCCGGGCAGGATCGGTAAGGAAATAATTATAGGCGATGACATGCAAGGTCTGCAAATAGAGCTGGCGGTGGGTGAACATGACGCCTTTAGGCAACCCCGTCGTACCGGTGGTATAGCAGAGGGTGGCATAGGTGTCCTCATCAAAGTAAGGCCATTCAAATTCGGGGGACCCTTCCCCGAGCAGGGATTCATATTCAAAAACCGGGGTGATGGTCGTCGGAGGAAGACCCGGTTTATCGGACAGGAAGACATATTTTTCCACCGTATCTTTGATCCGCTCATGTATTTTTTCCAGTATGGGCCAGACCGTGTCATCCACGAACAGGATTTTATCCCCCGAGTGCCGAATGGTATGGACGATATGGTCCAGAGAAAGGCGGATGTTGATGGGATGCAAAACCGCGCCGCAGCCCGTCACGGCATAGTACAATTCCATATGGCGGTGATGATTCAGGGCCATGGTGGCTATGCGGTCTCCGGGTTGGCCGGGTTTCCCGGGCTGAAGGCCCAGGGTCTGCTTAAGAACGTTGGCCAGGCGGCAGGTCCGCTCGTACCACTGCAACCAGGTAAAGCGGAAATACCGGCCGCTGTTGGGATTCCGGTAAACGATGCCTACCTCATCGGGGTAAAAATCCACCGGCCTTTTCATCAGGGTTTTCAGCAGCAAATTATACTTGGTACTGAACTCAGGATAGGTTTTGACCGTCATCCCTAAGTCTCCTTTCAGTAAAAAATCGTGCTTAGATTTTACTCAATCCCATTGGCCTCGGGAATCATCAAACCTCACAAAAATTTAAATGTTGGCTCCGCAATCAGCAATCCGAAATTAGAACTGAATTCTCATACCAAAACACAACGGACCTGGTGATCTCCTCCCTGGTCCTTGAGCTTCGGCTCTTCTTGCCGGCATTCCTCTCTCATATAAGGGCAACGGGGATGAAAACGGCAACCGGAGGGCGGGTTCAGGGGACTGGGGACCTCACCCTGGAGTATGGTATGTTCCCTTCCGGCTTCCACAAAGGGATCAGGAATGGGAACGGCGGCCAAAAGGGCCTGGGTGTATGGATGTAAGGGGTTTTCATAAAGATCGTTGCTGGTGGCGATTTCAACGATTCGACCCAGATACATGACCGCCACCCGGTTGCTCATATGGCGCACGACAGAAAGGTCATGGGCGATAAAAAGAAAGGTCAATCCCAGGCGTTGCTGGAGATGTTCCAGCAGATTGATGATCTGGGCCTGGATCGATACATCCAGGGCGGAAATCGGTTCATCGCAAATGATAAAACTCGGTGAAACCGCCAGGGCTTTGGCAATCCCGATCCGCTGACGCTGCCCTCCGCTGAATTCATGTGGATAACGGTTGGCCATTGCCGGGTTGAGGCCTACCATATCGAGAAGCTCCTCAACGCGGTCCCAATAACGCGCTCCTTCGGCCAGGCCATGAATCTTAAGCGGTTCCCCGACGATATTGCCGGCGGTCATCCTGGGGTTGAGGGACCCATAGGGGTCCTGGAAGATGACCTGCATTCTGCTCCGAATCCGCCGCAGGTCCGACCGTCCGAGGGAACACAAATCTTTGCCCTCGAAAAAAATTCTGCCCGCGGTAGGATGATAGAGTTGCAGAATGCATTTGCCGGTAGTCGTCTTTCCGCACCCGCTCTCTCCCACCAATCCCAGGGTCTCCCCCTTGCGAATGGTAAAGCTGACCCCTTCAACCGCTCTGATACTGCCGACTTCACGGCGGCGGAAGACCCCCTTGAACATGGGGAAATTCATGGTCAGATCCTTTACTTCAACCAATATTTCCTTATTATTATCAGACATTGACCCAACAGGCTGCTTTATGGTTTTCAGTTATGGCGGTTAAGGGTGGCATTTCCAGACGGCACCTGCGGACAGGGCAGAAACAGCGCGGGTAAAAGGCACATCCCGGCGGAAGGTCCGAAAGATCGGGAGGGGCGCCTTCGATCGGCAGCAGTTTTTCTTTCTTGGACCGGTCGAGCCGGGGAACTGATTTTAAAAGCCCGATCGTATAAGGATGCTTGGGCCCCCCGTATATCTCTCTGGCGGTCCCGCTCTCGACGATGCGCCCAGCATACATGACATGGACCCGGTCGGCATAGCGGGCGACAATCCCCAGGTTATGGGTGATGACAATCAAAGCCGTTCCCGAATCCCTGGTCAGCTTTTTCATAAGGGCCAGCAACTGGGCCTGGATGGTGACATCAATGGCCGTCGTCGGCTCGTCGGCAATCAGAAGTTTCGGGTTGCAGGCCAGGGCCATGGCGATCATGACCCTCTGCCTCATCCCTCCGCTGAATTGATGGGGATAATGGGTGACCCGGGTCTTCCCGGCCGGGATCTGAACCAGGTCAAGCAACTGCAAACATCGACCCAAGGCCGTCTCCCGGTCCATGTTTTGATGTAATTCCAGCGGTTCGGTCAACTGGCGCCCGATAGTCAGCACCGGATTGAGAGAGGTCATGGGCTCCTGAAAAACCATGGCGATCTCGTTCCCCCGCAGTCGTCTTACCTCCTCCTCCTTTAGTTTCAGCAGGTCCCGACCGGCGAAAATCAATTCCCCGCCGACAATCCTCCCCGGGGGATTGGGGATGAGACGCAAAAGGGACAAGGCCCCCACACTTTTCCCACAACCGCTCTCCCCGACAATTCCGATGGTCTCTCCCTGGTGGATATCATAGGAAATGCCGTCCACGGCCTTCACCACCCCTTCCCGGGTAAAAAAATGGGTTTGAAGATTTTTGACTTGGAGTAAGACCCCCACGCTGTTCTCCCCTTATCCTTTCATGGTTCCCCGTAACCTGGGGTCCAACACATCACGCAAGGCGTCGCCGAACATGTTAAAAGCAAAAACCGTCAGGGACAAGGCGGCCCCGGGAAACAAGGCCAGCCAGGGGGCCCGTCGGAAGAAGGCCATGGTTTGACCGCTGAGCATCCCTCCCCAGGAAGGGTTGGGTGGCGGGACCCCGAGGCCCAGAAAGCTCAAAGAGGCTTCGATAAGGATGATGCTCCCGATGTTGACCGTGGCAATGACGATAATCGGGGGCATGACGTTGGGCAGGATGTGGTAAAACAGGATCCGGATATGACCTGCCCCTGTGGCGTGAGCCGATTCGATATATTGACTTTCCTTGATCGACAGCACGGCGCTGCGGATCACCCGTGAATTATTGGCGGCCATCAGAAGGCCCAGGGCAAAAATAAGGTTCAGGATGCCCAAACCGATAATGGCAATGACGCTGATGATTAAAATGAGCATGGGGAAGGCCATTATGCTGTCCACGACGCGCTGAACCAGCATATCCAGTTTGCCGCCGAAATACCCGGTCAGGATGCCGATCAGGGCCGCCCCCAGGGTTCCAATGGCGATGGCCCCGAAGCCGATAAAAACACTTAACCGGGCGCCGTAGACAATGCGGCTGAGGATATCCCGGCCGATGTAGTCGGTCCCCATCCAAAACCGGGCGCTGGGCGCACTCAACCTCTTACTGACCACATCATCGTATCCATAAGGAGCCAGGGAAGGAGCCAAAAGGGCCGTCAATAACAATAAAATTACCACGCCCCCCCCGAAGATCCCCAGGGGTTTGGTTTTCATTAAAGTGACCAACGCCTCGAGCATCCAGGATAAATGCCGCTTTTCCGTTTTTAGTTTTTTCTGCAAAGGGTTTTTTTTATTCATCAGATAATCCGGGCAAGGTGGTTCTTCTTTTTAACGCTCTTGTTCCAGTCCAAACTTCTTCAGATTTTTCCGCTCCCGTTTACAAAACAGTCCCCTGGCCCTTTATCGATAACGAATCCTCGGATCAATATAGGCATAGGCGATATCAATAAATAGATTTAAAAAGACAATGGTTGCCGCCAGGATTAGGTTGATGCCTGAAACCAGAGGATAGTCCCTCTGCATGATGCTGTGAAACATATGCCGCCCCAGACCGGGCAATCCGAAAATTTCTTCGATAATCACCGATCCCCCGACCAGGATCATCATTTGGGCGCCGATATGGGTCAGGACCGGGATCATGGCGTTCTTCAGGGCGTGTCGGGTGATGGTCAACGGCTCCCGCAGCCCTTTGGCCCGGGCGGTCCGGATATAATCCTGCCGCAGGACCTCCAACATCATGGTCCGGACCATACGCATCGTGGTCCCGGAAAGGGCATGACCCAGACAGAAGGCCGGTATGATCATCATTTTCAGATTGGTCCAGGGCGCCTCGCTGAAAGGGACAAAGGGAGGCGCCCCCCGCCAGTTTGGAAACCAGATGGTGGGCACCAGAATAATCATTAAAGCCAACCAGAAACCCGGCAGAGAAAGCATGGTTATGCTGTAACTTCTTAAAGCGTAATCCAGTAGACTATCCTGCCGGATTGCTGAAAAAATCCCGATGGGGATGGCCACGATCATGGCGATGATCAGAGCCAGAATCCCCAGCTCCAGGGTCACCGGCCACCTTTTTCTGATCTCCTCTATCACCGGTTCGCTGTTCCAGAGAGAGATCCCCCAGTCGCCCTTGAGAATACCCCCCACCCAGGAAAAATACTGGACGTAGATGGGTTTGGTGAGTCCCAATTTTTCCCTCATTTCCTCGAGATCCTTGGCGTATCCTTTTTCCTGGTACATAATGTCAACGATATCGCCGGGGATCATCCGGGACATGGAGAATACCAGAAAGCTGACCAAGAGCAGGGATACCGGGACCAGCAGCAACCTGCGGATGACATAATCACGCATAAACGATCTTTTGCCTCACTATCGGATCAACGCAAACCTTCAAGAAACCTTCCTGTCGATTAAACAGATTGAAGGTTGGAGGTTTTCTAACGGTTCAGAGACCCGGGGATCCAATGAAAGATGGGGCCTATGAATCTCTTCCCTTCTTGAAACCTTGAATCCTTCTATGTTTATTTATCCAACCAGACCTGACTGAAATTGACCCCCCAATCCATCATAGGCACCACATGCTGGCGATAGCCTTTGACATAGGGAAACCACATATCATAGTAAGGCATCACCACCACGGGCATGACATACATCTGATCGGCCGTGTAGATCTGTAATTTTTTCAGAATCTCCATCCTTTTCTTATCATTTATCTCCCCCCGTTGCTCATCTAAAAGCTTGTCCAGAGCCGGGTCCTTCACCCGGGCGGCGTTGGCCGATCCGGTGGAATGAAAGCGGATATAGAGCCGGTGGTCGGCATCTACCGTAGGGGTGGACAGGCCGTAAAACCCATCGGCGTCATACTTGCCGATAATGGTTGCCGATACATAGGCCCCGTATTCCTGGGAAACCAGTTCAATATCAAAGGTCCCGGCGTTTTTTATCTGACTGGCCAAAACTTCCAGGCCGCTGACGAAATTGGCCCCATAAACCGGACAAAAGAGAAGTTTGACCTTGACCGGCGGAGTCAATCCCGCTTCCCTTAAAAGCTTCTTGGCCTTAGCCGGGTCATAGCGGAACCATTGGGCGCTCTCACCCAATTTCTCTATTGGAATCGAACCCCTCAAGGCCACGCCGATCATACTGTCGATCCAACCCCGGCCATTATATAAGGTCATAAGTTGTTTTTTACGATCGAAAGACATGGAAAAGGCCTGCCGGACCCGTTTATCGTTGAAAGGGGGTTTGTCGGTAGCAAAGGTCACATAAGGCCAGTTATTCCCATGGTATTCCATCATCTTCATCCCCGGATGAACCTTGAGCATTTCCTGGGTCGATTCATAATCGGGGAAAGGATGGGTGATGCCTATATCAAGTTCCTTATTACGCACGGCCGTATTCATGATTTCCGGGGATTTGATGACCCGGTATTCCACCCCGTCCAGGTAAGGCCGTCCTTTCTCGAAATAATCCGGATTCCGCTTGAAGAGAACCCGGACATTCGGTTCGTTTTTTTCGAGGATGAAAGGACCGGTCCCGATCATCGATTCCCACTTTTTCAAATCGCCGAACTTTTCCACCACTTCTTTGGGGATAATACTGACAAAGGTCAAAGCCGTGTAATAGGTGAAAGGGGCGTAGGGTTCGGAGAGAATAAATTTGACCGTATAACGGTCGGGGGTCTCGATACTTTTAATGACTTCATAGAGGCTCCGGACCGGGCTTTTCAGTTCCGGCGAAAGAATCCGCTCGAAAGTGTATTTCACATCGGCTGAGGTGAGTTCCCGGCCGTTGACCGGGGGCTTGTTGTGGAACTTGACCCCTTTTCGCAAGCTGAATATGACCGTTGTCGGATTCACCCATTTCCATTTTTCGGCCAGATCCCCTTCCAATTCAAAGGCGTAAGGGTTGATATGTTCCCCTTGTTTGGCCCTCAAGAGCTTATTGAAGATATGGCTGGTATAGCGACCGGTCTGGTAGGAAAGGGTGATCTGGTGGTCCCAATGGGGCGGATCATAGTTTACCGCCGTTTTAAATAGGCCACCCATTTTCGGTCCAACCCCCCCAGCGGCCGGATGGTAG
>JBFMBU010000299.1:0-2036 GCA_040755035.1 Thermodesulfobacteriota bacterium
TGAAATCACTGAGGCTTCAAAAAAAGCGGGTTTTTATTTTCTGGGGCCGAATTGTCTCGGGGTCTGGAGCAGCGAAGGCCATTTGAGTACCTTTCCCAATATGACCCAGCGCCCCCACCGGGGCCCGATCTCCTTCATTTCCCAGAGCGGGACCCTTGGTAATTATTTTTTCAGTGCCTCCCGCAAATACGGCTTTGGGGTCAGCAAATTCATCAGCTTCGGGAACCAGGCCTCTATCAGCTATGTGGATCTGCTGGAATATTTGGGAGAGGATCCCACCACCAGGGTCATCCTGTCCTATGTGGAAGATATCGGAGACGGGCAGCGGTTCTTACAGGTGGCCAAGGCCGTAACCCGGAAAAAACCCTTGCTGATTTATAAGGCCGGGGCGTCGGAGGCGGCCGCCCGGGCTGCCCGTTCCCACACGGCGGCCTTGGCCGGGAACGATGAGCTGTTTGATGCCGTCTGTCTTCAGGCCGGCGCGATTCGCTGGCACGACTTTTTGGAAATGTTTTATATGGCCAATTGCCTCTGCTACCAGCCTCTGCCTCGGGGAAATCGTGTGGCGATCATTCACGGCGGCGGAGGTTTTTGCGTGACGGCCACCGAGGCTTGCACCCGGCTGGGCCTGAGTGTTCCCGAAATGAATCCCCGGGCGCAGGAGGAGATCAGAGAACAGATGCTGCCCTTTTCCCCTCCTCCCCTGAATCCTATAGACTGTATCGGGAGAAAAGACGAGAAAGCCTATCTTAAAATCATCGAAATCGCCGCCGAACAGGAAAATATCGACTGCCTGATCGTCATGCCCCTCCAAAACAATTTTAACCGCTATAACCCTTCATCGGAAATGATCGAGACCCTGAAAATCACCGAGGCCATGGCCACCATACCGCAAAAATACCGGAAACCGATGGTTGTCGCCGCCAATGAACAACAGACCGCCGGGCCGATCGATGAAATTTTTAAACGATACCACCTTCCGACTTTCGCCAACCCTGTGGATTGCGCCAAGGCCCTCTGGGCCATGGTCAGATACAGCCAGGTCTTACAAAAAAAAATGGAGACCGGGTGACCTCTTACTCTCTCCTGTTTCGCATCTGTCAATCAGCAAAATGCTTTCCCGGGAGCCCGTTTAAAGTGCTATGTTCAGCTCCTCTAAGGTATCCGGGGCATCACTGAGCCGGAGGCACCCGGTCTCCGTAACCAGAACGGTATCGGAATGGCGATATCCCCCCTGACCAGGGATATAGAGGCCCGGTTCGATGCTGATAATCATTCCCGGAAGGAGACTTCTGAGGTCGCCGAGGGCCAGAAAAGGCGCCTCATGGCCTGTAATTCCCAGCCCATGTCCAGTGCGGTGAAGAATCCGGGACTCGTATCCGGCATTGATCAAGACCTGCCGGACCTGCCGGTCTATCTCTTCCAGGACCGCCCCCGGTTTGACCAGTTCATAGGCCAGGGCCCGGGCTTTCATGACCACATCAAAGGGTCTTAAAGCCTGTTCCGGAACTCGGCCCAGGAAAAAGGTCCGTTCAACCTCCACACCATAGCCGTCAACCTGGGCGGTAACAATGGAGACATGAGGTCCCCCCTCTTCCATGGCAGTCATGGGCGTTGGAACGATGTGCGGATCATGAGAGAGGCTGGGTGGCCAAACGGCGCCGATAAACTTGGAGACAATCAGGTTGGCGTCGGGAATTTCCATCAGTGTTTTTCCCATCATTTCCCGGACGACTTCCCCGTAAATGAGTATCTCCATGACCCCCGGCCGGGTGATTTCAAGAAGTTTACGGTGACCCTGGTTGACGATCGAGCAGGCGTGTACCGTCCGCCCGATCTCATAAGCCGTTTTCACCAGCCGGACGTCTTCAATGAGGTCCGCCGCCATCTTTTTCCCCGCTGTTTCCTTAACGATACCGATGGGAAGCGACGATTCGATCCCCACTTTCGCCTTTGAATCAATCAACGTTTTATAGACATCAAACCAGTTCTGTCCCCGCGGTGAGGGGAATTCGTAATAGGTGGCATACTCCAGC
>JBFMBU010000300.1:0-44513 GCA_040755035.1 Thermodesulfobacteriota bacterium
AAAATTATTTCAAAGCCTTTAATGCCAATGATGAAAACGCCTACCAAATAGCCCATCACTTTCCCCATATCCGCATCAATGACAAAGCTGAGGTGAGCATCGTGATGAATGCTTCGGAGCTCTTGCCCCTGAAGCTGATTCAAAATCACCTGATCCGGACCGAAAACTGGGACCACAGCTTCCTGGATTCGTTGGAGTTGGTTCATGCCTCGGCCAACAAGGTTCATTTCAACATCCAGTTCAGCCGCTATAAAAAAGAAGGTCTTCCTTATGTGACCTATAAAGCCCTTTGGGTGGTGACACAAAAAGAAGGTCGCTGGGGTATCCTGGCCCGCTCCACCTATGCCCCTTGATCGTGCCAATTTTTAAAAGAGACTGAGCTGGTGGGAGGGATTGGAGGAAAGGGGTTCCTCTTTTTCAATTTTCACCTGTCCGTAAACACCGTCATAACCGGGCCGTACCTGGACCCGGCCCTGCCGAACCCGTAAAACAGCTCGGACCAGATCGTCCTCCATAAAAGAACGGAGTTCTTCCTCCTCAAGGTCTAAAAGGATACGAAACTCGGACCCTCCCCGTTCAACCAGACGAAGATATTCCTTTCGGATACGCCGGGATTGAGGACCAACGGCCAAGACATCGGCCAAAATTTCTTCCAGAGGAACCTGATGGAAGGCCGGAACGAAACGCTGTGATTCCCATCCCTCTGGTCGATCGGCCAGGGTTTCCACCCGATGCATGACCCCTACCACCAGTTTTTTCCCACAGACCGGACAGGCCTGGTTATAAGCCCGCGTTTCCCTGGGCGAGCAGATGATCCCGCAGGACCGGTGGCCGTCATAGTGATATTTCCCTTCTTCAGGGAAAAATTCTATGGTTGCCCGGAAATGTTCGGGGTCTTTTTCTTTAATGGTTTTGACGATTTCCCGGTAGCTGCAGTTACAGTCCAAGATATTTGCCTCCCGTCCAAGCTTGGCCGGGGAATGGGCATCGGAATTGGAGATAAGACTGGTTCGGTCCAGGGCTGACCAGCGCCGGTTCATGGCCGGGTCTGAGGAAAGGCCGGTTTCCAGAACGGTTATCAGGGAGGTTTCTTCTTCAAAACACTCTTCCAAACTCTCAAATCCGGAATGGGAACCGAAAACGGAAAACCAGGGAGTCCAGACATGAGCCGGGACGACCAGACATTCCGGGTCCGTATCCAGGACGATCTTGACCATATCTTTGGCTGAAAAGCCGAAAATAGGCCGGCCGTCGGATTGGACATTGCCGATACGGCTTAGGTGAAGGTTGATTTTTTCCACCGATCGGATGGAAGGGGCAAAAATCATCATATGCACGCGGCGGCCTTTACCGCCCTGGGTGTAGATATGACTGGTTTCAGCGGTGAGGATAAAACGAAAAGGGTCCTCAGCGTTCCCTTTAAGCTTTAACAGCCCCTGACCGGTTTCTTCCAACTCGGTTTTGATCTCTTCAAAATAGGCCGGATGGGTGAAATCGCCGGTACCCAAAACCCCGATCCCCTTCAAACCGGCCCAATGGGCCATGGTTCTTAGGTGCATGTCGCGACTGGTGGCCCGGCTGTAAGCGGAATGGACGTGAAAATCAGCGATAAGTTTCATACGGAAAAACGGTGAAGCTTATTGTCTACAGCGTGGGAAGAAGGAAAAAGGCCAAGGCCCCCCCCGACAAGGAAGTTATCGCCAAATCTAACTTTCATTTTATTTCTTGAAACCTCCTTCTTTTTCCGTTTCAGGTTTCAAAACCCTTTCATTCTGGCTTCTCAGGGCCAGATTTTGTGAGCTTTCTTATCCTTTTCTTCTACTTCTTTTTCCAGACGTTTTTTGTAATCCTTTAAGGCGGAGGCCAGGGCCGGTGAACTTAAGGAAAGGATTTGAACCGCCAGAACCGCTGCATTTTTGGCGCCGGCGCTGCCGATGGCCATGGTGGCCACCGGTATACCGGCCGGCATCTGGACCATGGCCAGGAGGGCGTCTAATCCTTTCAAAGAAGAAGAATCAATAGGCACGGCAATGACCGGCAAAGTGGTCTCTGCGGCCAGAACCCCGGCCAGATGAGCTGCGGCTCCGGCCCCGGCAATTAAAACCTTGAACCCCTTGGCCCGGGCCTGGCGAGCGAATTCGGCCGTCCGTTGCGGGGAACGGTGGGCGGAGGAGATCAACATTTCGTAAGAAACCTTAAACCCTTTCAGGACCTCGGCGGCCTTTTCCATAATCGGCAGGTCGGAATCGCTGCCCATAACGATTCCCACTTGAGGTGAGGAAGAGGGGGTTCGCTCCAAAAGTCTCAGGGCCTTTTGCCCGATGTCAGTTCTGAAAAAGGCCGAATCCCAATGAATTTTACCAACGGCCTGGTAAGCTTTTTTTATGGCCCCGGGGATGTCTTCCCCCAGAGCGGTCACGCCCAAAACCCTCCCCCCGTCGGTAAGAACGGTCTTATCTTTTAAAGCCGTTCCGGCCTGAAAAGCTACTACATCCTTCATATGCTTAACCCGGTCCAAACCGAGGACGGGATGTCCTTTTTTATATAAGCCGGGGTAACCCTGTTCGGCCATAACAACGCAGACCGCCGGACGCTGATCCCATTCGATGTTAATTTTGTGCAATCTGCCCTCCAGCACAGCCTCCATGATTTCCAGCAGATCGGTCCGAAGCCGCATCAATAGGGGCTGGGCCTCGGGGTCCCCGAAGCGGACATTGAATTCCAAGACCCGGATTTCTCCCTCATGGATCATCAATCCGGCATACAGCACGCCCTTATAGAGCCGGCCCTCTCTGGCCATGGCCTGGATGGTGGGAACCATGACCGTGTCCATGGCCTTTTTAAACAAAGCCGGATGCACCACCGGCGCCGGGGAGTAGGCCCCCATGCCGCCGGTGTTGGGACCCTGGTCATTGTCATAGATCGGCTTGTGGTCTTGCGAGGTAGGCAGGGGAACTACGGTCCGGCCGTCGCTGAAGGCCAAAAAGGAGGCCTCTTCCCCGATCAGACATTCTTCCAAGAGGACCTTGTCTCCGGCTGTTCCAAAGGCCTTATCGATCAGGATCATTTCAATGGCTGCCTTGGCCTCGGCTACGGTCTGACAGACCATAACCCCTTTCCCGGCGGCCAGCCCGTCGGCCTTCACTACAATAGGGGCCCCCATTTTCCCCACATAAGCCAAGGCCTTCTTATATTCGGTGAAGGTGCGGGACGCTGCGGTGGGGATATGGTATTTGGTCAGGATCCTTTTGGCAAAGTCTTTACTGGCTTCGAGCATGGCTGCCTTTTTAGTCGGACCGAAAGCCTTGAGTCCCTTCTTTTCCAGGGCATCGACCAATCCTCCGGTCAGCGGGTCCTCGGGGCCGACAACGGTCAGGTCAATTTTTTCCTTGCAGGCAAATCGGACCAGCTCGGGAATATTCCCGGCCTTGATGGGCAGGCATTCGGCCAATTCCCCGATCCCGGCATTGCCGGGGGCGCAGTAGATTTTTGACACTTTGGGACTTTGAGCGATTTTCCAAACCAGGGCGTGTTCTCTTCCACCACCACCGACGACTAATATTTTCATGAGGTCCTCCTCGATACAATCCTGCGGGATACGTTCCTTAGTAACTCAAAAAATTGAATTATCCATTAGAATTCCGATTTCTTATATCCTTAAATGTACATCCCCGGTGAGAAATTTTTCCTGACGCCCCTCGGCCAGCTGAAGTATCAATGCTCCTTGATCATCTATACCCAGGCAGATCCCTGACCATTGATTTTGTCCATTGGAAAGGGTCACCCTCCGGTTGTTGGTCAGGGAAAATCGCTCCCACTCTTTACGTAGAACCACGGTCCCGGATTGAAGGGTTTGTTCATAGAGTTCTTCCGCCAGCGAAAGAAAGGCCGTTAAAAGGATTAAGCGTGAAACCTTGTTTCCACTTTCTTTATAGAGACTGGTAGCCGGCTGTCCCCCAGGTGGGGGGTGAGGGGGTGACCAGTTACAATTGACACCGACCCCGATGATCATATATTCGATGCGGTCAGGATCGGCGGCCATTTCGGTCAGGATACCGGCCAGCTTTTTATCCCCGGTATAGATATCGTTGGGCCACTTGATGCCAGCTTCGACTCCTGTAACCTCCCGGATGGCCCGGCAGAGGGAAACCGAGGCCAGGACCGTCCCATAAAAAGCCTCCCGGGGGGACCATTCCGGGCGTAGGATCAGGGAAAAGAGGAGGTTCCTGCCAGGAGGGGATTGCCAACGGCGGTCCAGTCGTCCTCGGCCCTTTTCCTGGAATTCGGCCACCAGAAGGGTCCCTTCCTCGACTCCCTCGGCAGCCATGATCCTGGCCTGGATATTGGTGGAGTCAATACGTGGATAATGATGTATTCCCTTTCCCAAGAGGCGGGTCTTTAACTGCTGCCGGATCAGTTCAGGATACAAGATGTCAGGGAAAGTCTTCAGCCGGTATCCCCGGCCCTGGAGGGATTCAATCCGGAAACCTTCCTCCTTGAGCCGTGAAATATGTTTCCAAACCCCCGGGCGGGTCATGCCCAGGGTTTGTCCCAGTCTCTCACCGGATACCCAATCGCTGGAAGAAAGGGCCTCGATAATCTTTTCCTTGGCCTGGGAGTTTGGTTTGCTCATAGAGAAGGGGGTTGATGGAAAATTAAGCTATTCCTTCTTTAAATAGTCCCGTATCATTTTGATGGCGCAGAATTTCCCGCACATAGTGCAGACTTCGGATTCCCCCGGAGGACTTTCGGCCCTTATTTTTCGGGCCTTTTCCGGGTCCAGACAAAGGCTGATCTGTTTTTCCCAGTCCAGGGCCTTGCGAGCCATGGCCATTTGACGGTCCTGCTCCCAGGCCTTGCGGTTTCCTCTGGCCAGGTCGGCGGTGTGGGCGGCGATACGGGCGGCGATGATGCCCTCCCGCACATCCTCCGGGGCGGGCAGCTTCAGATGCTCGGATGGGGTTACGTAGCACAGGAAGTCGGCACCGGCCATTCCGGCCAGGGCGCCGCCAATGGCGCAGGCGATATGGTCATAACCGGCGGCGATATCGGTCACCAGAGGCCCCAAGACATAGAACGGGGCCCCCTGGCAGAGCTGCTTCTGCAGCAGAATGTTAGCTTCCACTTGATTGAGGGGGACATGTCCCGGCCCTTCGATCATGACCTGGACCCCGGCTTTAAAGGCCTCCTCCCGCAACTCGCCTAAAAGGATCAATTCCTGCACCTGGGCCCGGTCCGTGGCATCGGCCAGGCAGCCGGGACGCAAACCATCTCCGAGACTCAAAGTCAGATCATATTTCCGGGCCAATTCAAGGAGGCGGCCGTAGTCTGCATACAGGGGGTTTTCCTGCCCATGATAGACCATCCAGGTGGCCAGAAAGGCCCCACCGCGGCTGACGATATCGGTGATGCGCCCCTGACGCTGCAACCTTTCCAGGGAATGGAGGGTCACCCCACAGTGAACCGTGACAAAATCCACACCGGCCTGAGCCTGGCTTTCAATAACCTGGAAAATTTTCTCGGCTGTTAAGTGGATGATCCCCCCCTTTTCCCGGATCGTTTCCACCACGGCCTGATAGATTGGGACCGTGCCCAGGGGGAGGGGGGAATGGGCGATAAGGGTTTGCAGGATTTCCTTCAGGTTTCCCCCGGTGCTGAGGTCCATAACCGTATCGGCTTTGGCTTCGATACATATCTTTAGTTTCTGAAGTTCCAATTCCAGTTCCGCCTGGTCCTCCGAAGTCCCGATATTGGCATTGACTTTGATGGTCGTTCCTCGACCGATGGCCACTGGACGATCCTTTTTTTTCTGACTGTTGGCCGGAATGACCAGGGTCCCCTCGGTCAGCCCCTTGAGGATCCGTTCTATTTCAAGATCCTCCTGCCGGGCCACCCATTCCATTTCCGGGGTGACCTTACCTTTTCGGGCGGATTCAATTTGCGTCAAAACCTTACTCCTTTTTGTAAATTCTCTGGCCCTTGCTAGAATAAGAGCATGAAATTAGACTTAAAGATCAGAGGTGAGTTAACTCTCCAAGGCTTAACACCCTACGATCCAACCCGGAGCGGCCGCAACCAAAAGGAGAGATCCGAAAATTCCTCATCCGGTCCGGGATAAATTCCGTTTGTAGAATACCTTCTTTCGGTTTTGCCTAGAATTCTATTTTTCGGTTACAAACCAAACGTATTGAAATTGTGGGTATCGAAAGTGAGAGATAAATCCTCAGACTTTTCGAATCTGAATCTGAACATTCCCTCTTGCCGCCTCTGCGGATCTTGGAATCCCGTCAATCCTGGCGTAAGGATTGGTCGGACCCCGCCCATGTCCGATCGGTTCGGCCCCGGCAATGGCGCGGGTGACAAATAGTTTGGCCTTCTTTAAGGCTTCGGTCAAGGAAAAATCTTGGCCCCAGAAGGTGGTTATAGCGGCGGAAAGGGTGCAGCCGGTGCCGTGGGTATGGGGAGTCCGGAGGCGGGGAGCGGTAAGTTTATGAAAAACCAGGCCATCATAAAATAGATCGACCGCAGCGCCGTCCAAATGCCCCCCTTTGATCAAAACCCCGCCGTTGGTTTCGGCTTTCAGGAGCCGGGCCGCTTTTTTCATATCCCTTAGGGTCCTCACCGGAAACCCGGTCAGGACCGAGGCCTCGGAAAGGTTGGGAGTTATTAACCCGGCTAAGGGAAAAAGTTTTTCCCTGAGGGCCGTTACCGCTTTTCTGTTACTGAGCCGCTGACCACTTTCTGAAATCATCAGTGGATCAACGACCAGTTTAAGGATTTTATATTTTTTGATCATCCCGGCAACGGTTGCGATAACCTCAGAAGTAAAAAGCATGCCTGTTTTAGCGGCATCGGCTCCGATGTCTGAAAGGACCGAGGTCAATTGTTTCTTGACAAAGATCGGGGGGATGGGAAATATCCCCTGGACCCCCAGGGTATTTTGGGCGGTCAAGGCCGTTATCACCGAGGTCCCATAGGCGCCCAAGAAAGCGATGGCCTTCAAATCGGCTTGAATACCTGCCCCGCCGCCTGAATCCGATCCGGCAATGGTTAAAATCCGAGCTTTAATATTTTACCCCTTACCAATAAAAACAGGCCATACCCGAGGGGATGGCCTGGATCCGGAAATAAAATGAAGCGTTTTTAATAAATGGCAGTGAAAATCCAAAGCGAAAACGCCTGAACGATCGGCAGTGGTGTCCGCCAACGGGTCGGGGTGGTTAGCCCCTCTTCTTTCGTTGATGACGGGTTTTTCGCATTAACTTTTTATGTTTGTGTTTCCTCATTTTTTTCCGTCTTTTTTTGACTACGCTCCCCATCCAGTTTCCCTCTTGTTCTGCAAGATTTCTAAAAAATATCTTAAAAGATAAATATATAGTAGATTTGGCCGATATTGGCAAGAAAAATAATCGAATACCGGGCAGGTTTTGAAACGGTTGCCCAAAGGGGAAATCTTCCCTGTACTACCGGAAATCCTTTTCTGATCTTGGATTCGGTTCCCTGGTGGCATAAGTTCCTGTTTCGGGAATCCGGTTATAATTAATAGCTTGACAACATTATGATTTTTAATTCAAATGCCAATACTGTCTATTAACCTGGAGGTAAAAAGAAAGAAGGTATGAATCCCGAAGCCGTTTTGTTAATGGAACTGACCAAGGAACCGATGATCGCCTATTTTTCCATGGAAATCGGGATACAAAGCAGTATCCCCACTTACAGCGGGGGCTTGGGCGTATTAGCCGGAGATACCATAAAATCCGGGGCTGACCTAAACCTTCCCATGGTGGGGGTCACCTTGCTCAGCGAGAAGGGGTATTTTCGGCAGGAACTGGATGACCGGGGGCGTCAAACAGAACATCCGGTTCTATGGGAGCCCTCGAAATTCCTGACCCTGCTTTCCCCCAGGATTACGGTGGAGATTGAAGGCCGTCCGGTTTTGGTCCGAGCCTGGTATTATATGGTAAAAAGCCTAACCGGGGGACAGGTCCCGGTATTTTTTCTTGATACCGATATTAAAGAAAACTCTCCGGAAGATCGTGAAATCACCTCCTTTTTGTACGGAAGGGACCTGGCTTATCGTTTGAAACAGGAAATCGTTTTAGGGATCGGCGGGGCCAGGATGTTAAAAAGACTGGGATTTGAGATAAAAAAATTCCACCTCAATGAAGGTCATGCCAGTTTGTTGACCCTGGAGCTCCTGCTGAAATTTCAAAAGCCCATTGAAGAGGTATGGGACGAGAAGCTGATCTGGGATGTAAACCGGGTCAAGGATCTCTGTGTGTTTACCACCCATACTCCGGTGGAAGCCGGACATGACCGCTTTCCCTATGATTTGGTTCGTCAGATCCTCGGTGAACCTGTCCCTTTTGATATCTTGAAAGGCCTGGCCGGTCAGGAGGCCTTGAACATGACCCTCTTGGCCCTAAACCTAAGCGAATTCGTCAACGGGGTGGCCAAAAAACATGGCGAGGTTTCCCGAAATATGTTCCCCGGCTATAAAATCAGCGCCATCACCAACGGGGTTCATTCCTATACCTGGACCTGTGAGAGTTTTAAAAGACTCTATGACCAATATCTGCCCGGCTGGGCCAATGAACCGGAATTGTTTGTCCGTATCGGTCGGGTCCCCGATGAAGAAATCTGGCGGGCCCATTTGGAAGCCAAAAAAAATTTATTCGGTTTTGTCCGGGAAACTACCGGGGTTGAGATGAATCCGGAGGTGTTGACTTTCGGGTTTGCCCGAAGGGCTACGGCTTATAAAAGGGCCGACCTTTTGTTCAGTGATCTGGAAAGGCTCATGGCCATCGGCGCAGGGAAGATGCAAATTATTTATGCCGGGAAAGCCCACCCCAATGATCAGCCGGGTAAGTCCTTGATCGAAAGGATTTTCGGGTTTAAGGAGAAATTAATAGAACAGATCCCCATGGTTTATCTCCCCAATTATGATATGGAGATTGCCTTAAAACTGGTTTCGGGGGTCGATGTCTGGCTCAATACCCCCTTAAGACCAAGGGAGGCCTCCGGTACCAGCGGGATGAAAGCCGCCCACAATGGGGTCTTGAATTTCAGTATCCTGGACGGGTGGTGGATAGAGGGACATATCGAAGGTTATACCGGATGGTCCATCGGACCGGCTCCGACCGAGACTAAACTGGTCGAGAGTTATGACTCCCGTGATGTCGAAGATTTATATCAGAAGCTGGAGCAGATTATCCTCCCTCTGTATTACCAGGAGAGAGGGATATGGATAAAGATGATGCAGAATGCCATCGGCAAGAACGCCTATTATTTCAACACCCACCGTATGATGCGCCGGTATGTGACCGAAGCCTATATTCGGTAGTCGTTTTATACTTAATCATTGGAACCGACAAAATCGCCGGTTCGATGTCAGGGGACTTCCCGGTGAAAGCCTGGGAGGGATTGGACCCTTTCCAGCAGCGGCGGGTGGGAATCATGGAAAAAGACATAAAGGGTTAAAAATCCGATCAGCAGCCCATTCCAATGGATCATATCCCCACCCTAACATTTTTCTCCCCAAAGCGATAATTTTTTTTCGGTGATCTTCCTTTTCCACGGAGCGGACTCTACTCCCTTTTACTTTGACAAACATTCCGGATCGAAGTATCAAAGGGATAGAAAACGTTAATCCCTGGGGTGAAATTTATTGGAGGGGGAATTACAAAAGATAGTCTTTTAAAAAACATTATACGAAGGGATGGCCCGGATGGATTCCAGGATAAAGGATTTACAAAAAGAAATCGAGAGGCTGATGGAAGAAAGATCCGATCGGGAAAAGGCCTTGCCCGCTCATTCCCTGCGTCCCCATCAGTGGCAGGTCATTGAAGAACTGGAAGAGGAAATCATAAAAAAACAGCAGGAACTGGAAGCGTTGAGGGCAGAAGCAAAACCGCCCGCCGATCGATAAAACCCATATCCTAAGGGATAAGAGTCCTGAGACACGGTTAAGGAAAATACCCTGACGAGTAATACGCCCAATTTTAAACCCGCTTATTGATCTCCCACCGGCGGCCTTCCTGCCTGTTTCACCCGTCCGAAAAGGTTGGAATATTTTCGGCAGCCCTCAAATTTTAAATAGGAGATAACCGCTTCGGTATCCCCTTCGCTCATGGGCAGGAATTTCCCCCTGGCCCGCAGGCATTCTTTCCCCCCACAAAACACCTCCCCCTGACAATAAACAATCCGTCGACCGTCTTTATGCAGGCGAGCGATAATTTCGATTTCTTCTCCAACCGGGACCGGCAGAAGGTACTTAACCGTCAACTCTCCGGTTACAAAAAAGGGATGGCCGTGACTGAAGACCGTAGCTGCCCAGCCCATGGTCTCATCCAACAGCCCGGCCAGGACCCCTCCGTGGGCGATCTGCTGGTAACCGTTCACATGAGGAGGCAGGGTGAGGCGGGTTCTGACCGAATCCCCCAGAACAAAGAAACGGGTCTGCACCCCACAGGGATTTTCGTCCCCACAGAGAAAACAGCCGCTGGAATGAGGAAGATATTCCAAGTTCAAAGGGACCTCCAGGCGCCTATCCGCCGTGATAAAAAATATGGGCAAAGACCTCGGCGTCATGGACGAGATGGGAGAGGCGACAATATTCATTGGGCTGATGGGCTGTTTCCGGAGAACGGCACCAGACCGCGGCGGCCAACCCGGCTTTACGAAAAAAAGCGGCTACCGTGGCCCCGCCTATCCCCTGAGGAAAAGCCTGGCGGTGATAAACGGCGGCAATAGCCTTTTGCAGAGCCCGGACCACCGGGGCCTCCCCCTCGGTAGGCGGCGGGGCCTGAATGCTGTTAACTACCTCTACCTTAATACGTAGCCCGGTTTCTTCTTCCACTTGAGAGGTGATGGCTTTGATGGCCGCGATCACTTCTCCCAGGGAATATTGCGGCAGGACGCGGCAATCAAGATAGAATACATCCTGCCCGGGGATGGTATTGACATTGGGCACATTAGCCTCTTTCTGTGTGGGTTCAAAGGTGCTTTGAGGGACATCGAACCGCGGGTCTTTTTTATTGAAAAGCCGCGATAATTTTTCCAGGGCCATAATCAGGCGGGCCGTACCCCGCAGGGTATTCTTTCCCAGGTCGGGCCGACTGGCATGGCACTGGCGGCCTTTGAGGGTGCATTTGACCCAGAGCAGGCTTTTTTCGGCCACTTCGATCAAGCTTCCTTCACGGTTTCCGGCATCAGGCACAATAATAAGGTCGTTTTCTTTAAATAAGCGTCGTTTTTTTTTCAACACATATTCCAGTCCCCGTTGGCTGCCGGTCTCCTCGTCGGAAACCCAGAGCAACCCCACGGTGAAGGCCGGAGGCACCCTCAGTTCCCTGAAGACCTTTAGGGCGAAATAGGAAGAAACGATACCGTGCTGGTTGTCCTCTACCCCTCGGCCGAAAAGAAAATCCCCTTTTTTGAGTAGTTCGAAGGGATCGCTTTTCCATAAACGCCGGTCCCCTACCGGAACAACATCCATATGACTTAAAATCCAAACTGTACGGGAAGGATCCCGGCCGGGGAAAAGGGCCAAAAGGTTGGGACGTTGGCCCTGGGGGACGCGGGGGTCGGGACAACCGATATTCATAAAGGTTTCAGGAGACAAGGCCTTTAACTGCTTTTCCAGGTAAAGGGCCTTGGCATATTCCCCCTGCCCCCCGTTTTGGGGCCCCAGGGCCGGGATGGCCGTCAGATCCCTTTGCATGGTTAGGATCTGTTTGCTGTAGCCTTTAATTGTTTTACGGACTTCAGGCCAGGATCGGGCAGGGTTATCAATGACAGGTTGGGGGAGGTGAACCATTTTGTATCCCTTCGATCTGCGAGGACAGGAAGGAGACCTGTTTTGAAATTTCGGGATTTTTTTTGAGGCCTTTTTCCACGGTGTTTACGGCATGGATGACCGAGGTGATGTCCCGGTTGAAGGCTTGTCCAATGACCTCTAACGTTTGGTCCGTATATTTACGGCTCAAGAAAATAGAAAGGTTTCTGGGAAGCAGGTGCACCCGTTTTCGGGAGCGTGAGGTCATTTCTTCCAAAGAAACACGGAAGTATTTCCCCACCAGGTCCTTGATGGCCTGAATGGATATTTCCTGTTTTTCCTCCAGTTGTTCCCGGACGACCATTTCGGCCAGATCGAGATCCATCTTCTGCTTCAACAGAGTCGACTGGGCCGACATTCGGATCAGACACCCTTCAAGTTGCCGCATGTCTCTGAAAGGTTTGCCGGCCAAAAATTCCTTGACCTCTTCCGGAAGAGAAAACCCCAGGAAACCGGATTTCTTTTTGACGATACCCAACCGGGTTTCGAAATCGGGGGGGTCGATGGAACCGATCAAGGCCGAAGTCAGCCTGGATTTTAGTTTGCTGCCCAGACGGGGGATGTCCTTGGGGGCCAGGGAGCTGGTAAAAATGATTTTTTTGTTGTCGTTGAACAAGGTGTCCAGCGTGTATCCCAATTCGGTTTGGGTCGTTTCCTTTCCGCTTAAGAAATGGAGTTCCTCCCACAGCAGAAAATCACAGTTCTTCCGATACTTATCTTTAAAATGGTTCATGGAATTGGTTTTCAGGGCTTGGATCATCTCATTGGTGAAGTCCTCTACGGAAAGGTACAAAACCCGTACTTGGGGCCGATGCTGGTGAAGATAATGACCAACAGCCTGGGATAGGTGGGTCTTGCCCAACCCGGAAGAGGAAAAAAGAAACAGGGCATGATTATGCAGGTTATCTCCCGTGGCCATGGCCTGAGAGGCCAGGTAGGCGAAATGATTACAGGGGCCGGTGACAAACTGATCGAAGGTGAACCCCCCGTTCAGATGCAGTTGGCCGGTTTTTGTCAATCCCGGCAAAGGATATTGCCTTGAGGGAGCGGAAGGGGCGGCCTGGCTCGAATCCGGTTTGGCGGCGGAAACCTGCAAGCCGACGTTCTGAGTTCCCGGACACTGATCCTTAACAGCCTCAAAAATCAGTGTCAAATACCTTTCCCTGACCCATTGCAGGAAGAAGGCATTGGGACAACCCAGAAGGAATTCCTGTCCGCCGGAGGGCATGGGTTCCAGGGGTTCGATCCACATCCGAAACTGACTGGCTGGTATCCGATTCTGCAGGGTTTCTTTAATGGTTTGCCAAGTTGAATCCATCATAGGGGAAAAACAAACCTCCAGGACCAGGGAAAGCCTCTCCCCTTCCGATATGGCCAAGGGCAAAGGTAATGATTATTTTCCTATCCGACACTGTGGCCGGCGTCTTAGCCGTCAGAATTTTCTTTTAAAGGGACCCACATCTAAGGATTACGATTAAGGTTCCGGTGTTTTGAAAAAAGTTAACAGTCTTGCGCCTGAACAAAATTCAAATCCCCTAATAAAGAAACCCCGGGAAATTGTCGTCCCGTTTTCCGCTAAAGACTATATAGAAGGGTTCAAAAAAGAAGAACCCTGTAGGTTGGATGGAGGATGGTTTATCTCAGGATCAGGCGGCTGTCAAACCGAAATGAAGGGTTTTGATAGTTAGACCTAAGGACGCACTTCTGAAGGCTCAATAGGGCCTTTCCTTCAGGTTTAAAGAAGATTCCCTACGCTAACTTATCAAAAACATTTTCTATTAGGCGAAAATAACTATTTGTCAGGAAGTTAAATAGTTAGAACCGTAAACGCTTCATGGGTCATGAGGGTCGTTTTTCCTGATCTTCCGTTTTCTGTGTTTTTCTTTCTTTTTTGAAGGTCCTTTGCCTTAAAGTTCCAAAATTTCTTTTTTGTTCCAGATCGGATAAAAGAACAACGGAAGGGAACAAGGGTTTTCAAATCATAAACGTAGCGTATGGGCTTAGACAGCGCACGGAACGATTATTTAGCTAAAAATCATTCTGGTTCTGGACGGTTACTTGATAAAAACTTTTTTTGCCTGATCCAAGGCCTTTTCAATTTCATTTTGGATTTCTTTGAGTCGTTTTTCGGTTTGAGCCTCAAAACGCAAGACCAAAACCGGCTGGGTGTTGGAGGCTCGGATCAATCCCCAACCATCCTTAAAGGTGACCCGGACCCCATCCACATCAATGATGGTATGCGTTTGAGCCAACATTTGCTTAACCGATTCAACGACTTGAAATTTTATCTCCTCCGGGATTTCCACCCGGATCTCAGGGGTGGAATAGGTGGGGGGAAGTCCGGAAAGAAGATCAGGGATTTTCAATCCGGTGCCGGATAGTATTTCCAGGAGTCGCAAGGAGGCATAGATCGCGTCATCAAACCCAAAATAGCGGTCGGCAAAGAAGAGATGGCCGCTCATTTCTCCGGCCAGTACGGCCTTGACCTCTTTCATCTTCTGCTTGATCAGGGAATGCCCGGTTTTCCACATGATGACCCCGCCTCCCCTGGCGGAAATGTCATCATATAAGTTTTGAGAACATTTTACCTCAGCGATAAAGGTGGCCCCAGGCCGTTTCTGGAGGATGTCACGGGCAAAGAGGATCATTAACTGGTCTCCCCAAACGATATTTCCTTCATGATCAATAACGCCCAGGCGGTCACCATCTCCGTCATAGGCCAATCCGAGATCTAGACCGTCCCGCTGCACCAGGGCAATCAGTTCTTTTAAATTGGCTGGAATAGTCGGATCCGGTTCATGATTAGGAAAGGTTCCATCGATGTCGCAATATAAATCAAAGACCTGGCATCCCAGCTTTTGTAAAATGGGCAAGGCCATCCAGCCGCCGGTGCCGTTCCCTCCGTCTAAACCGACCCGCAAGGATTGAGGCAGTTGAATGTCCTTTAAGACATATTCCTGATAGGCCGGCAGTACGTTTTCTTCACGCAGCGACCCTTTTCCGGAAATAAAACCTCCTTCCTCGGCGATCCGCCGCAGGAGTTGAATTTCAGCGCCGAAGATGGTGTCCGGTCCGCTGCAGATTTTAAAACCGTTGTATTCTTGAGGGTTATGACTGGCTGTAATCATAACACCGCCTTCAGTTTTCAGGTGACGGATAGAAAAGTAGAGCAAAGGTGTCGGACAAATCCCGATATCGATCACTTGACAACCTGTGGAGAGCAAACCCTCTAAGAGATGATCGCGAAAGGCCGGAGAGGTGATTCTACCGTCCCGACCGAGGGTGATGGTTTTTTTACCGGCCTGCCCCAGATAAGTACCTATGGCCCGCCCTAAGGTTTGTACCTCCTCCAAGGTTAGTTCTTTCCCGACCACGGCCCTGATATCATATTCCCTGAAAATATTCGGATTCATCTGTTCCCCCCTGCTTTAGTTTTTTCAAGAATCGTAATAATAAGTCATTGCAAATATTATACTTATCATATTATTCATATGAGTCAAGTCATAAAAAAATACGCGCCCCCGGTTTAGTGGAAACAGCCGGCCGTCAGCAAGTTGTTTCAGTCTGACTGCACCCAACCAACTTGAAATCAGTTTAAGGGCTGTCTAAAGATAACGGTATTACCTTCGGCGTAGAGCGAATGACCAGGCAAATCGGTGGCGGCTTAGGGGCGACGACGATCGTGGAAGCCGTGCATTAGGTATCATCCGGAAAAAATTTTTCCGGCCGGTTCCCGTAGGGGGACCTATAAAAAGGTCGCTGAAAGTGACCGGATGAGAATACACATTTTCCGGCTATTCTCTCCGGCCAGAAACCTTTAATCTAAAGGGTTTCTGGAAAATGCAACAAACAAAATCCAGGGGTGTCCATCCGGAAATTACCATTTCCGGATGGACACTCTCTATTTCCCTTTTACCAGTCTCCGGCCGATGTTAAAGGCCTTTTGCAACAGATCCTCGTCCAATCTGGCCGGGGCCAGGTGGCTGTTGCCCTGGATAATCCGACCTACTTCGATCATTCCCAGACCGGTACCGGTCATGCCGGTCAGCCAACGAATCGGTTTTTGAAACCGTTCCACATCGGGGTGACCCTGGGAGGTGACCAGGGCGAACCGCTTCCCGGCCGGGACGGCCGAATCGTAACCGGAACCGTCGGGTTTGCTGATGTAAAGAGAATAACAGCGATCGATAAAGATTTTCATCTGTCCGGTGACATGGTACATATAAATGGGGGTGCCGAAGATGACCCCGTCACAAGTTTTGATCGCTTCCAGATAAGGACTCAAGTCGTCCTGTTGCTTACATTTCCCCGGATTTTTCCGGCAGGACAGGCACCCCAGGCATCCTTTCAGATCGATGTCATGTAAGCGGATTTCTTTTGTTTTGGCCCCTTCCGCCTTAGCCCCTTTAAGCATGGCCTTAAGGATGGCCGAGGTATTCCCGTTCTTGCGGGGGCTTCCATTAAAAGCAAGTATCTGCATTCAAGCGTCCTCCTCTATCGTTGTTCTGTGCAGTTTTTGAAAGAGTACCTTCCCAATTTAGAATTCAATCTTTCTTGCTTAAATCCTTTTTAGATCCCTTCAATAACCCATTTCTCTGATCCGTGATTCGCTAAAACCGAAGTGATGGGCTATTTCATGGATCAATGTTTTTTTAATCTGTTCTCCCACCTCCTCCTTGGTCTGGGCAACGGAGAGGATGGGCAGACGGAAAAGGGTGATGCGGTCCGGGAGGGTACTACCCTGGAAAAAACTTTTTCCCGATCGGGGGACCCCCCGATAAAGTCCGAAAAGCAGATCCTGGTCCTCTAAACCCAGTTCTTCCCTCACCTCCGGCCCGGGGGTATCTTCGACGATAATCTCAACGTTTTCCAATTTTTCCAGGAAGTTCCCTGGAATTTCCTTAAGGATTCGGAAGGCCAGGGCTTTGAATTGATCCAGGGTCAGTTGAATCCTTGTCCTCCTTACAAAAAAAGCGGCCTCATCAGGAAGGTCGCCGCCGGCAACCAATATTCCAACCTGTGGATACTTTATCATAAAAAACCAAGGATTTGTCAAAAGGTTTTCTGGTCCGATTTATAATTTCCGAAAAAGCATGTTACTATTTTTGCCGTAGGTCCGGTGAAGGCAAAGGGAGGAAATGGGGGGATGAAAATCGGGAGGTTAGGAATTGCCCGGCCTTGAAAGACTGAAGCCGGTGGGATCACATCCCACTGTGGCCGAAACCGCCGTCGGCCCGGTCGGTGGATTCCAATTCTTCGACCAAACGGATTTCGGCCTGATAAACCTTGTGGATCACCAACTGAGCCAGACGGTCCCCGCGGCGGATGGTATAAGGTTTAGAACCAAGATTGACCATGGCCAGCCCGATCTCCCCCCGGTAATCGGAATCAATGGTCCCCGGGGAATTGATCAAGGTCAGTCCGTGTTTGAGGGCCAGCCCGCTTCGAGGCCTTATTTGCCCTTCAAAGCCTGGGGGAATGGCCAGGGCCAGGCCGGTGGGGATCAAGCGGATTTCTCCGGGATTGAGGGTCAGGTCCGCCTCCACCGCGGCCGGCAGGTCCAGTCCGGAAGCCTGGGGGCTCATGTATTCAGGAATGGCCAGGTCCCGGTCTTTTTCCGGATGCAGACGGCGGATCTTGAGGATCAGGACGGGGGTCATAGGTCGATGGCCGGGGAAGGGAGATCGGATTCATCGACCGGTCCCAGGGATACCAGGGCATAGTTTCCCCCTTGGAGGATTTCTTCAGCCAATCCGGTTACCTCGTCAGCCGTTACCTTGTTCAGTGACTCCAGGACCTCTTCAAAGGGAATATCGCGTCCGAAGGTCAGCTCATTCTTGGCCAGGCGGGTCATGCGGTTGTCGCTGCTTTCCGCCCCCAGCAGGATTCCTCCCTTGACGAATTCTCTGGCGGCGGTAAGTTCAGAATCCGGGAGTTCTCCCTTTTTAATTTTTCGCAGTTCTCCGCTGATGACTTCCAAGGCCTGGGAGAGGGTCTCACGGGCTACGGCGGTGTAGATCCCCCACAGGCCGGCCTGGCGATAAGCGGAGAGAAAGGAATAGATGGAGTAAGCCAGCCCCCTTTTCTCCCGCACCTCCTGAAAGAGACGGGAACTCATATTCCCGCCCATGATGACATTCAATAGGGTGCTGACATAGCGGCGGGGATCATCCTCTGCCGGGGCCGGAGCGGCCCAGGCCACATGGACCTGTTCCAGGTCCTTGGACACGGTCCTGGTTTGGGAATGCAGCCCGGAAGGGTGCCGGAGGTTTTGGGGTCCCTTGGATTGCATCCCGCTGAGCTGGGGAGCTACCAGATCAACAAAGGACTGGTGCTCCACCTTTCCGGCGGCGGCTACGACAATTTTTTCCGGACCATAGGAGCGCTCTAAATAGGAAAGGATTTTCTCCTGATCGATGGTCTGAACGGTTTGCGGCGTTCCCAGGATGGGCCGAGCCAGGGGGTTTCCCTGATAGGCCGTTTCACTCAACAGGACATGGGCGTATTCATCCGGTGTGTCTTCGACCATGCTGATCTCCTGCAGCACCACCTGACGTTCCCTCTCCAGTTCCTCCGGGTCAAAAAGGGAGTTAAGGAAGATATCCAGAAGGATATCCACTCCCTGTTCCAGGTGGCTTTCCAGGACCCGGGTGTAGTAACAGGTCTGTTCTTTGGAGGTGAAGGCATTGGACAATCCGCCGATGGCGTCCATCTCCTTGGCGATGTCCAAGGCCGAACGCCTCGGCGTGCCCTTGAAGATCATATGTTCGATGAAATGGGAAATGCCGTTTTCCTCCGGTTTTTCATCGCGGGAGCCGACGTCCACCCAGATCCCCACCGAAACCGAATATAAATAAGGCAAGGTCTCGGTGAGGAGGCGAAGGCCGTTGGGTAAAACGGTTTTATTGATCATCGTCCTCATCGGGGAGGCAGGGTTTGGCCCAGGGCGGCTTTGCGGCTTAGTCTGATCTTGCCCTGGCGGTCGACCTCCAGGACCTTGACCAGAACCTCGTCGCCTTCTTTGATCACATCGGTCACTTTCTTGACATGGTGATTATCCAACTGGGAGATATGAATCAACCCTTCGGTTCCGGGCAGGATTTCGACAAAGGCCCCGAAGTCCATGATCTTGATCACCTTACCCATATAGAGCTGGCCGATTTCCACTTCCTGAACGATCTCTTTGATCATGGCAATGGCCCGGTCGACACCCTTGCTGTCCGAGGAGGCGATGACCACCTTTCCCGAATCCTCCACCTCGATTTTGGCCCCGGTTTCGGCGACGATGGCCCGAATGACCTTGCCGCCCGGGCCGATCACCTCCCGGATTTTTTCCGGATTGATTTCAATGGTGGTGATCTTAGGGGCATAGTCGGATATGCTGTTCCGGGGTTCCCGGATGGCCTGGTTCATGATCTGGAGGATGGACAAACGGCCCTCTTTTGCCTGACGAAGGGCCTGGCCCATAATTTCCTGGGTCACCCCTTGGATCTTGATGTCCATCTGCAGGGCCGTAACCCCCTGTTCGGTCCCGGTGACTTTAAAGTCCATATCACCGCAATGGTCCTCATCTCCGAGAATGTCGGTCAGGATCACCACTTCTCCTTCCTCGATAATCAATCCCATGGCCACTCCGGCCACGTGGGATCGGATGGGCACGCCGGCATCCATCAGGGAAAGGCTGGCCCCGCAAACTGTAGCCATAGAGGAGGAGCCGTTGGATTCTAAAATCTCCGAGACAATGCGAATGGTATAAGGAAAATCTTCATTGGTCGGCAGCATGGGTTTCAAGGCCCTTTCGGCCAGAGCCCCGTGACCGATTTCCCGACGGCCGGGACCGCGCAGCATCCGGGCCTCCCCAACGGAAAAAGGCGGGAAATTATAATGCAGCATAAAGGATTTGAAGGATTCCCCATTCAAGGAATCAATGCGTTGTTCATCCGATGAAGTTCCCAAAGTGGTCACGGCCAAGGCTTGCGTTTCTCCCCTGGTGAAGAGGGCGGAACCATGGGTCCGGGGCAATACCCCAACTTCACAGCTAATAGGGCGTACCTGGTTATAGGTCCGGCCGCCGATCCTGGTTTTATCCCGGACGATCATGTCCCGGATTAACCGTCGCTCCAGATCTTCAAAGAACTTCAAGACCTCTTTTTTACACTCAGGGTTTTCCTGGGTCAGGGACAGGACCAGTTCCTCCCGGATGGTGTGGATGCGGTTCTGGCGTTCAATTTTTCCGGATAAAGATAAGGCCTCCTGGAATGAGGTCCGAGCCAGATGGAATACCTGAGTCTTGAGTCCTTCGTCCTCAACCGGGGCCGGGAATATCTTTTTGCTTTTTCCGATCAACCGGCCTAGTTCTTTCTGGATGTCGATGATGCGCTGAATTCCCTCATGGCCGAAAAAAACAGCTCGAACCAAATCCTCTTCGGGGACTTCCTTGGCCCCCCCCTCCACCATAACCACGGCTTCGCGGGTGCCGGCCACGATCAAGTTGATGTCACTGTCCTCCAGTTGAGAACCGGTGGGATTTAAAATCAATTCTCCATTCACCCGGCCCACCCGGATCCCGGCTATGGGACCGTCAAAAGGGATATCCGAGACCTCCAAAGCGGCTGAAGCCCCGACCATGGCCAGGACGTCGGGATCATTTTCCTGGTCCACGGAGAGGACCGTGGCAATGACTTGGGTCTCATTGCGATAGCCTTTGGGAAAAAGGGGACGGAGAGGCCGGTCGATGAGACGGGAGGTCAAGGTTTCCTTTTCACTGGGACGTCCGACTTCCCGGCGGAAGAAGCTGCCCGGGATGCGTCCGGCGGCGTAAGCCATTTCCTGGTAATCCACGGTCAGGGGGAGAAAATCAATACCCTCCCGCAGTTCGTTGGAAGAAACCACGGTGACCAGAACAATGGTCTCCCCGTATTGAACCAAGACGGCTCCACTGGCCTGTTTGGCTACCCGGCCGGTTTCGATACGCAAGGTCCTGCCACTTATTTCGGTTGTCACTGCATTAACCATTACTATATGCTCCTTTAATTGGGAAGGCTCAAGGCCTTATTTCCGAATACCCAATTCCTGTATGAGGGTTCGATAACGTTCGGCATCTTTCTTTTTTAAATAACTCAACATGCGTTTTCGCTGGCCGACCAGTTTAAGCAGTCCCCGTCTGGAGTGGTGGTCCTTCTGATGGGTTTTAAAGTGTTCCGTCAGATATTTGATCCGTTCACTCAGCAAGGCGATTTGAATCTCTGGGGAACCGGTGTCTGTGGGGTGTACCCCGAATTTGCCCAGAATTTCCTTTTTTTGTTCCGCATATAATCCCACGATGTACCTCCTTAAAAGAAATAAATGTCCTTCTCTTTGTTGATCAAATAATCACCCTCACCGGCTTAAAAACCGACTTGGAAGCCTCTTCTCTCTGATAGATGGCCCATAATTCATCCTGGGGACCTTTGATGCAAACAGGTATCCCCGGTTCTACCTGGGGCCAGGGGGAAATCCCCTGTTCCTGCGTCAGAAATCGCCCTTGTTTGATCTTTTCTTTCCATTCCCCCTCCACCCAGATCTGAGGGAGGTGGGCTAAGATCCGTTCCAAAGGGATTTTAAAGTCCTCGATTTTTCCCGCTGGCCAGCCCTGTTGCAGCCTTTCCAGAGTGACGGCCTGGGCCAGGATAAAAGGGCCGCTCTGGATCCTTTGAAGCTCTCCCATATGGGCGCCGCATCCCAGGCGGTCTCCGACATCCTGGCATAGGGTCCGGATATAGGTTCCCGGCGAACAAAAGACCTCAAAAGTCACCTTTTCTTCCTCCCAATCCATGATGGTTATGGAGTCAATGACTATCCGTCTGGGAGGCTTGATTATCGGGATTCCTTTTCTAGCCCAATGGTATAAGGGCTTCCCTTTGTATTTAAGGGCCGAATAAGACGGTGGGACCTGTTCCTGGGGTCCGATGAATTCCTTAAAAGCCTCCTCGATCTGTTCCCGGTCAGGCAGCCTGTCTTGGGTGGAGCTGATCACCTGCCCGGTGGCGTCCTGGGTATCGGTCTTTTTCCCCAGGACCATAACCGCCCGGTAGCCTTTAGGGTGATCGGGGATAAAGGGGATGATTTTTGTCGCCCAGCCGATACAAACCGGTAAAACGCCGGTGGCGATCGGGTCCAGGGTGCCCAGATAGCCCATCTTTTGCATCCCCGTAATTTTGCGCAGGATTTGTATGACCCGGTTAGAGGTCATCCCCGCCGGTTTGTCCACCACCACGATTCCCTCCCCGGAGGAGGAACCGGAAAGGCCGGGAAAGGGGGCAGCTTTTTTCAGGGCGATCATGATTCCAGGGGTTCTTCCGCCGGAAACAATCCCTTTAAAATGGAGTCGATCCGGTTCCCATAATCAAAGGACGCATCATGGATAAATTCCAACTCGGGGACCCGGCGAAGCTGCAATCGTCGGCCCAATTCCCTTTTTATGAATCCCGAGGCCCTTTCCAATCCCTCCCGCCCTCGAAGTATATCCTCGGCACCACCGAAACGGCTGTAATAGACCCTGGCCAGTTTCAGGTCAGGGGAAACATCGACACCGGTGATGGTCACCAGCTCCAAGCGGGGGTCTTTGATTTTCCGGACCAGCAGTTCGGAGATTTCCTGTTGAATCAATCCCCCGACTTGCATCGTCCTTTTGGGTTTTATAGCGTTAGACCGCATTATCTTTTTCTTGATGCCCGAAAATTTTTACTTACGTTCGGAGTTCGGTGTAGTGAGAGGTTATTCCGAACTTATATCCTTGAATTAAGCCTCTCCCCGTTTCTTAGGTCGATCAGTAGTCCAACAACTCTATCTGGGTATCCATATCAACGGCGACCTGCTGCCGCTCGATGAAATTGATAACCTGGTCCAAGCGTCCGTTGACCTGCCGTCGGTCATTACCGACACTGATGACCGCTAAAGAGGCCTTTTGCCACAGGTCCAGGTCATCCACCTCGGCGATGGCCACATTAAAACGCTGGTGGACCTTATCTTTGAGGCTTTTAACGACCTGACGTTTGTCCTTCAACGAATGGGACTCGGGCAGATAAAGAATGATTTCCAGTATCCCGATGACCATGGGTTTAACGATTTTTCGGCTTACAGTTCCGGTTTCACTTCTTCCAGAAGGTAGGCCTCAACCACATCTCCCACCTTGAGATCGTTGTAGTCCTCCAGTCTGATGCCGCATTCGTAACCGGCAGCCACTTCCTTAACGTCATCTTTGATCCGTCTCAAGGAGGCGATCCGGCCGTCGTACATCACGACCTGATCCCTTAATAGCCGGGCCTTGGCGTTTCTTTCAATGGATCCGTCGGTTACGAAACTGCCGGCGATGGCCCCCACCCGGGGTACATGAAAGATCTCCCGGATTTCGGCGTGGCCTTGAACCACCTCTTTATGTATAGGCTCCAACATCCCCACCATGGCGTCTTTGATGTCGGAAACGAGTTGATAGATGATATCGTAAAAACGCACATCCACCTGTTCCTGCTCTCCCAGTTCCTGGACTTTGTGATTGGGGCGGACGTTGAATCCGATAATAATGGCCTTGGAGGCGGAGGCCAACATGATGTCCGTCTCGGTGATGATCCCTGGTGAGCTGTGGATGATGTTGACCTTGATGGCCGAAGTGCTCAATTTATTCAAGGCTTCGCTGATGGCCTCAATCGACCCCTGAACATCGGCCTTGAGTATGATGTTCAGTTCCTTGATCTGACCTTCCTGGATCTGTTCATAAAGTTTTTCCAGGGTGATCTTGCTGGTCTTGGAAAGCTCAGCCTCCCGTTTTTTCTGTAAACGGGCCTCTCCGATTTGACGGGCTGTTTTTTCATCCTCACAAACCACAAACTCGTCCCCGGCCAAAGGAACACCGCTGAACCCATGGACTTCCACCGGGATGGAGGGCAAGGCCAAGTCCACTTTTTGGCCCCAGTCGTTATACATGGCCCTGACTTTGCCGTATTGAATTCCGCAGACGAAAGGATCGCCAGTCTTTAACCGTCCGCCGGAGATGAGGACGGTGGCGATAGGCCCCCTTCCTTTATCCAGTCGGGCCTCGATGATCCGGCCCACCGCCAGTTTGTTGGGATTGGCTTTTAACTCCAAGACCTCGGCCTGGAGGAGAATGAGTTCCAGAAGATTATCCACGCCGCTCCCGGTTTTGGCCGAAACCTCGGCAAAAATCGTCTCTCCGCCCCATTCCTCAGGGGCCAAGCCATATTCGGCCAGCTGTCTCTTGACCCGGTCCGGATTGGCGTTAGGTTTATCGATTTTATTGACGGCTACGATCAGAGGGACGCCGGCGGCACGAGCATGATCAATGGCTTCCTTGGTCTGTTGCATCATCCCGTCATCCGCCGCCACCACCAGAATGACGATGTCGGTAACCTTGGCTCCTCGAGCCCTCATGGCCGTAAAGGCCTCATGACCCGGCGTATCCAGGAAGACGATCTCCCCCTTGTCCAATGTGACATGGTAGGCACCGATGTGTTGAGTGATTCCTCCCGCCTCGCCGGCGGTGACATTGGTTTTCCGGATCACATCCAGAAGGGAGGTTTTCCCGTGATCCACATGGCCCATGATGGTCACCACCGGAGGACGGGTCTGAAGTTCTTCCTGAAGGTCGGTATGCAATTTCAATATTTGTTCTTCTTCCAGATGGACCTTTTCCGCTTCAAATCCGAATTCGGCGGCGGCCAGGGCCGCGGTGTCAAAATCCACGGATTGGTTTAAGGTGACCATGAGTCCCAGGGCGATCATTTTTTTAATAAGTTCTCCTGATTTAATCCCCATGCGTTTGGCCAATTCGCCGATATTGATGGCTTCGGAGATCTTTAAGCGGCGTTTGATGGCCTTGGGGACGGTGATTTCTGTTTTTTTGAATTTTTTTGTTTGGGTCTTCCCCCCCTTACCGGCCCGGTAAGCCCGGCCTTCCTTTCCCGAATCATCGTATAGGTCAGCCCGTTCGAAGACCTCTCTTTTCTTTTTGAAGATCTTGGCCTTGGCCGCTTCTTCCTCAGCGGTAACTTTTCCTGTTTTCGGTTTTTTCTTCAGGACCGGTTTGTCCTTGGTGGGTTCCTTTTCTCCTTTTTCGACTTTGACCTCTTCGGCTTGAACCGGGGGGGTAGGAGGCTTGGACGGGGGAAAGGGTTTGGCGACCGGTTCCGCAGGTCGGATCACCCGGGCCGGCGGTTCTGCCCGACGAATCACCCGGGCCGGTGTTTCTTTAGGTGCCTTCGGTGGTTTGACTAAGGGTAGTTTGGCCACGGCCTCGGGTGGGCTGATTTCTGTTTCAATTTCTTCGGCTGTTTTTTGTTCCACCTCAGCCGTTAGGGCCTCTTGCTTAATCTCTTTCCGATCAAGCGGCTTTCCCTCCGGTTCCTTTTCGGTAACCGGCTCTGGCAGTGGCTCCGGCGCAGGAACGAGCGGGGTCGTTACTGCCGGTTCCGGTATGGGTTCGGGTTCCGGTTCGACCTCAACGATCTTTTTCCGACGGCGGATAACCGTGGATTTGATTCGTTGTTCCTCAACCACCAAAGATTTCGTGCCTTTTAAATGACCTTTGATCAAGGAAACTTGTTCGTCAGTCAAGGAGGATGAGACACTTTTGACCTCCATCCCCAGCTCATGAAGGAGATCCACCAGGGCCTTGTTCTCCATTTGCAGTTCTTTGGCTAATTCATAGACTCTCATTTTAGTGGCCATGGTCACCCCCTGCCGGTGCATTCGTTAATAGTTGGTGTAAAACCGGACCGATCTCCACCTCCCGGCCGAAACATTTTTGCCGGCCTTTGGTGGTCTCCAAGCAACGCAGGCAGGTTCCCTCCCGGCATAAATACCAGCCTCTCCCGGGTTCAAACTGATCGGGATCGGCCTCCAATACATTATTTCTTTGAATGGTCAGTCGTAGCAAAGCTGTTTTATCCTTTTTTTTTCGACAGGCCCGACAAGTCCTCTGCCTGATCAGGGTGGTCATTCAACAGGCCCCTCTTCCTTGACCGGGGGCATTTCTTCCATGCCCTTCATCGCAGACGATTCTTCTTCCCCTGCTGCCTGTTCGGCGGCGGAGGTGTCTTTGGGTTGGGCGATCTTCAGAAAGTCATTGGCCGCTTCCAATATTTTTTCCGCTTTTTTTATGGTAATTCCGGAGATCTGAGTCAACTCCTCGATGCTGGAATCGGCCACTTCTTTGGCCGAGCCGAAACCGGCATTATATAAGGCGTCCGCTGTGGCTTCGCCCACCCCGGTGATCTGCAACAGGGATTGATATCCATCGCGCATGGATTTGGTGTATTTGGATTCGCTTTTGACGTCGATTTTCCAGCCGGTGAGACGGGAAGCCAAACGGACGTTTTGTCCCCTCTTTCCGATAGCCAGAGACAACTGTTCGTCCGGTACCACCACTTCCATGGAACGGTTGACCTCGTCTATGATCACCCGGATAATCTCTGCCGGGGCCAAGGCGTTGCAGATATATTTGGCCGGATCCGGGTTCCAGGAGATGATATCAATCTTTTCCCCTTTCAACTCCTGGACCACATATTGGACCCGGTTGCCCTTCACACCCACACAGGCCCCCACCGGATCGACATCCTTGTCTTCACTGACCACGGAAATTTTGGAGCGGCTCCCTGGTTCCCGGACGACATTGACGATCCTGACGATCTTCTGGGAAATTTCCGGGACCTCCATTTCAAAAAGGGCGGCCAAAAATTGGGGGTGGGTGCGGGAAAGGATGATCTGGGGCCCCTTGCTGATTTTTTTCACTTCCAGTACATAGGCCCGCACCCGGTCACCCTGCCGATAGGTCTCGGTGGGGATTTGTTCGGGGATGGGCAGGATGGCCTCGGTCCTTCCCAGATTGATGACCGCCGCCCCCTTGTCCAAACGCTGGATGACTCCGTTGATGACCTCGCCCTTGCGGTCCTTGAAGTCTTCAAAGACGATATCGCGTTCTACATCTTTCATGCGCTGAATGATGACCTGTTTGGCTGATTGGGCGGCTATACGTCCGAAGGAGCTGGTTTCCATCTTTATGCCTAAACTGTCACCGACCTCACATTCAGGGTCCAGCTTTTTCCCTTCTTCCAGGGTGATCTGGGTTTGGGGGTCTTTGATCTTTTCCGCTACTTCCTTGAATTCAAAAACCTCGATCTCTCCCAAGTCGTCGTTATAGTTGACTTCAATTTCCGTTTTCAGTCCCAGTTTTTTTTTGGCCGCCGAAGCGATGGCTTCAACCAGGGTGGAGATCAGAACTTCCTTATTAATGCCTTTATCCCTGCTGACCTGATCAATCACCCGCTTCAATTCCATTGGAGGAATAGCTGCGGCTTCTTTTTCTTTTTTTTGAATCAAACCCATGGTGTTGACTCCTTGAATTTAAAAAGGGTTCTACAATCCTGTCCTACCACTCCGGGTTTTGGAAAAAACGGCTCAACCTTCAAAAACCAGCCGGGCCTTGGTCACCAGGCCGGCCGGAATTTCCCAGGTTTTTTGGGTTCCGGCCAGAAGCAGTCGGTCCGAAACCTTATATTCCAAGAGGACCCCCTTGAAAAAGGACTGCCCCTGAACCGGCAGGGTGGTTGAAAGTTGAATTAATTTTCCGATACTGCGCTGAAAATCTTTTTCTTTTTTTAGAGGCCGGTCCAGACCGGGGGAGGAAACCTCCAAGAGGTAAGAATGGGGGATTAACGCTTCCACCTCAATCTGATCGCCCATTTCCCGGCTGATTTCAGCGCAGTCATCCAGGGTCACCCCCCCCGGTTTATCCATAAAAATCCGCAATACCCAACCCCGGGCTTCCCTTCGGAACTCCAGATCGACCAGCTCTTTCCCTTCAGCCGATAGAAGGGCCTCCACGGTCTGCTCCAGACGATCCAGGTCGACTTTGGCACTAATGCTCATAGTTATTGAAAACACAAAAAAAAATGGGCCGAGGCCCACTTCGTAACGCAGAAAATAAAATTGATATTATGCCGCTACTGCCCAAAAAAATATCAACTCATCCGCAAATCGAAGTCATGGTCCAGGCCTTTCCAGATAGAAAACCGGGACCCGCCTCAAAAAGGGAACAACAACGAAAACATCGTTATGGAGCGGGCAACGGGATTCGAACCCGCGACACCAAGCTTGGGAAGCTTGTACTCTACCAGCTGAGCTATGCCCGCTTATAAAAAAAGTAATATATAAGAAAATCTTATAATTTGTCAATCTATATTTTTTTTAAGCCTGAACCCCAACCCGGACCAGCCGGAACAAAAACGGAATTCCGAAAATACCTCATTCGGTCCGGGTAAATTCCCATTTTAGAATAAATTCTATCCAATTTGCGTAGAATTCTATTCTTAAGGCACTAAGGATCAATCCGGGGACGATACTTGTACCAAAGTGGGGGAAACCCCGGAGGGGAACCAATAAAGTATTAATGTTATTATCCGGTTAGAAAAATTAAAGTTCAGGTGTGCAATAAGTTCTGGAAGTTATTTTTTTTTCCCTTACAATAGGGGTACTATGAAAACCGATAAAACCTTTTTTGCCTGCCAGTCCTGCGGGTTTCAGAGCCCCAAATGGTTAGGCCGCTGTCCGGATTGTGGAAACTGGAACACCCTGGTGGAGGAAAGCCTTTCCGCCTCGGCCGCGCCTCATCCCTGGGAGGAAGGACCGGGGAGGAAATCGGCCCCCCAACCTTTAAAAGAAATTTCCGGTCAGGGGGAGTTACGTCATCGGATCGGGACCCCGGAACTGGACCGGGTCCTCGGGGGAGGGGTGGTGCCCGGCTCGGCCATTTTAGTAGGAGGGGATCCGGGTATCGGAAAATCAACACTGATTCTTCAGGTTTTAGACCGACTGGCCGGAAAAGGTCATAAATGCCTCTATATCTCCGGTGAGGAATCGGCCCAGCAGATCAAGATGCGGGGCGAAAGGCTGGGGGCAGGGCAGAGCCAGGTCCTGGTCGTCTCCGAGACCTCTTTGGATGCCGTTTTCAAAATCCTGAAGGAATATCAGCCTCGCTTTGTGGCTGTTGATTCCATACAAACCATTTTTTCAGGAGAGATCAGCTCCGCCCCAGGCAGTGTTTCCCAGGTCCGGGAAAGTGCCGGACGGCTGATGGTCTGGGCCAAGAAGTGGGATACTTCTCTGTTTCTAATCGGTCATGTGACTAAGGAAGGGATTATTGCCGGTCCCAGGGTCCTGGAGCATATGGTGGATACGGTCCTCTATTTTGAAGGGGAACGGGGGCATGCCTTTCGTATTTTAAGGGCGGTAAAAAACCGCTTCGGTTCAACCAATGAAATCGGGGTCTTGGAAATGAAAGACACCGGGCTGGAGGAGGTCAAGGACCCTTCCCTGCTTTTTCTTTCCGAACGCCCTTTGAACGTGGCCGGCTCGGTGGTCGTTCCCAGCCTGGAAGGCTCCCGCCCCATCCTGGTGGAAGTTCAGGCCTTAGTCAGTCAGACCAATTTTGGTGTGCCCCGGCGGACGGCCATGGGGGTAGACCCAAACCGGGTTTCCCTGCTGGTGGCTGTTCTGGAAAAAAAGGCCGGACTGAATCTGCTGAATCAGGATATTTTTTTAAATGTGGCCGGGGGGATTCGCATCGATGAACCGGCTGTGGATTTAGGCGTTGCTGCGGTTTTATCCGGAAGCTTTTTAGACCGGCCCATTTCTGCCCAAACAGTGCTATTCGGGGAAGTGGGGCTGACCGGGGAGATACGGGCCGTAAGCCAATCTCTGGTGCGGGTCAAAGAAGCGCAGAAGCTCGGATTCACCCGCTGTTTGCTGCCCAAAAACAACCTGGAGCAGGTGGCCAAGACCGAGGGGATGGAGTTGATCGGTATAGGGTCACTACAGGAGTGCCTCAGTATACTTTTTTGACAAACCGGAGGAGAAGGTATACTATAATTTAAGCGGATTGTGCAATACGAGTTCGGGTAAAAATTTGATTTATAAAATAAACCCTACCATTTTTTTCACGATCACCATCAAAATTCAAACGGAAAGATCGAAGGGAGAATCAGCATTGTGAATAAGAGTCAAACCTTAGGCGAATTGCGGGCCTCCGGGTGGCGTCACCGCTCGGTCAAACAGGAAATCCTGGAAAATATGGTGGTCAAGATGACCGCCGGGGAAACGCTTTTCCCACGGATTCTCGGTTACGAAGAGACCGTCATTCCGGAAGTGGAGAATGCCCTCCTTTCCGGGCATGACATCCTCATCCTGGGGGAACGGGGACAGGCCAAAAGCCGGTTGATACGGAGCATGGTCCAGCTTCTTGACCAGTGGATCCCGGCTATAGAGGGCTGTGAAATTCTGGACAACCCCTTTGCCCCCATCTGCCACGAATGCCGGATCCGGGCCGTGGAAATGGGGGACCGCCTCCCCATCGTCTGGGTGCCCAGAGAGGATCGATTCGGGGAGAAACTGGCCACTCCCGATGTCTCGGTATCGGACCTGATCGGGGATGTGGACCCGATCAAGGTGGCCGAGGGGCGCTATCTCTCCGATGAACGGGTCATTCATTTCGGACTCCTTCCCCGGACCAACCGGGGGATTTTTGCCATCAATGAACTGCCGGATCTCTCGGAAAAGGTCCAGGTCAGCCTGTTCAATATCCTGGAAGAGGGGGACGTACAGATCAAGGGTTTCAAGGTCCGTCTGCCCCTGGATATGTTGATCGTAGCCACGGCCAACCCTGAGGATTACACCCACAGAGGCCGGATTATTACCCCCCTTAAAGATCGTTATGCCTCTCAGGTGCGGACCCACTACCCCACCAGACGGGAAATCGAAACGGCCATTGTCGAACAGGAGGCCCAGGTGACCGTAGCCGCGGACCGCAAGGTACTGGTGCCGGACTTCATCAAGGAGATCATTACCGGCTTGACCTTTGAGGCCCGGCAATGCCCGGAGATCAACCAATCCTCCGGGGTTTCGGTGCGTATGAGTATTTCCAATTATGAAAGTGTCCTGGCTAACGCCTATAAAAGGGCCATCCGTCTTCGGGAAACGGAGGTGGTGCCCCGCATTTCCGACCTGCCGGCGGTTTTCGCCAGTTCGCGGGGAAAGATCGAGATTGAATACGCCGGTGAAGATCAAACCGAAGTGGAAATTGTGGATCGTCTCTTGCGCCGATCGATTAGGGGAATTTTCGATGGCCATTTCCGGATGGAAGATCTGGAGCCGGTGATCCGGGTCTTTGACAGCGGGGCCGTGATGGAGGTTTCGGCCGAATCCCCTTCGGTCCAATACCAGGATTTTTTTAAACAACTGCCGGCCTTGAGAGAGGTGCTGAAAATACTGGGCCTGGGTGATTCCCCGGCCCAACTGGCCTCGGCCGCTGAATTTATCCTGGAAGGACTCCATTTGAATCAAAAGTTGAACAAAGAACTACGCAAGGACAAAGCGGTCTACAGACAATCGCCGCAAACCCCCAAACCCAAACCGACGATCAAACGGGAACGGACCGGGGAAGGGTTCCACTAAAAAGCGCATAGGGCCAATCGCAAAGAGCAAAGGGGGCAAATTTCCCTTCCTTTTCTCTGTTTTATACCCTACACCCTTTGCTTCATTCAGAGGGAGGATGGTTTACTCTTCCGACTTTGACTCATAAGTAAGGACATTAGGTAATGTCTAAAGTATTTCGATACAGCCGCTGGGATGGAAGTCAGGTCATCAACCTGGAATTCAAGGCCATGACCGATGACTTCCTGGAAAAATTTTTGGAAACCGGGGACGCCGGGTTCGCTCTGGAATGGATGCTGCGGGAAGGGCTCTCCTTCGATTTTGAAAATATGCGGTTGGAAGGATTGGACCGCTTGGCCCAGCGCCTGGCTGAACAGCGGCGTCAAATGATGCAGCAGTTTAATCCTAGGGGATTAAGCGAAGCCATGCGCAATAAACTGGACGGGATCGTGCAAAAGGAGCTCAAGACCCTCCAGGAGGCGGAAGAACTGGCCGGCCAGGAACTTTCCGCCGGCGGCGGAGAAAAGGTCAGGCAAAAGATCGAAGATTTATTCCGGCGGGAAGGCGGTTTGCGCAGCCTGCCCCAAAACCTGGGGGAGGCGGTCCGTCAACTTAAAAATTATGATTTTCTCAATGCCGAAGCCGCTGAGGAATTCAAGGAATTTCTTAAAGCACTAAGCCGGTTGCAGCAAATGGCGGCTCAGAACATGTCGGGGGGCGGGCAGCCAATGACCTTAGAACAGGCCATGGCCCTGGCCGAACAGCTCCGTCGCCTGGACGACCTGATACAGTCCCTGGAACGGGGGGATTTGCAAGGAATGAACCTCGAAGATCTGGCCCGTTATCTGGGAGAAGAGGCCAGCCGTTCCATCCAGACCTTTTTGCAATTCATGAACTTTTTAAAAGAATCCGGATTTGTGGCCGCCGAAGAGGGAAGGCTGGTATTGACCCCCAAGGCCATGCGGCTCATCGCCCAGAAGGCACTGAAGGACATTTACGCCCTGGTCGGCCGGGGTGCCTTCGGTGCCCATAGCACCTCTTATAGCGGGCCGGGCGAGGCTCTGCCGGACGAAAGCCGTCCTTTTGCCTTTGGAGACCCTTTTCAGCTTCATCTGCCCAAGACCTTGACCAACGCCGTTTTCCGCGAAGCCGGACAGGGATTGAAGGCCGAGGCCCTGCGAACGGGAAGGTCCAGACTGAAACTCAAAGCGGATGACTTTGAGGTTTTCAAAACCGAGTACAACACCGCTACGGCCACGGTGCTCATGCTGGATATGAGTTACAGCATGTTCCAGAACGACCGCTTCACCGCAGCCAAAAAGGTGGCCCTGGCCCTGGAACATCTGATCCGTACCCGTTATCCGACCGATAAATTTTACATGGTCGGGTTCGCCACCCAGGCCCATCGTCTTAACCGTAAACAGCTCCTGGAGGCCGTGGGCAGCTTCGGGGATGATGTTTTCACCAACATTCAGGATGGGCTCCGATTGTCCCACCGATTGCTCGGCCAGCATCCCGATGCCCGGCATCAGGTCATTATGATCACCGACGGCCAACCCACGGCTTTTACCCTGAACGGGCGTCTGCATATCGAGTGGCCTACCTTCGGAGTCAGTCCCACGGCTATCCGGGAAACGCTTAAGGAGGTCAAGACCTTCACCCGCTCCGGGGCGACTATCAATACCTTTATGCTCGACCGCTCACCGATGCTGGTGCGTTTCGTGGAGGAGGTGACCCGCATCAACAAGGGCCGGGCCTTTTTCACCGCCCCGAACCAGCTCGGAAAATATTTACTGGTGGATTATCTGGGCCGGAAAAAACGCAAAGTACATTGAGGAAAGACAGCAGGAATGATGGTAACCAATCAAGGGTCAGCCGGAAATTCAATATTTCCGGATGAAAACTAATTAACCCGGAAGCCGATATGAAGAATACTTGGACAGAAAAGATCGTTTCACCGGAAAAGGCCCTGGAAAAGATTGAGCCGGGCATGAGTATCTTTGTCGGGACCGGTGTGGCCGAACCCCGAACCTTGATCAAATATCTGCTTTCTTCGGCCCGGCCTAATTTAAGGGATCTGGAAGTCATCCAGTTGATCAGCCTGGGAGATACGATCTCTTTGGAAGAACGCTATGCCGGAAAATTCAGGCTGAAAACCTTTTCCTCAGGCTGGTTGGCCAGTGAAGCGGTACGAACCGGCCGGGTAGACCTGATCCCCTGCCGCTTTTCCCGAATTCCGGGGCTGATCGAGTCCGGAGCCATCAAGATTGATGTAGCCTTTGTCCAGATCACCCCGCCGACGGAAACAGGCTGGGCCGGGCTGGGCGTAACCGTAGACACGGCCCGGAAGGCCATGGAACAGGCCTCTTTAGTGGTGGGGGAAATCAATCCCCAATTACCCCGGACCCTTGGAGACACCTTGGTCAACGCCGAAGATTTTGATTACCTGATCTCCGCCGAACTCCCTCCCATAACCTTTGATCGCTGGCCGACCGATGCGGTCATGGACAAAGTGGCGGCCAATGTGGCGGTCTTGGTGGAAAACGGCAGTTGTCTGACCTTTGCCACCGGGGCCTTATTCGAATCTTTGGCACCTCATTTGAGAAATAAAAAGAATTTGTCCGTCCATTCTCTGTTTATCACCGATCCTCTGATGGACCTGATTAAAAGCGGCGCGGTGACCAATCGGGACAAGACCTTTTTTCGCGGGAAAACCGTCGTTTCCTATGCCCTGGGAACCCAGGAATTGCTGCAATGGCTGGACCGGAATCCCTTGATCGAGTTTCAGGGGATCGACGTGGTGGGAGATCCCAAGGTCATCGGAATGCATGACCTGTTTACTTTTATTGTCCCCATCCGGAAGGTGGACCTGACCGGCGGGATCGCCATGCATGTGGGCTTGAGCAATGTGGCCTTCGGTTTGGGGGAATTCCAAGGGTTTCTGACCGGAGTCGAATTGTCTAAACAGGGCCGGACCATCTGCGCCCTGCCCAGCCGAAACCTGAAGGGGGAATCCAATTTTAAGATTTCCATCGAGGAATACCCCAACCAGTTCAATTTCCGCGAGGTCCTGGATATGGTGGTCACCGAATACGGGATCGCTTATTTAAAACGGATCAGTATCCGGGAACGGGCTTTGGCCCTGATCGACATCGCCCATCCCGACGACCGGGCCGAATTGGTCCGGCAGGCCAAAGAGGCCAACCTGATCTATCCGGATCAGATTTATTTCCCCGAGGCCGGCCATTTTTATCCACGGGACCTGGAGCATTCCCATGTCTTCAAAGATAAACTGCAGGTCCGTTTTCGGGCCATCAAACCATCGGATGAAGATCAGATGCGCCGCCTCTTCTATCGTTTTTCAGAGGAGGATGTCTATTACCGCTATTTCAGTCCGGTCAAGACCATGCCCCACACCAAGATGCAGGCCTATGTCAATATAGATTACCGAAACACCTTGTCCATTGTCGGGCTGGTAGGTCCGAAAGGGGAGGGGTTGCTGGTGGCCGAGGCCCGCTATGTCCGCCTTCCCGGAGAGACCTTTGCCGATGTGGCCTTTATCGTCGACGAAGAATACCAGGGGCGGGGAATCGCTTCTTACCTCTATCAATGGCTGATTCAGGTGGCCAAGAAAAACGGAATAGAAGGGTTCACCGCCGACGTGCTGCCTTCCAACACGGGGATGCTTCAAGTCTTTAAAAACGGCCCTTATCCCTACACTTCCAAATTGGCCTCCGGAGTTTTCCACTTGACCATTCCTTTTTCCGACCCCATTAAATCCAAGAAGATAGACCGATAGAACCGAATTTGTTCTCATCCGGAAAGGATAATTTCCGGAGGAATCCATATAAAGAATATCCCGATCTGGTGAAGGGCCGGGTAAAGCGAAGCGGTCGAGCCGGCCCCTTGGGGAATTGTTCGGTTTTTACAAATCACCGTTATAGGTAATTGACCCCCCGGCTTGCACTTCTTCTCCCCCGGTCTTATTTTTACTAAATGATGCCAAATAAAAAGGCTGAATACCTAAACTATTTTCAAAATCCCCCCTCTATCCCCCCTTTAACAAAGGGGGGATTTAGTAGGACTCAGGACTTCACTCAAGGTGAGATCCTCCGATAGGATCAAACCGTTTTGATAGCCTGATAGCATCAGGAGGTAATGATTAAATTGATAAATTTTTATGCAACTATGAGGTTTACTTAAGTATATACCTTTTTGATTTGGTGAAAAAAGGAAGCCCATGCCCAACCGTCTGATACATGAACAAAGCCCCTATCTGCTGCAGCACGCCCATAACCCGGTGGACTGGTATCCCTGGGGTGAAGAAGCCTTTGAAAAGGCCAGGGTCGAAGACAAACCGGTTTTTCTCTCTATCGGCTATGCCACCTGTCACTGGTGTCATGTCATGGCCCATGAATCCTTTGAGGATGAGGAGGTGGCCCTAAAATTAAACCAATCCTACATAGCCATCAAGGTGGACCGGGAAGAACGGCCGGATGTGGATCAGGTCTATATGTCGGTCTGTCAGGCCCTGACCGGCCGCGGGGGGTGGCCTTTATCCGTTTTCCTGACCCCGGAAAAGAAACCTTTTTTTGCCGGGACGTATTTCCCCAAAACGAGTCGGATGGGTTTGTCCGGATTTATGGAACTGCTGACCCAGATCGCGGCCTTGTGGCAGCGGGACCGGGGAAGGATTCTGCAGGCCGCCACTCAAACCACCCAGGCTATTCAACCCCACTATTTCTCAGCAGGAGAGAATAACGCTTTAGGAGAAGAAACGCTTGTCCTGGCCCGGTCACAACTTCATCAATCTTTTGATCCTCGTTACGGTGGTTTTGGAAAGGCGCCCAAATTTCCCACTCCCCACCATCTGACCTTTCTGTTGAGAAGCTACCGACGCAGCGGGGACTTAGAGAGCCGGACGATAATTGAAAAAACCCTCCAGGCCATGCGTTTTGGAGGGTTATTTGACCAGATCGGCGGGGGTTTCCATCGTTATTCCGTAGATGAAAAGTGGCAGGTTCCCCACTTTGAAAAGATGCTCTATGACCAGGCTTTATTGGCCATGGCCTTTGGTGAAGCCTTTCAACGCTTGAAAAATCCCTTTTATGCCCGGGTCTGCCGGGAGATTTTCAGTTATGTCCTCCGGGACCTGACCGCCCCGGAAGGGGGTTTTTATTCCGCTGAAGATGCTGATAGCGAAGGCCGGGAAGGGCTTTTTTATCTATGGAATTATAAGGAAATCCATGAGCTGCTGGGCCGTGAATCGGGTGACCTTTTTTGCCGGTTCTATCACATCACCCCCGATGGTAATTTTGAAGAGGGAAAGAATATTCCTTTCCAGTCCCTTTCCCTCGAGAAATTCGCTTTGACTGAGAATATGGGGGTTGTCGAATTGGAAAGGCGATTAGAGGAAGCCCGAGAAAGGCTTTTTTTCGTTCGACAGGGGCGGATCCATCCCCTGAAGGATGACAAAATCCTGACCGCCTGGAACGGATTGATGATCGCCGCCCTGTCCAAGGGGACTCAGTCCTTGGGAGACCAGAAATACGCCCAAGCCGCGGAAAAAGCAGCCAGGTTCCTTTTGGAAAAAATGAACTCCCGGGAGGGGGGGCTTTATCGACGTTATCGACAGGGGCATGTGGCCCACCCCGGATTTCTGGAGGATTATGCTTTTTTGATATGGGGCCTGATCGAGCTATATGAAACCGTATTTAATGTATATTTTCTGGAACAGGCCATAGCCCTCAATGACCGCCTGGTTGACCTTTTCTGGGATGAGAAGGAAGGCGGATGCTATTACACACCCCGGAATGGAGAGGAACTGATCCTGCGGGAAAAGGACCTTTATGACGGGGCACTGCCCTCGGGTAATTCGGTAACGGCCCTCAATTTTCTCCGTCTGGCCCGGATAACCGGGAGAACGGACCTGGAGGAAAAGGCCGAGCAGATATTGCGGTTTTCTGCCACCCGGGTAGCCGCTCAGCCCATGGCTTATACCCAACTGCTTTGCGCCCTGGACTTCATGGTCGGCCCTTCGAAAGCGATCGTCGTGGCCGGAGATATATCCGATTCGGGAACCCGGCAAATGGTGGAGCTGATTCAGGAGCCATTTATACCCAATAAGGTCATATTATTGAAACCCCCTTTGGAGAAAGAGGGTCAGGAAATCTCTAAATTGGCCCCTTTCCTGGAATCTATAAAAATGATCAACAACCGCCCAGCGGTATATGTATGCAGCCAGAACACTTGCCAGACGCCTGCTACTGAGTTGGGGGAATTGGAAAAGGCCTTGAAAGAGGGTGAGTTGGAATAAAATCCTTTTATTGGGCCCGATGAGAGGCAGCCCTTTTAGGTGCTGAGGTCGGCCTTCAGGATCGTTATCGGATGGCCCTGAAATAATTCACGGGAGAAGGTTTCCCAACCCAGTTTCAGGTAAAACGGTTCTTTATCAGGAGTAAAAAGATAAAGAACGGGGATTCCGGCTTCTTTGGCCTTTTTCATAACATGCTTTACCAGAGCTGAGCCGGTTCCTTTGTTTCTGTGCTCCGGTAACACAAAAACACTGGCCAGCCAAGGGGAAAGCTCCGGTTTTCAAGCGAGTCCTGGGGATTCAGATAGGACCATTGCCGGTGATGCCATTCGGCCAAGAGGGGGATCCAGTGCGGTACCAATTTTAAATCAATGATTTCCATTGGTTCAAAAGAGATCACGGTGAATTATTCTATTGAAAGGTCGGTCGTTATGCCTTTCCCCTTTGGCTTGAAGAATGGCCATACCCATTTCCATAGTATTATTGAAAGGCTCCAGACGATCGGGACGGAGACGGAGGCAGATGGCCTCAGTGGGGCATACGCCGGCACAGAGCCCGCAACCCAAACAGCGGTCGCGGTCAACCTGGGCCGTTTCCTGAACGGAAATGGCCTGGACCGGGCAGCGTAACAGGCATTCTTCGCAGGCCAGACATTCTTCGGTATTGACAATGGCTTCATATAGGGCGTTCATGTATTTTTCTTTTTTGTGCCCCTTGGTCACCATCCCCTTCATGGAGGCGCAACAGCAGGGGCAACAGTTGCAAATGTTAGAAAGATGCTTGGTATTGGCCCCGGCATGGACTAACCCGGCCCTATCGGCTTCTTCCAGAAGGGATAGGGCTTCCTCGGCGGTGATCTCCCGCCCCATTTTGTTTTCAATATAAAATTCAGCCGCTGATCCAAAACTTAGGCAAGTCTCAGAGGGATAATCACATCCATGCCCGGTTAAACGGCCTTCTTTCCGACAGACGCATTCGGCCACGGCAATCTTTCTGGCGGCTTGGATTTCCTCCTTCAGTTTTTCGAAGGGAAAAAGGGTCAGGTTGGCTTCAATCCTCCGGGTTACGGGAATGACCTTGAATCCCGGTATGTTGCTGGCCCCCATCTCGGCTTGATAGGCCTCCTCATAATACCGGGAGCAGAGTTCGGCCAATTCCCGGTCCATTTTATTGACCGAATATTCGTAGAGGCCGATCATAAAAGGCGCGGTTTGGTAAAGGGTTTTTCCTTGGCGGTGGATTCTGAAGATCAGGCCTTTGCCGGCCATGGAATCCAGTTTTTCCCCCAAGTCCTGCGGATTGAGACCGTTTCTCTCGGCGATTCGCCCTGGTTCTTCGGCTAAAGGTGACAGCAGGGTGGCCAGGAGCGCTTCGTCTTCAGTGAATAATTTTCTGAGGATATCGAGTTCCACCCCGGATTCGGTTTTCGGGTAACCCAGGGGCAGTTGATCCAGAAATTCCCTTAATCTCAAAAACGGTTCAAGATCGGGCATGGCGACAGTCCTCCGCTATAACGATATAAAATAATTTTAATAAACAGTTCTAAACCGTCAGTCTAAGGCGATTTCCTCTGGCCGAAGGAAGAGGCTGTCTAATTAATCATCATAAAAACAAAACCATACAAACCCGCTGGCTAAAGGAGATTTCATTACTTTGTTGAGGGAGTTATTGAAAGTATAAGGGAAGAAGGAAAAGGGGTCAATGGAGAATAATGAATGGCAGCCTAAAAAGGGCTAAAGACCGGATAGGTTATTGTTCAAAGGCTTTGGGCGGTGTAAAGGGAAGGATCGGCCCCGGCGGTTGGGGGGAGATCCGAGCCAATCTTCATCTCGGAAGAACCGACAGGGCCGACAGAGTCTGTGTCTTCGCCTATCGAATGTATTTTCAAGACCTTTAAGGCCAATTCATAAAAACTATAGCGGGAAAATCCCTCCTTTTCCGAAGTCAGAAAGGAGGCCATATTATTGATGCTTGTGCCTAAAGGACCATCGAAAGGAATACTGCCGAAAATTTCAAGATCAAGTCCCAGATAGTTTTTGGATACGGATTTGATGATGGCGGCAACGTTTTTTTCTTTAGGGTCTCTGACCATGTTGACCAGCAGATGGATGTTGAAACTGTTAAGAATGTCTATCAGTTTGTCGGAATAAGCCCGGTCGATGGCGCTTAAGGCCTCATGGAGTTTGGCAACGGAATCGATACATTTCTCCGAAGTCGGAAAAGTGGCCTGGTCGATCAGATCCACTGCTTCGGGTTCTTTTTTAAATTCAATGCTTAACTTGCGGTATACACTGGATTTGATGAAGCCGTAGGCATTTTGAATCGAGGTTACCTGCGGGGTTAAAACCACCATTTTTTGAGGGGCATAGAGAAAAAAATCTATGGTAGTAAAGGAAGAACCGGCCCCGAGATCGATCAGGATAAAATCCGCTTTCAGGCCTTGCAGATGGTTAAATATCTTATTTTTTTGGGCACTTTTGGGATTGGCGATGCCCAGAATGTCATCGGCCCCGCAAATCATTTTCATGTTGGGGACCGGGGTTTCCAAAACCACATCTTCCAGGGAGGATACGGCTTTTTTTAGGAAATCAGCCAGAGTATATTTGGGATAGCGAATTCCCACCAGGGTATGGAGGTTACTGCCCCCCAGGTCCGCATCCATGATAATCACTTTCTTCCCCATTTTTGCCAGGGCTGATCCCAGCATAACGGTGGTGATACTTTTTCCAACCCCGCCTTTTCCACCGCCGATGGCCCAAAAATTTTTCGAAAAATCCTGCATCGTTTCCCCTTAATTTTCTTTATTGCCGATAATCGGTATTCGCCCGGTGAAAAACAAAAACATCCCTACGGTACGGGACCGCCTTCCCAAAAAGGAAGGCATCCGATAGGATGAAAGACCTGTCGAGGAGAACACCCTTTAACAACCTGTTGGCTTACCTCTAACCCTGGTATTCCTCCCAAAGGTTCCACATCATGTTGTGATCCTTGTTTTTCATGTTAATCAGATTGGAAATGGCCTCAGCCTGATCCGGGGGCAAATCGTTGAAGGCGATCCCGATTTTTACCGTAGAGGTGTCTTTGATATTTTGGATCCAGCGAATTTTGGCCAATACAAATATCCTTTCGGCACCGGGTATGGAAAGGATCAGTTTAACCGTGGTTTCTGTCGGTTCTTTTACGATGACCCGCCGAAAGGGATCCTCAAACTCCAAGCACGATCCCCCCATGGAAATATCCCGCAAAATGCCCTGAAGCATGATGGGATTCTGAGTAAATATTTTAAATTCAACAGGATAGGTAAAAACCGATCGTAAATGACGCCGGCGATTGGAAAAAAGACCTGCTGCTGACACACTATCCGGGGCCGGATTTTGGGCTATCTCGTTCAAGTTCATGTTTTTTATATCGGTGAAACCTAAAAAATCTTTAGTAACTCAAGAATAAAATCTTCGGCAAAATGGATAGAAATTATTACGGAACACGGTCCGGATTCTGATCCAATGAGGTATATCCACCCTTTGGTTCCGGCTGATACGGATTGGAGACGGGAAAAAATTTTCCGAAAAAAGCAGGTGGTGAATTAAAGCCTTTGGGGGAATTTGACGAAGGGGGATTAGAGTGTATATTCAGCAAAAAGAAGGTCATTACAGATTGATTTTCTAAGATAAATGAGATAACATTACTAAAAGGATATTGTTACCTTAAGAAGGCTAAGGGCGACTATGGTTAAAAAAGTTTTTGCGGACGATAAAGGCATGGTAGTTTTCCATTGCTCCCGGTGCGGGAAATCCCAAAAGGAACAAGCGGAGCCTTTTAGGCAGGTCAAGGGGCCGATCAGGATTGAATGTGACTGCGGAAACGCTTACGAAGTAAAAATTGAGTTTCGAGCTTCCTTCAGAAAAGGAACTGATCTTGAAGGTCTTTTTTCCAGCGTCTCCCTCCCCGGTACCTGGATGAAAATGAGGGTAAAGGACCTTTCCTTTGATGGGTGCGGTTTTGAAACCCTGGGGGCGAACCCTTTAAGACCAGGGGATACAATCCGGATTGAATTTGCGCTGGATAATGCAAAAAAATCAAAAATAAAGAAAGCGGCCCTGGTACGCTCGGTTAAGGGGCAAACCGTGGGTTGCCAATTCGATGAATCACCGGGGGCCTTCGATCCCGACTTAGGTTTTTACCTCCGATAGAACCCCTTCCTTTTGGCTTCTTATCCCTCCTTTCCTTGCCCATCATTATCTTTCCGGAAGAAAACCTGTGGACGATTTTCTGTTCGCGGATTCCGGGGACCGCTAAATAAAGGCCTAAGGTTCTTGGGGGAGATGGTTTTTATGAACGATGTTTGCGCTCTGGGTCGCTTCATCATAAACAATAAAAGCGTTTCCTTTATTCAATTGCCTTTTTACCATCTCGATATTTTCTTCAAGCGAGGTTTTGGTGTATCCGGTATCCGTACCCGGTCGGGTGACGAATTCCTCAATAAGCCCATGCAGGGCTTCCCGGCTTAGCTTTTCATGGGGGATGATCATGGATCATTCCGAAGGGTTCTTCGATACATATTTGCTTATTATAAATGAAAAACAATTACTTGACAAATTCATTTTCCTCCCCCTATGCTTTTCAAGTAAAAACCTAACCAAAGCTATTTGAAATTGTGGGGTGGCCCAAAGGGGGTCTCTTTTTTGGGAATGGTCCAAAAGGTGACTTTTCGACCAATCCCGGCCCCCGCAGGGGGGGCTTTGAGGTCGGTCTATCGATTCCCGGCCAGTCCAGCAAACATTGATTCGATGCAGGGCCTGCACCCCTGGCTTCCGGTCGATCGGCTGTTCGGCCACCGAAGGGTGGCCTTATTATAAGCTCGGCGGAGCCGAGCGGCCCGATCTCCGGAGGAGACTCCCAAAGGGAGTCGGGCAGGAAGCCTCCTTTTGGATCGGCAGAGCCGACCGGCTCAAAAAAGAGACCCCCCTTGGGCCTTAGTTTAAAAAGTGAAAGATAAATCCTCAGACTTTTCAAGTAAGAATCTAAAAAGTAAAAACTAAGGTATAAAAATCAGGAGGTTATAATATGGAACAAAAGATCAGCGGGGGCATGAAGGGTTTTTTTGAGCGGTTGGGATTGCCGGAGGAACCTCTGGGGCTTTTTTATTCCGATCAGAAACCGGAAAAGGGCTTTTCCCCAAAACCGGGGAAGCTTCCCACGGCCGAAATGGAGAAAAGAGGAGAAGTGGACTGGGGATCGATTTTTGGCAGTTTTTCCTGTGTCATGGGCAACATCTGGCGGGCCCGGCGCATGGGTAGGGCGGCCTATTTCGATCAGGAGCGTTTCGGCTGTATCGGCGGGGCCTTTTATCTCGGGTTTTTGAAACCTCAACTGGATTTTATTGCCTATTATATTTCCAGCGGCATCCCAAATCAGCTTCAGGGGGAACACTATTTGGAATCAGCCGAGGTTTCCCGAAAATTTTTTAATGAGGTCGATCCCAGGCCGGCACCGTTTCGTTATTGTATTTTGAAGCCCTTAAGCCAATTCACCCCGGTGGAAACCCCCGAACTGGTTATCTTTTTCGCACGGGGGGAGGTCCTCTGCGGCTTGAATCAACTGGCTGCCTTTGTCACCAATGATTTTGAAGCGGTCTTTTCCCCATTCGGGGCCGGCTGCACCAACCTGGTGTCCTGGCCGCTGAAGTTTTTGGCCGAAGGAAAACTTAAAGCGATATTGGGGGGATGGGACCCTTCGGACCGAAAATTCATGAAGACGGATGAGCTCTCCTTTACCGTTCCATGGGAGATGTTCCGACGTATGGTTACCCGCTGGCCGGAATCCTTTTTAACAACCTCTACCTGGGATACCGTTCGGAAAAAGATCGAAAGGAGTCGGCGTACCTGGGGGGAAAAGGATTAATAAATAAAATTTTTGTTGAATTTTTTTATTAATAACGATATAATTTTCCTTTTTGTAGAGGAATATAATAGCCATTCAGCAAACAACCTGCCGAATTTATTCAATTTAATAGTTTAAAAGGGGGCGGTGTTTGATTATTATCCGATGCGGCCTTGGCTGGTAGTCCAAGGGCGGGATAATAATGACATTTTAGTTGATTATTTTTTCTAATGATATATAATAGAAAGGTTAACTTAGGTACTGTTCGGCCAGCGTAGCTCAGTCCGGTAGAGCGACTGATTTGTAATCAGTTGGTCGGGGGTTCGAATCCCTTCGCTGGCTCCAGCAAGGGTTAAACGGAAAAAAGGATTTCGAGGGCTTTTTTCCGGTGGTCTTTAACAATCCACGGTATAAGGGAGGGGTTCCCGAGCGGTCAAAGGGAACAGACTGTAAATCTGTCGGCCATGCCTTCGGAGGTTCGAATCCTCCCCCCTCCACCAGCCATGAAGGGTATGGCAGGCAGGGACCGGAAATCCGGCCAGGCCAAAAGGATGTAGGAGATAGGGTTAAGTAGAGCCGTATTGATAACACTACAGCCATAGGTTCTCTTTTCCTCAAACAGGTAAAGCGGGAGTAGCTCAGTTGGCTAGAGCGTCAGCCTTCCAAGCTGAGGGTCGCGGGTTCGAATCCCGTTTCCCGCTCCAACAAAAATGAACTATTTGTGCGCCTTCACTTGAAGGACAAATAGGATCCCGATACAGGGCCCACGTAGCTCAGTTGGTAGAGCACTTCCTTGGTAAGGAAGAGGTTCACCGGTTCAATCCCGGTCGTGGGCTCCAAAAAAAAATTAGCAGTTAAAAAACAAACCCAAGGATAAATTTTTAACCAAAGGGAGGCGGGGAGATGTCGAAGAAGAAATTTGAGCGGACGAAGCCGCATGTGAATGTAGGGACGGTAGGGCACATAGACCATGGGAAGACGACTTTGACGGCGGCGATCACGTTA
>JBFMBU010000301.1:0-6899 GCA_040755035.1 Thermodesulfobacteriota bacterium
TGAATCTCTCCCGGATCGGCCCCGTTTCCACGATTTTTCCGGCGTACATAACAGCGACCCGGTCACAGATTTTTGCCACAATGCCGAAATCATGGGTGACGACGATCAAGGCCAGGTTGAACTCCCGCTGAATGGTTTTCAGTAAGGCCAGAAATTGGGCCTGAATAGTGACATCCAAGGCGGTCGTGGGCTCATCGGCAATCAACAGTTTGGGTTGGCAGCTCAGGGCCATGGCCCCGACGATCCGCTGCCGCATGCCCCCGCTCATCTGGTGCGGATATTCTTTAACCCTTATTTCCGGCAAAGGGATTTTAACCCAGCCCAGCATCTCTTTGGCCTTATCCCAAGCCGTTTTTCGGTCCAGCCCTTGATGGATTTGAATCGGTTCGGCCACCTGATGTCCGATAGTGAAGACCGGATTCAAGGAGGTCATGGGGTCCTGCAGGATCATGGACACCTCGGCCCCGCGGACCTTGCGCATTTCCCCCATGCTTTTTGCCAGGAGGTCTTCACCGTTAAGCAGGATCTGCCCGTCCACGATGCGCCCAGCCGGTTGCGGAACCAATCTCAGAATGGAAAGGCAGGAGATGCTTTTTCCTGATCCGGATTCCCCGACTATCCCTAAGGTTTCCCCCTTGTCCACATGGAAAGAGACACCGTCTACGGCCTTGACCACACCGCTGCGGGTAAAAAAATGGGTTTTAAGATCCTTAACTATCAGGGTTTTATTCACTAAGCAGTCCTTAAAATTCATATATCAGTTTTTCTGATTAAAACGGAAAAATCCTTTTTAAAACCGTATGGCCCGAAACTTGGGATCCAACCTGACCCGCAGCCAGTCCCCCAGGAGATTGAAACTTAACACCACCAGCAAGATGGCTATACCCGGCCAGAGACTCAGCCACCAGGCCTGGCCGATATAGTTCCGGCCTTCATTGATCATCCCTCCCCAGGCCGGGGCCGGCGGCGGGATACCCAGGCCCAAAAAGCTCAACGAGGCCTCGGCGATAATAACCACTCCCAGATTGAGGGTGGCCAGAACTACCAGGCTGTTGACGATATTGGGGAAAATATGTCTGACCATGATGCGGGTCTTGCTGCACCCGGCCACGATGGCTAAGCGGACGAAATCGCCTTCTTTGATTTTCAGAACTTCGGAGCGCAATACCCGGGCATACCAGGCCCAGGCCACACCGGCCAGGATAATAATCAGGTTATATTTACTGGCCCCCATGATGGCTGCCAGGGTGACCGCCAGGATCAGAAAGGGCATGGAAAGGACTATGTCTATTAAACGGCTCACGACCACGTCCGCCTTTCCTCCCAGGTATCCCCCTAAGATGGCCATCAGCGCCCCGAAAAGACCGGAAAATAGGACAACCATGATCCCCACTTCCAAGGAAACACCGGCACCGACGATCATACGGCTCAGGATATCACGTCCCAGGTGGTCGGTCCCCAGGGGATAGGTCCAAAGCCCCCCCTCGGCCCAGCAGGGTGGCGTCAGGGCCAGGCGGAATGAAGTGGCGATGGGATCATGGGGAGCGATCCATTTTCCGAAAATTCCGCAGATGAGAAAAAGGATAAGGATCCCCGTGGGGATTTTGGGGGCCTCTCCCAAAGCGGAAAAGAATTTTTTAAAATTGCTTTTAGACAGCGTTGTCATGTTTTTCTCTTTGCCGGCTAAAGGAACCGTCTCCTTTAATCCCTTATAGCTCTTCCCTCTTTCACTTGAATCCCCGGCCCCTCGAATCTTTGAACTATTGATACCGTATCCGAGGGTCCAGATAGGCGTATAAAATATCCACGATCAGGTTGGCGAAAACAAAAAAGGCGGAAGAAATCAAAACGCACATCTGAACCACCGGATAGTCTCGTCCGAAAATGGATTCGACCACCAGTCTCCCCAGACCCGGCCAGTTGAATACGGTTTCGATAATCATGGTCCCGTTCATCAGGCCTACAAACTGCAGGGCCGACATGGTTATCACCGGGGCGGAGGCGTTTTTGAAAGCATGTTTCAGAAAAACCCAAAATTCCGAGACCCCTTTGATCCTGGCCATCTTGATATACTCGGTATCCAGGACATCAAGCATGGCTGAACGGCTCAATCGGGTCAAGGCGGCCATGGTGTACCAGCCCAGGGTGAAGGCGGGCATGAGATAATGCTGCCAGCTTCCCATGCCTGAAGTAGGCAGCCAGTGCAGTTTGGTGGCAAAGAGAATGATTAGAATGATCCCCACCCAAAACCCGGGCAGGGCCTGGCCCATAAGAGCGAAGATTTTTCCGAAGCTGTCAAATTTCCCCCCGACCCGGACAGAAGAGTAGATGCCGATAGGAATGCCGAATAAAAGGGCAAAGCCCATGCCGGCGACGGCCAGTTTCAGGGTATTGGGAAAGCGGTCCCAGAACATCTGAATAGCCGGAATATTATTACGCAGAGACTTTCCGAAATCTCCACGAACCACACCGGAAATGTATTTCCAATATTGAACATAAATGGGTCGATCAAACCCGTAGTCTTTGCGGATTTGTTCCAGGTCCTGGAAAGTGGCGTTTTGCGGGGCCATGAGGGCCACCGGATCACCGGTAAGGTGAGTCAGGAAAAAAACAATGATGGAGATGCCCAGGATGGTGACGAGAGCTTGCCCGAATCTTTTAAGAATGTAGCGTTGCATTATCCGTTTTTAGGGGTCAAGGGTCCTACGGTTCAAGGAAAAGTATTTAGGGATCAAAGATTAGATTCTTTGGCTCCGAATCTACGGATTTATCTCTAACTTTTTAATAACTCGGGATCAACCGCTTCTGAAATATCGATGCTGGATCCTGGATACTGGATAATTCACCTCATACGTTCAAGAATATGGGTATCTCAAGTATCCAGCATCATTTCATAAAATTGAACACCTCCACTGATCCCGGTGGACCGGTTTAAAGACGCAATTTTAAATAGCTTTGGTTAGAGTTTAGAGTCAAGTGAGGAGGGTTCGAGGGTATCAGGAACCCTCGAACCCATGACTCCTTGATTCCTTGAAACCTGTTGTTTAATTTTTAACCTTCATATACTCAAAACGGGTGCCGGGGAAGGAGCCCAGTTGCTGGTCCCACTGGACGATCTTCTGATTCACCCCATAATTGGCGTGGTTGGACCAGAGATGCATATTGATCCGGCTCTCCCGGATGACCTTGGAGAGCTTCCGTCCCCATTCGGCCTGGCCTTTAACGTCAAAGGCGGCCATACATTTCATCATGGTATCCGAGATTTCCTTGGTGGTAACGTAAGCCCAGAGGTTTCCCCACATATAGGCGTCCTGGACATCGGCCCCGGCATTCTGTTCCGAATCATACCAGGAGTTCCGGGTCACCAACCCGCGCAGCTTTTTGCCCATGTAGGCGTCAAAATAAGCCGCGCCGTCCAAGATTTTTAATTCCGTTTTGATGCCGACGGCCTCCAGATTGGCGGCAATGGCCTCTATCCAGTATTTATTGACGGAAGTACAGTTCATCGTGGTCTTAAACCCATTGGGGTAGCCGGCCTCGGCCAAGAGTTTTTTGGCCTTTTCCGGATCATAGGGATCCGGTTTTATATTGGGATCAAAGCCATAACTGTAAGGAGAAATGACCTCTCCCCAGGGCTCGGCTCCGCCGAAGAGTACCTTGTCGCAAATGGCCTTGCGGTCAATGGCCAGGCTGGCCGCCTCCCGGACCCGGATATCCAGAAAAGGGCTTTTTTCTTGAGGAAACATGTAATCACAATAGGCCAGGGTGGTGCCCAGGATGTGTTTGACCTGAATCAGTCTGAGTTTCGGATCGGCCTTGATTATGGGGATATGCGGCCCGGCCAGTTGGGAGATATCCACTTCCCCGGCCTGGAGCATAGCCAGCCGGGTGGCATGTTCAGGGACATAGACAAATTTCAGGGTCTTAAATTCAGCGGTCTTGCGATGATGCTGGGGCAGGGCTTCCAGGGTGAAAAACTGATCCTGCTTATAGTCCACCCATTTGAAAGGCCCGGAACCGACCGGTTTGTCGGCGAATCCGGCATCCCCAACCTTCTCCCGGTATTTTTTAGGCATAATGGCACCGTTCCACCACCATTTTTTCCAGAGGTTGGGAGAAGGCATGTTCAAATGAACCCGGACCTTCATGGGATCCAGGATTTCGATGCGCTTAATATGCGTTTTATAGGCCACACCCAGAACATGCTTCAACTCCGGGCGGGCGTTGGTTTCCATGCTGAATTTGACGTCTTCGGCCGTAAGGGGGTCGCCGTTGTGAAATTTAATGCCGGGTTTAATGTCGAGGTCGATGTAGCTCCAATCCGGGGCGATTTTCCAGGACTTGGCTACCGAAGGCAGGGAGGCCAGGTCCACGCCCATATCGATGACGCTTTCAAAAACCGTGGTGGCGATCAGGGAACCTTGTCCGCCGAAATGGGTGGCCGGATCTCCGCCCCGTTGATAAAAGCCTGGGTAGGAGGTGGCGTAAGTAACCTGCCCTGTTTGGGCCGCCTGGCCGGTGAGAGGAAGGAAGGTCAGCAAGAGAAGACCTCCTATCAACAACCAAATCATCCGTTTGTTTCTACTGTTTTTCATCCCGAGCCTCCTTTTTTTATTACTGCGAACCGCAAGGTTGTTTTGGCCTCGAGGTCACAGCCGTTTTCTAAGGTTAAGAGACTTTAACTTGATAAAAAATATAGGTTGACAGGTGGTCCTTTTTTTATCTGGCTGAGTATATTTTTATAGAAGGGAGGTGTCAAGAAAATTTAATGAAAAAAATGTATTTAAATAAAAAACTTCCATTGGCAGGCGAACTCGGTTAAAATTTTACTGAATAGTTCTTTTGGAGAGGAGAATGGTTTATGAAAAAACCAAAGAGTCTGCCCTTGCTGGACGATAAGGATTTTCCCATCAACCGTATCCGCCAGACCATGGTTCGCGGTACGGGGACCGATATCGAAGAACTCAGGGGAAAACCCCTGATCGCCGTGGTCAATTCTCACACGGAATTGAATCCCGGCCATATGCACCTGGGCCTTTTGGCGGAAAAGGTCAAGAACGGCATTCATGCCGCGGGGGGCATCCCCTTTGAATTCAATGTCCCGGCCCCTTGTGACGGCATGTCCGAAGGGCATGAAGGGATGCGCTATATCCTGCCCCAGCGGGAACTGATCGCCGATATAGTGGAAACCCATGTGCGCAGTATGATTTTTGACGGGATGGTCATGATCGCCAGTTGCGACAAGATCATTCCGGGGATGATCATGGCCGCAGCCCGGTTGGATATCCCGGCGATTTTTCTGACCGGCGGGCCCAGTACCTGGCAGAGGCGGGTGGCGGGAGAAAAATTTCCCGGAGGCGGAAACATCGCTTCCTGCGGGGCCTGCGATATCATGGGCACGGCCAACACCTTTCAGTGTATGGCCGAGGTCCTGGGTTTGACTATCCCTGGTTCGGCCAATGTCCCCGGTTTTCATACGGATAAACTGCTCTTTGCTCGGCAGACCGGGAAGCGCATTGTGGAAATGGTCGAAGAAGGGCTGACGGCCAGGAAAATTCTAACCCCGGCGGCCATGGAAAACGCGGTGGTCATGGATCTGGCCATCGGCGGCTCCACCAATTCAACCCTCCATCTGCCGGCCATTGCCCATGAACTGGGGTTGAATTTGCCTTTATCCAGATTCAATGAACTGAATCAAAAAATTCCCACCCTGATCGGGATCCGCCCCAGCGGTCCTCATGAAATCCTTGATCTCTATGGCGCCGGGGGCATCCCGGCGGTGATGAAGGTCATGGCCGATGATCTCCGTCTGGAGGCCTTGAACGTCACCGGGAAAACCTTTAAAGAGATTGTTGAAGCCGCCCAGGTTTACGACGAAACCGTTATCCCGCCCAGGGACAGGCCTTTTTCCAAAGAGGGCGGGACGGTCATCCTTTATGGTAATCTGGCACCCGAGGGGGCGGTGGTCAAGCAGTCGGCCGTGGACCCGGAGATGCGGGTTTTCAGCGGTAAGGCCCGGGTTATGAATTCGGAACATGAGGCTTTGGACGCTTTTCGCGAAAAGATCATTCAGGAAGGGGAGGTGATCGTCATTCGGAATGAAGGTCCAAAGGGAGGACCCGGTATGCCGGAAACTTTGGCTGTTACCCTGGCTTTGATCACTTCAGGGCTGAAACGGGTGGCCTTAGTCACCGACGGCCGTTTTTCCGGGGCATCCTCCGGGCCCTGTATAGGCCATGTTTCGCCGGAAGCCTATGTGGGAGGACCCATCGCCGCCTTGAGAGACGGGGACCGGATTACCATCGACATTCCCAACCGGAAGATCGGGTTTGATCTGTCGGATCAGGAGACCCGTGAGCGCCTGAAGGGATTCAAACCCTTCCCCAAGGACATCCCGGAAGGGTACATGCGCCGTTATGTGAAGCATGTCGGTTCAGCGGCCAAAGGGGCGATTTTGGAATAATTTTTTCCTGTTTTTCCTTGACCCTTAACCCATTACTATTTTATTATTATTTTATTCGTCACCGGTGGAGAGTTTTTCAGTCAGGATAGAATTGAATTATTGACCAGAAGATATGGGGTAAAAAGATGTATTACTTCGAAATTCTGGAAGCCTTATTCAAAAAAAAGGTTGAATACCTTATTGTCGGAGGGCTGGCGGTTAATCTTTACGGTGTACCGCGAGTGACTCAGGACATTGACCTGATTGTTTCAACAACAAAAACGAATATTACTAAAATGCTTGCAGTCTTGAAAAAACTGGGTTATCTCCCCCGTCTTCCTGTGGATCCGAAAGATCTGATCGATCCAGAGAAAGTGAAAGATTGGGTTGAAAACAGGAATCTGAAAGCCTTCAGTTTCTATCATAAAAGAGACAACTTTAAAGTGGTCGATATTTT
>JBFMBU010000302.1:0-24103 GCA_040755035.1 Thermodesulfobacteriota bacterium
GCTATTAAATTTTTATTCCGGCTTAGACGTTTTACTGGTCAGTTTCCCGCCGGAATCGGTGGTCAGTTTGCTCCGGAATCACTGGTCAGTTTCGAGCGGAATGGGTGGTCACTTTGGTCCGGAATATGCATTTTGACCGTTGTGGAAACCTTTCCCATTTCTTTCCCACTATTGCCACCCTTCAAATTCGGCTTGCTTTTATCTATGAAGCGGCTAATAATACCATTATTTCTTCAGATCATCTGTCGGATAAGGCTGGTTTGGTTGGAGCGTCCAGCAGATGGTCGGCCTTCTAAGGGGAGATCATGGAATTTGAGGGAATCACCCTGGTCACCGGCGCTGCCGGATTTATGGGAAGCCATTTGGTTGAATTCCTGGCCTTGAAAGGGGTACGTGTCCGGGCTTCCGCCCGCCCCAGGAAGGACACCACCTTTTTCGACCGCCTGGGCGTTGAATATCTTCCCGCCGATCTTACCCACCCGGAAACGCTGCCGCGTCTTTTTGACGGTCCAGTTGACCGGGTCTTCCATCTGGGAGCGATCTGCAATTTCTCCACCCCCTATGCATCCCTTAGTCCAACCAATGTCACCGGCGTTAAGCTGATCACCGACCTGGCTTTGAAAAAAGGCGTTAAACGCTATATTCATGTCGGTTCCACCAGTGTCTATGGCTCTTACCAGGGGACCCCCTTTAAAGAAGACAGCCCTCGCCTTCCGCAGGATTCCTACGGCAGGAGCAAACGCGACGGGGAGGATATCGTCTGGGGCCGCATCAAAGAAGGCCTGCCGGCGGTCATCACCCGGCCCTGTACCGTCTACGGGCCGCGATGTAACGACGGGGCCGGCAAAGCCTTTTCCCGCCCCTCCAGCATCAGTGCCATCCCCGGAAGCGGCCGGCAGCTTCTTTCCAATATCCGGGCCGAAGACGTAGCCGCCGCTGTCTACCATCTTTCGTTTTTGGATGACGCGGTGGGGCAGGCCTTTAATCTGGCTGAAGACACCCACCCCTCTTTGGAGGAGGCGCTTCTTTTAACTTCGGAAGCCTTCGGCATCAGGCCGCCGAAACGGCACCTGCCTCTCTGGCTGGTGAAGGCCGTGGCTCGAATGGAGGGGATGATTTCAGCGCGCCGAGGACGCATCCCGGATCTGGAGCTGGATGCGGTAAAATACCTCTATGATGATTATGTAGTGGATAACAGCAAACTGAAAGCCACCGGATACCGGATGATTTATCCGGATTTCCGGAAATCGATGAAGCAGATGGCCCAATGGTATCGTGCCGAAAGAGAACAGATCGGGTCAGAATGAAAGAACTGGAGGTGCAAGAATGGGACAGATTGTGGTTATTACCGGCTGCGCGGATGGGATGGGGCGTCATGTCGCCACCATGCTTGCCGCTGCGGGGCATTCCATAGCCGGTTTTGATGTCGATTCTCAGGGGATGGCCTCCCTGGAGGAGGAGCTGAAAGGCTGCGGAGGCGATCATCTGCTGGCCACCATCAATATTACCGACCGGTTGGCGGTCAAAACTTTTTCTGATCAGGTCCTGGACCACTACGGTCATGTTGATACCGTTCTTTCCAACGTGGGCATAGGGTTCTTCTGTCCTTTTGAGGAGGCGGATCTGGAGAAAGCCTTTAAATGCTTGGAAATCAATGTCATCGGTGCGGCGGCTGTTTTTCAGGCCTTCATACCCTCGATGCGGGAGCGGCGTTCCGGCAAACTGATCGCCATGTCATCGCTGGTCGGACGGATTCCCTTCCCCTTTGAATCCATTTATTCGGCCAGTAAATTCGCCATCACGGGGATGATGCTTTCGCTCAAGTATGAGGTGGAACCCTTCGGCCTTCAGGTGGCCCTGATCGAGCCGGCCCAGGTTTCCACGAGTTTTGCCGCCAAAATCCATGTTCTGCCGCCTGAACATTCCGTCTACCGGGATCGGGCCCGGCGCTTTATTGAGCGGGACAACGAGTTGATCAAAACAGCGCCCACCCCGCCCTATGCGGCCAAAAAGATCGTAAAAGTGATCGAAGCGGAAAAGCCTTCCTTGTTCAATCAAATCGATTTCATGAGCCGTTTTTTCCTGTGGCTGAACCAGGTCCTCCCCCGCCGGGTGAGAGACGCGATCCTGGTCAGCCATATGCGTATCAAAGTTTGAGCTGCCGGAGGTATTTCATGAAAACACAAGCGGCACTCCGCCAAACCCCCTTCCCGTCCCGTATCGAAACCCTGCGCTGGAGAATCATCAATGCCCCCCAGGAAGTCTGTATCGAGCGGGCCCGCTATCTGACCGAGGCGATGAGACTTCACTGGGACCGGCATCCTTTGACACGGATGAGTCTGGCCTTTGAACATATCCTGAAAAATATCAAAGTCCTCATCCGCGATGAGGAGATCATTGTCGGCTGTCGTACTTCCAAGCTCAAAGGGGCCCCTTTGTTCCCGGAGAATAAATCCCTGTGGATTGAGGGTGACCTGGAAAATTTTGATAAACGGCTCCTGCAACGGGCCTTGATCACCCCGGAAGAGAAAGATGAACTGGCTACGGTGATCCTCCCTTTTTGGAAAGGAAAGACCGTGGAAGACCGGCTGCAAAAACTGCTGCCGGAAGACGTCCTGGTGGACATGGATAAATACATCTTCACCATGATGCTCGAGATCACCTATGGTATCGGCCATTTTACCATGAACCATAAGCGGGTCCTGGCCCTCGGGCTTCGCGGTATAATCGATGAGACCGAGCAAAAGCTGCAGGGGCTTTCCCCGAAGGAAAAGAAGGGTGAAAAGGCTATCTTTTATGAAGCCGTAATACGCAGTTGCCGGGCTGCCGTCTCCTTTGCCCGACGCTACAGCGACCTGGCCCTGACCATGGCCGAAGCCGAGCAGGACCAGGAAAGGGCGGCGGAGCTCAGGGAAATCGCCCGCGTCTGCGGCCGGGTTCCCGAACACCCGGCCGAGACGCTCCAGGAAGCGGTCCAGAGCCTCTACTTTATACACCTCCTGGCTCAAATTGAATCGGGCGGAAACTCCATATCCCTGGGGCGCATCGACCAGATCCTTTTCCCTTATTACCGGAAGGATCAGAAAGCGAAACGAGGATCGGCGGAGAAGGCCCGGGAATTAGTGGCCATGCTTTTTATCAAGACCAACGAAATCTGGAACGTCCTGGAAGAGGCTTTCATCCCCGGCGGAGAGGGGACGGAAGGGAAAACGACCCAGAACGTCACCGTTGGCGGTTTGGGAGCTGAAGGGCGAGAGGCGACGAACGAAATGAGCTATATTGCCCTGGATGCCTACGCTGAGGTGCGGACCGTCCAACCCAACTTCGGCCTGCGGGTCTCCCCCGATTGCCCCGAGGACCTGATGCGCCGGGCCGTCGAGTATGACCGCGATGGTGTTTTGATGCATTTTTTCAATGATGAAGTCATTATCCGTTCTCTGACGAAGGCCGGTCACAGGCTTGAAGACGCCAGGGATTACGGTGTGGTAGGCTGTCTGGAGCCGAATGCCCAGGGGAAGACCTTCGGATCCACCTTCGCCGTGCAGTTCAACGGCATCAAATGCCTGGAATTGGCCCTTTCCAACGGTATCGATAATATCTTCGGCTATTTAAGCGGCCTGGAAACGGGGGACCCTGCGGGATTCAGGCAGTTTAAAGATCTCTGGCAGGCTTACGACAAGCAGGTGCGCCATTTTATCAGGCAGATGGTCCGGGGGATGAAGGTGCTGGACCGGGTCATCGCCGAAAACGTCCCTTCTCCCTTTGCTTCGACCATGGTCGAGGGCTGCTTGGAGAAAGGACTGGACCTGACCCGGGGAGGCGCTCAATATAATTCCACGGGGGTTCAACTGATGGGGTTCGCCAATATCGTGGACAGTCTCTATGCCGTTCAACAGGCCGTTTTCAAAGATAAACGCTTTAGTATGGCTGACCTGTCCCAATGGTTGTCGCAGGACTGGCAGGATGCCGAGGATAAGCGCGCCTATTTCCTGAACCGCATTCCAAAATACGGAAACGATGACGACAGCGTCGATGCCATGGCCGGAAAGGTGATGAACCACTTTTGCGACGTCTTATCCAAATACCGGAATTTCCGGGGGGGCGCTTTCTGGCCGGGAATATTCTCTGTCGGTTTCCATATCACCATGGGGGCTTTTACCGCTGCGACGCCCGATGGCCGTTTTTCCGGAGATGTGCTCGGAAACGGCATCACTCCCACAACGGGAAATGCCGTATCGGGCCCCACGGCGATCATGAATTCCGTGGTTAAGCTTCCGCTGGAGCGGGTTTTTAACGGCGCCAACCTGAATATGCGTTTTCCGGGGAAGAAGATCAGCACAGAAAATCTCATCAGCCTGATCCGGACCTATTTCAGTCGCGGCGGGACACAGGTGCAATTCAATATGGTGGATTCGGCCATCCTGCGGGAGGCCCAAGGGCATCCGGAGAAACACCGGGACCTGTTTGTCCGCGTCAGCGGCTATTCGGCGGAATTTATCGGTTTGAGTGAGATCGCCCAGGAAGAGATCATCAGCAGGACCGAGTTCGAATTGGGAGGTTAATCATTTCAAAATATAATCCCACCTATCGCAGAGGCAATGAATATTATTTTGAGACCGTTAATAGAAGGGGGAAAGCGATGAGCCAGTATTACAAGGACAGCGAGGAGTTATACAAGATCTATGGATACTTTTTAGATCGGGTCTTGCGAGACGATAAAATCGGCGCCAAAATGAGTAAAGCGGGTATTATCATCAAGTTTATGTACACGGACCCCGAAGCGGAAATCACCATCGATCTGAAAAATCCCCCGGCCAGGGAGGGATATTACGGCACCTATTATCTGGGGCCCTCCAACCTCAAGGAGGATGTCTGGTCCAAGCAGGCGGCCGACTTTTCGCACCGTTTCTGGCATGGACGGGAGAACCCCATCGCCGGCGTCACCAGGGGACGGATCAAACAAGGCGGGAAGGTGACCGCCATGTTGAAGCTTTTACCGGTCATCAAGCCGGCCTTTCAGCTCTTTCCCGTGGCCCTGAAGGAAATGGGGCTGGATCATCTGATTGTTTCAAAATAATCCCATCCACCATTTGAAAATAATTTTGTTCCAGAACCCCGTTTTCTCTTCAGAGGAGTAACCCTGGAGGGTGGAAAAAGGAGAAGGCCCGAGGGGGTAAGGCCCCTCGGGCAGAGAGAGATTATTTTTTTACCGTTAAAGCTATGCTTGAATAAGATTCATCCACCGGCGGCATCTTGACGAAATCCCTGTCCAGAGGAAGTTTCCCATAGGTGGGATCCTCTTCCCAGCCGCTGATACGGACCGCCCGTTTGACCGCTGCCTGGTATTTGGGCCAGGGGGCGCTGCCGTAAAGGAACATCTCCTGGGCGGCCATGGACCCTTCGCCATGAATGGTGTCCACCTCCCAGTGGTTCCCGGTCAGATCCTTGATCAGGCGCAGGATCCGGATCCGGTCTTCCGTGGCCACCCCGTCCTTGGCCGCCAGATATTTGTCGATGAAGGGTTGGATGGCCGGATTTTTCCAGTCGCGGAAAGCCGGAACGGTGGTGGTCAGTCCGCCACCGATGTCCTGCATGTGCTGGACCATCTGGTGAAAGTTGCTGGCATAGGTGAACTTGGAGGCGTTGATGGCCATGCGGTTGGGCATCATGACGTCCATGCCGAATTCGGTGACCGGGTCCATACAGGCCTGTTTCCCCAGCATCTGCACCGTTTCAGTGATCATGGCCATCCAGGCCAGCTTTTTTCGAACATGGGGGGCGTTCTGCACCCCGTTGTATTCGGCGATCAGGCTGGCCGCTCCGGTCATGGTCTCCAGAGTCCCGGTCATCTTGCAGGTGCCGAAGAGGCGGTGATAACTGGCGAAGGCATAAGCCAGGATCTGGGAATACTGCCACTCGCCGCACATGAAGACCCGTTCCCAGGGGACAAAGACGTTATCAAAGATAATCAGCGATTCCGAGGGCTGCATATGATCGGACATAGGGTAGTCGAATTCACATTCTTCGCCGTAGAGCCTGACGTTCGGCTCCACCCCCAAGAGCTTGACCCCGGGCGTATTAACCGGAACGGCAAAGGCCAGGGCAAAGTCCTGATCAGACTCGCCATGGGTGCGGCAGGGCAGGCAGAGCAGCTCATTGGCGCAGGGAGAGGCGCTGATATGGACTTTGGCCCCGCGGACCACGATACCGTCTTTTTGCCGGTCTACAATTTTCAGGTAAAAATCCTGGTGCTGTTTCTGTTTTGAAGGATGGAGGCTGCGGTCGCCCTTGACATCGGTAATGGCCCCGGTGATGGCCAGATCATTCTTTTGCAGGTGTTTGCGATAGTTTTCGACCCGTTCCATATAGCCGGTTTTCAGGTTGCTGTCCATGACCTGGGCGGCCACGGTAAAGGCGGCCAGGGCGTCGGCGCCCATACAATGGACGATCACCCCACCGCCGGAGCGGATGCCGATGGTGTAGCATTCCCGGCGTCGCAGCAGGTCTTCAGGGGTTTTAGGGGAGGTGAGCAGAAAATTGATGTCCTCCCCGCTTTCATCCCGGGTGACAAAGAGTTGGCGGTAATCGGGATGGTTGGGCAAAACATAATCCATACAGGCCCGGCGGATAATGGTCCGTACCGTGGGATGGGTGCGGACATCTTTCACCCTTTCTCCCAGGCACCAGACTTCCCGGCCGTCATTCAAACTTTCCAGGTATTGTTCTACGGTTTTTATCATGGTCGTTGCTCCTTGTTTTGGTATTGGACGAAGGTTAGGGGGTTGAGTATAAAAGTAAACGATTTAAGCCTAACCCGGACCAGCCGGAACCAAAATTAGAAATCCGAAAATTCCTCTTTTGGTCCGGGTTATTTTTTCGTTTTAAATTAAATTCTATCCAATTTTAATGAAAAACTATCATAGGAGATTAAGGGCTGTCAAGTCAGGCCGCGGGCAGAAAATTATCCCGAATCAGGACAGGCCTTTTCTCCGCTCTATTTGGGTTTGACTATTGGTTGGAAGGAAGATATACAAAGATAGATCAGATGATCGGAGAGTCGTTTTAAGAAAATTTTCAGGGAGGAAAGCTATGAGTCCTAATCCATTACCTTTTGCCGAAGCCGGAGAAGTCGGCTTGTCTTCGGAGCGTTTGCAGCGGATCCGACCCATGATCCGGGGTTACATTGAGAAAGAACTCATCCCCGGGGCGGTGACCATGGTCGCCCGTCAGGGGAAGATCGTGCATTTCGATGTCCAGGGAAATCAGAATTCGGAAAAGAAGATCCCCATGACCAAAGATACCATTTTCCGCATCGCCTCCATGACCAAACCGATTACCTCGGTGGCTCTGATGATGCTCTTCGAAGAAGGGAAATTTCAATTGGCCGATCCCATTTCCAAATGGCTGCCGGCCTTTAAAGAGATGAAAGTGGCTGAATTTATCGGCAGGGGCTATGAGCTGGTGGCGGCCAGGTCACCCATCACTGTCCTTAATATCCTGACCCACACGGCCGGTTTCGCCACCGAATACAATCCCAACAACAGGGAGCTTTATCAGCAGGCAGCCAAATTCAGAAGCCGCCAGGAGGTTATCGGCGATTTTATAGAGCGGCTGGCCACCGTCCCGCTGAATTATCATCCCGGCACCGTTTGGGATTATTCCCGGGCCACTTGCGTGGTCGGGCGTCTGGTGGAGGTCCTTTCCGGTCAGACCCTGTCCGAATTTTTAAACGAGCGGATCTTCAAGCCCTTAGGCATGGTGGATACCCATTTTTTCCTGCCGGAGGAAAAGCTCCCCCGCTTTGCCGCAGCCTATACACCCGGGGAAGGAAACAAAATCAAACTGACCGATCCGGATACGATCGAAAGCTTTTGGGCCAGCAAACCCGGCATCTACTATATGGGATCCGGGGGGCTGGTCTCGACGGCTTCGGATTACTTCCGTTTCGCCGATATGCTGATGCAGTGGGGGAAACGGGAGGGGGCGCGGATCTTAAGCCGGAAGACGGTTGAATTAATGACCATGAATCATATCGGCGACCTCCCGGTCTGGCTGACCGGTCCGGGAACCGGATTCGGACTGGGATTCGGGGTCACTTTGGACCGGGGGGAAACCCATAGGATGGCCAGCGAAGGGTCCTATACCTGGGGCGGGGCTTTCTGTACCTACTGGTGGAATGATCCGGAAGAAGATTTATATGGGGCCATCTTCACCCAGGTCCGTCCCTACCACCATTTGAACATCAGGGCGGACATGCAAACCCTGGCCGCCCAGGCCATTGAGGACTGAATAGCAACGAGTGGGGGCCGGGAAGAATCCTGGTCGGATCAGGTCGGTCCTTGAGCCAAGGGCCGGTTATTTCCAGACCCTGCCGAAGATAATCCCCAGAATCAGCCAAATGGGGATGGAGATAATTACGGCCCAGGCGATCCCGGTGAGGCTTTTAACGGATTTTTGCAGGGCCTGCGTTTGCAGGGCCCTTTCCACTTTGATTCTTACATCCTCCATTTGAAAAGGTTTGGTGATGTAATCATAAGCCCCCTGCTTCATGACCTCGAGAGCGGTTTCGATGCTCGGATAACCGGTAATGACCAGAAAGGGGATCTTAGGGGCCTGGGTTTTTATTTTTTTCAGCAACTCCAAGCCGCCCATATCGGGCATGACCAGGTCGGAGAGGATGCAATCCGTGTCATCAGGACTGAATTTCCCCAGGGCCTCGACCCCATTGGCGGCGGTGGTGACTTCAAATCCCAGTTGGTGGAAGAAATCCAGCAGAAGCTCCCGTATCTGTTGATCGTCGTCAACAACCAATATTTTTTTCATAAATTTCGATTTCCTCCTTTGCTCGATTTTCTTGAGAAAGAAAAAAAGGCGGAATCTCAATGGAAAAATTATAGGCCTTTTCCATTTTTTTGTCATCGCAATTTTTTTAGGGGAAAAATTAGTAAAACTAAAATGAATTTTACGCAAACTCGATAGAATTTTTTGTAAAGGAAGATCTTACTCCGGACCGAGTGGGCAATACTCGAATATCCAATTTGGGTTCCGGCCGGCCCGGGTTGGGGTTAAGGGGTATTCGGGGTAGAAGAGGGGGGTGCAATCAGACCCCCGGAGATAATCAGCTTAAAGGCCTCCTCGACGGACATATTCAAGAGGATCAGGTCGTTTTCCGGGACGACTACATAATACCCGGTGGTCGGGTTGGGGGTGCAGGGGATGAAAACGCTCATCACCTTCCGGCCGGCCTGTTTTTCCAGTTCCCCCCCGGCCGGACCGGCCAGAAAGCCGACGGAATACAAACCCGGCCGGGGGAATTCCACCATAACCACTTTTTGGAAGGAATTTCCTTTATTGCCGAAGACCGCCTCGGTCAGTTGCTTGACTGCCTGGTAAATACTGCGGACCACAGGGATACGACCCACCAGTCGATCCCAGAAAAGGACCACCCGGTTGCCGAAATAATTCCGGGTCAATAGTCCCACCAGAAAAACCAGGATGATTACCAGGACCAGGCCCAGTCCAGGGAGATGAAATCCCAGGAAGGTGTCCGGATGGTAAGCAGCGGGAAGGAAGGCCAGAAAACGGTCCATGATCCCGATCAGGGCCTGGATAATATAAACGGTAAGGGTAATGGGGACGACGACGATTAAGCCGGTTAAGAGATAATTCTTTACCCAGGTCTTAAATTTCAAGTAAGCCTTTCCCTTCAGGCCGCCCGCAGCCGTCGGCGATTCTGGGCGTCCACCTGGACCACTTTGGGTTTGTATTTCCGGGTTTCTTCTTCCTGGAAATCGGCATAAGTGGCGATTATAACCAGGTCCCCGGCCACCCCTTTGCGGGCCGCGGCTCCGTTTAAACAAATAACTCCCGAGCCCCGTGGGCCCTCGATGGCATAGGTGGCGAACCGTTCTCCGTTGGCGATATTATAAACCTGGATTTGTTCGTAGGGGATGATATCGGCGGCTTCCATCAGGTCCTGATCGATGGTCATGCTTCCTTCATAGTGGAGATTACTCTCTGTAATGGTGGCTCGATGAATTTTTGATTTTAAAAGGGTTCTGTTCATGATGGCTTTTCCTCCAAAAGGCAATTATCTATCAGACGGGTGGCGCCTATCCACACCGCCAGGGCCAAAAGGCCACCCTCCTCGATCACGGAAATATCTTCCAAAGTGCGGGGATGGCAGACTTTGGCATATTCGATCCTTGACCCGGGTTGACGGGAAATGAGGTCCGTTGCCCGGTCCAGAAGGACTCGGGATTCCCTTTCCCCCCGGACAAAGAGGGAACGGGCTTCATTGAGTGCCCGGGAAAGGGACCTGGCCGAAATCCGCTCTTCCGCCGAAAGGTAGGCGTTGCGAGAACTCATGGCCAGACCGTCGGCTTCCCGGACGGTAGGTATACCCGTTACTTCAACATCCATATTCAGGTCGTTAACCATCTGCCGGATAACCATGAGCTGTTGATAATCCTTCTGACCGAAAAGGGCCAGATGCGGTTTTACGATATGGAACAGCTTGCAGACTACGGTGGTGACTCCCTGAAAGTGACCGGGCCTGACGGCTCCGCACAAGTTCCGGGTCACTTTTTCCACGGTGACACGGGTTTGAAAATCCGGGGGGTAAATATCCCGGGCCTCGGGGGCGAAGAGGATATCCACCCCCCGTTTTTCCGTCAGGCGGCTGTCTTTTCCCGGATCACGGGGGTATTTTTCGAAATCTTCTTGGGGTCCGAATTGGATGGGGTTGACAAAAATGCTGACCACCACCACATCGGCCCGGGAGCGGGCCTGGTCCATAAGGGTCAGATGACCCTCATGCAAGGCCCCCATGGTCGGGACCAGGGCGATCCTTTTCCCCGCCTGCCGGGCACGGTCGGCGATCGTTTGCATTTTTTTAATATCTTTAATAAGTTCCATAAAAAAAGCCTCTGGACTTCCTCCAGAGGCTTTTATTGGTCTTGGTCGGAAGTCTCAGTCCGTTGCTTACGGATCCAAGCTGCCAGATATGATTTTTTAAAAAACTATTTATTTCGTTCTCATCCGGAAATGCAAACTTACGGATAAGAACTAAATAAATATAACATCAACCCTGTTTAAGATCAAGGATTTTTTTCTTTTTCTAAAAACTTTCTTGACATTTGATTTCAAGATGTTAAAGATAAAGAACTGGTTGAGTACCAAAAAATCAGGTCAGATCGATCCTGACCTTTTCACAATAAGGAGAGGTTATGCCTTGGGTTTTACATCAAAGGTGCGATAAAACCCCCTCGGTGTCCAAAGCCGAGGGGGTTTTTTTTGCCGATAATAAGGGCCGCCTATGAGTTTTATCCGCCACCACCTGTTAGGTATGCAAGGCCTGACCCGGGAGGAGATAGAGACTGTTTTAAACACAGCCGAGTCTTTGAAAGAAATCTCCTTTCGGGATATCAAAAAGGTCCCTACCCTGAGGGGTAAAACGGTCGTCAACTTTTTTCACGAACCCAGTACCCGAACCCGGACCTCCTTTGAGATCGCCGCCAAACGCTTAAGCGCCGATACGGTCAGCCTTTCGGCCACTACCAGTTCCCTGGTAAAAGGGGAAACGCTGGTGGATACGGCCAGAAACCTGGAGGCCATGAACCCGGATGTGATTGTTATCCGCCATTCCATGGCCGGGGCCCCTCATTTGCTCTCCAGAACAGTCAATGCCTCGATCATCAATGCCGGGGACGGCATGCACGAACATCCCACCCAGGCCTTGTTGGACCTCTTGACTATCCGGGAAAAAAAAGGAAGTTTCGAGGGGTTGAATGTGGCCATTATCGGCGATATCGCCCACAGTCGGGTGGCCCGATCCAATATTATCGGTCTTAAAACGATGGGTGCCCGGGTTCTGGTAGCCGGGCCGCCGACCATGATTCCGCCCTTTATCGAGTCCATGGGGGTGGGGGTGACCTATCGGCTCCAGGAAGCGGTGTCCTGGGCCGATGTTATTATGATGTTAAGGGTGCAGATGGAAAGGCAGAAACAGATGCTTTTTCCTTGCATCCGGGAATATTCCCGTTTCTTCGGCTTGAATCCGGAAAACATGAACAGGGCTAAACGGGACGTTATCATCATGCATCCCGGTCCGATCAACCGGGGAGTGGAAATCCATCCGGATTTAGCGGATGGTCCTTTTTCGGTGATTCTTGACCAGGTGACTAACGGAGTGGCTGTGCGCATGGCCCTTCTATATCTGCTTTTGGGAGGAAAGAAAAGTGAAATGGCTGATTCGGGGGGGGAGGGTCATCGATTCTCAAAACCAGGTGGATGAGATGATGGATGTTTACATTCACCAGGGGAAAATCACCGATATCCAGCCGGTTCCACCCAAGCGCTCGGCCAAATCCCTTTCCGATTACCGGGTCATCCCGGCCGAGGGACTGGTGGTCTCCCCGGGCTTGATCGACATCCATACTCATTTAAGGGAGCCGGGGTTTGAATATAAAGAGACCATCCTGACCGGGACCCGGGCGGCTGTGGCCGGGGGATTTACCGCTGTAGCCTGTATGGCCAATACCTCACCGGTGAACGACAATCAGTCGGTGACGGAATACATTTTGAACAGGGCCAAAGAAGCCCGGATGGCCAGGGTTTTTCCGGTGGGTGCGGTCAGTGTCGGGTTGAAAGGGGAGGCTCTGGCCGAATACGGGGAACTCAAGGCCGCCGGAGTAGTGGCCTTGTCCGATGACGGCAACCCGGTGATGAACAGCCAGATGATGCGGCGGGCCATGGAATATGCCAGGGCCTTCGACTTGCCGATCATTTCTCATTGTGAAGACTTGAGTCTCAGTCGGCCCGGGGTGATGAACGAAGGTCCGACCTCCACCCGCCTGGGTCTCCACGGCATACCGGCGGCGGCCGAAGAGGTCATGATCTTTCGGGATATTCAGCTCTGTCAAATGACTGAGACTCCCTTGCATATCGCCCATGTCAGCACGGCCGGTTCGGTCCAACTGATCCGGGAGGCCAGGAAAAAGGGACTCCCTGTTTCCGCCGAAACCGCTCCTCATTATTTTTCTCTGACCGAGGAAGCGGTGGTCGGTTTTGACACCCTGGCCAAGATGAATCCTCCCTTGAGAGGCAAAGAAGACCTCCTGGCCATCCAGAAAGGCCTTAAGGACGGGACCATAGAGGTCATCGCCTCCGATCACGCCCCCCATAACCCTTTGGAAAAGGAAGTGGAATTCGATTTGGCCGCCATGGGGATTGTCGGATTGGAAACGGCCCTGCCTTTGACCCTTAATCTGGTCCATAGAGGGGTCTTGACCTTACCGCAAGCTTTGGCTAAACTGACCCAACATCCGGCCAGGATTTTAAAGCTGGATGGTTTCGGTCAATTGGCGGTTTCAAGTCCGGCCAATCTGACCATTATCGACCCGGAATTGGAATTTCAGGTGGATATCCGGTCTTTTGTCTCCAAAAGTAAAAATTCACCCTTTCACGGCTGGAAATTAAAGGGGAAGGCCGTGTTAACCATGGTCGAAGGACGAATCGTTTATAATCAGTTGATGCCTGCGGATTTATGAATGCCTCCATATTAATCGTCGATGATGAACAGAGCCTGCGGGAGATGCTTGAAATACTTCTTTCCCGTGAAGGATATTCGGTATCCACCGCCGCCAGCGGACCCGAGGCCCTGGATCTATTTAAAAAGAATCCTTTTCCGGTGGTCTTGACCGATATCCGTATGCACCCCATGGACGGCCTGACCTTATTGAAAGCGATCAAGGGAAAGCACCCCCAGACCGAAGTGATAATGATTTCGGCCTTTGCCAATCCGGAAACGGCCATGGAGGCCATGAACGAGGGGGCCTATGATCTGTTCCCCAAACCCTTTAACAACAAGGAACTGCTCCAGGTAATCCGCGACGCCCTGGCCAAGGCCCAGGGAGCACCCCCTCCCGGTACGGAAAAACCCTCCTTCCTTTCCACCGAATCCCGGCCCATCATCGGGCAGAGCCCGCAGATGAAAAAGGTCTTTGACCTGATCTGGAAGGCGGCCCAGGTGGTCAGCAATGTCCTGATCACCGGGGAATCGGGAACGGGGAAGGAGCTGGTGGCCCAGGCCATCCATGAAAACAGCCCGCGTAAAAAACAGCCCTTTGTTACAATCTCCTGCGCCGGGTTGCCGGAAACCCTCATTGAAAGCGAATTGTTTGGTTATCGTAAAGGGGCCTTCACCGGAGCGGTCATGGACAAGGCCGGTTACGTGGAAACAGCCAACCGGGGAACCCTTTTTCTGGATGAAATCGGGGAGCTCTCGGCCAATATGCAGGTCAAGCTGCTGCGGCTTATCCAGGAAAAAAAATATGTCCCTATCGGGGAGACCAGGGAACGGTCGGCGGATGTCCGGTTTATTCTGGCCACCAATAAAGACCTGGAGCAGGAGATCATCGACGGTCATTTCCGCTATGACCTGTTTTACCGGATCAATGTGGTTACCATTCCCCTGCCCCCCTTGCGGGAACGGCAGGAGGACATCCCTGTGCTGGCCAACTTTTTCCTGGAAAAATATTCCAAGGCCGGGGGAAAAGAGATCCGCAAAATTTCTTCCTACGCCCTTAAGATCCTGTCGGAATATCATTTCCCCGGAAATGTTCGGGAATTGGAAAACATCATCGAACGGTCGGTGGCCATGGAAAGATCGACCATTATCCTGCCTGAAAGTCTGGTATTGGCCCAGTATAAAGGACAGGCCGCTTCGGCGGGCAAGGCCCCTTCGCCCATAAACCTTCCCAGTGAAGGGTTAGACCTGGACCAAACCCTGGATTCCTTAGAAAAGTCCTTGATCCTCCAGGCCCTGCAAAAAACACAGGGCAACAAACAAAAGACGGCCAATCTGCTCAAGATCAACCTCAGATCTTTAAGATACAGAATGGTCAAGCATGGATTGGAGACGGAATAAGGAAAGGTGCGGGGTCCGGGGGTCAAGGTTCAATAATAGCAAAAGGTTTCATTCCTAAGCGCCTCTATCACCTCTCTTCCCTCCAAGAACTTTTTCAGGGAACGACGATCCTCGAAGAACTTGTGGGAAAACAGCATTTTTAGAAAGTTAGGAATAGAATTCCACGCAAATTGTATAGAATTTATTCTAAGACAGGAAAGTTACCCGGACCGCAGGAGGAATTTTGGGATTTCCAATTTTGGTTGCGGCTGGTCCGGGTTGGGAAGCTATGGAAACAAAGCGTTTAATGATAATAGCTTTTCTGGTGGTCTGTCTGGCCTTCGGCGCCGGTCTGGTCTGGCGTTGGGTCCAGGGCACGCCCCATTATGCCCTGTACCAAATCGGGTCCGGATTGAAAAACAGGGAAATACATACCCTCCTGGTCCATGTGGATCCGGAAACCGTTCTCGACCGGCAGGTTTCGGAAATGGTTTCCGGGCTTATTGCCGACCTGACCAGGTCGGAGACCCAAGGGAAGCTCTCGACTCCCCTGGGAGAGATCAAGGTTCGTCTGTCCCCGGAAGGCCATAAGGGACTGGCCCGCTTAGCCGTGCGGGAATTAGAGAAATATCTCAAGAATAGAAACAACCCCACCATTCCCTCCTCCTTTGCCCTTCTGGCCCTGGCCGACATCCAACGAAAAGGGGAGTACGCCTTGGTGACCTTGAAAAAGGACCAGGAACAATTACGGATGGGAATGAAAAAACAAGAAGGGGTGTGGCAGGTAGTGGAACTCAACCCCGAAGACACCCGCAAGATCATAAAAACCTATTTATTATCGAGAGGCAGGTAACTTCTTAAAATCAGGTCTATGCGATTTTTTCTTTAAACCCGAAAAGGCCCTGTTAATCAGCGGGGAGGAATCAAGATCCCCAGCTTTTTTTCCAGTCGAGAGAGGTTGTCCCGGTCTCCCAGGGCCACCAGGGTATCCCCCACCTGTATCTTGGCCTGAGGAGAGGGATTAAAAATCATTTCCCCGGTTTTTTTCTTGATGGCTACTACAATCAGGTCAAAATCCTTGCGAATGGCCGATTCCATCAAGGTCAGGTCTTTGATTTCGGAGGCTGCTTCAACGGTCAGTTCCTCCATCTGCAGGTCCAGGCTGCGATTGTGCATAGCCAGCTCGATAAAATCGATAACCGTGGGACGGAGGATGGTGTTGGCCATGCTGCGGGCACCGATATCATAGGGAGAAACGACCTTATCCGCACCGGCCCGGGTCAGCTTCATTTTTGAGGATTCTTCGGCCGCCCGGGCCAGGATAAAAAGACCGGGATTCAGCCCTCTGGCCGTGAGGGTGATATAGACGTTATCGGCGTCGGAGGAGGCCGCGGCCACCAATCCCTTGGCCTTTTCAATCCCGGCCCGGATCAGGTTTTCTTCAGAAGTGGCTTCCCCGGAGATAAAGGGGATCTTTTTTTCCTGAAAAAGGGGGATTTGTTCGGGGTCCCTTTCAATGACGACCACCTTTATCGGTTTTTCCGTCAGCAGTTGGGTAACCATACGGCCGATCCGGCCAAACCCGCAGACGATATAATGTCCATCCAACTGATTAATCTGTTTTTCCAATTTTCTCCTCCCCAGGACATCTCTGATGGTCCCTTCTACCATGATCCTGGCGATACTGCCCAGGAAATAGAGAATAAAACCGACACCGGAAACCAAGAGAACAATGGTAAATATCCTCCCCGAGCGGCTCAAGGGGTGGACTTCCTGAAACCCAACGGTCGTTAAAGAAATTATAGTCATATACAGGGCATCCAAGGCATCCCAGCCTTCGATGACCATATATCCAAGGCACCCTCCAATCAGGATCGAGAGAAATATGAAAAGGTCGATAATAAAGCGGGTGGTAAAACTCATAACCCTGAATACGATTGAAGGGGGGGGGAGGAGAGGGCTTTTTGGGAGCCGAGGATTTCAATGGAAACGTGGGTGGAATCTTTGGGAGGGCGGGGAAAGAGGATCATAAAGGGCAGCGTTTTCCCGGGCATGACCCGGACATTTTTAGAAAGCTGGTCGGATGGTTTTGCCCGCAGCCGGTTCATTTCCTCCAGGGAAAGGGTATCCAATTCTCCAGGGGTCAATGTCCATCCGGCATAGACCTCGTGGGTTTCGGCTACCTTGTTATTACTCTTTTTCAAAGCCCCGCGGATTTTAATCTGCTGCCTGGCCGTCGCATAGCCGTTTTTAACTTCCCCCTCAATAACAAATACCCTGCCGACTCTATCATTTTCAATAAAATAATTTTTGTAATTCACCAGACGGATTTCTTTTCTCCCATAGGCATCAGAAGGAAGAAAAAATAGTTCCGATAAAAGGTCCGGTACGCTCCATTGGGGATGAAGGTGTTGGAGGTAGAAAAAACGACCGGTAGCGGCGCTGAGGAGAAGACAAAGCACGATCCCCACGGTCCAGAGCGTTCTCCTGGGTTTACGAATTTCCGGGGAGACCTTTCTCTCCTCCTCTCCAAAGGGCAGTGGCTTCTCCGGAGAGGGTAGCGGAACGGGGGTGTCGGAATTCAAGTCATAAGCCGGAGATTCGACCCAGAAGACATGGCCGCAGTGGTGGCAGCGGACCCTGGAGCCAAAAGGTTCAAGAAGTTTTTGGTCCAAATGATAGGTGGTCTGACACTTTTCGCAACGGATAATCAAGAGAACCTCCTTGTCCCGAAAAGCAACAACATCCCTCCGGGGAAAACCGTTTGAATAAATGGGGGGGATGGTCGGCCAACCCTTGTCCTACGGCAGGCCAATTTTTAAAATTGAAGGTGGTAAAGCGCCGGCAGATGACGATATTGCTCATCAAAGTCCAGGCCATAGCCGACGATAAACCCTTTGGGAACCGAGAACCCGATATAATCGACCTCAACCGGCACTTCCCGCCGTTCGCTTTTATCGATCAGGGCACAGATCCGCACTGATTTGGGTTTTTCTTTTAAAAGGAATTCCTTAAGAAACTTCAAAGTTAAACCGGTGTCGACAATGTCCTCGACCACCAGGATGTGTTTGTCCCGGATGGGGAGTTCCATAGCTTTGGTAAAACGAATTTTGCCCTGACTTTGGCTGCCGCTCCCGTAACTGGCCAGACGGACAAAATCCAGTTTGACCGGGATGGTCAGGTTTCTGGCCAAATCGGACATAAAGACAAAGGCCCCTTTTAGCACCCCGACCAGAATCAATTCCTCATCCTGATAATCCCTGGAAATGACCTGGGCCAGTTCCTTGACTTTCTTACGGATTTCCTGCTGGGAATAAATCTTTTGTTTTTTGATGGGGAATGGCATATAGTGTTTTCCTTTTTCCTTGGAACATAGTCCAAAGAGTGAAAAATGTCAATCAGGGGAGAATAAAATTTGGGGATCGGGGATTGAAATAAAAAAACATTTTAATATCAATAGGTTTTGTGGATAGCGCATTGCCTCCGGGTTCGCCTGAAAGGAAAAACCTCTTTTCCCTTTCCGCCCCTTTTTTCTTGAAATATAATATTTTTCCACTTATATATATGGCAAAAATTTCAGGAGCCCAACTATGACTAAAGCAATGGCCTTTTTATTTCCCGGGCAGGGATCTCAATATGTGGGCATGGGGAAAGAATTCTTTGATCAATTCCCTGCCGCAGAAAACATTTTTCAAAAGGCGGAAGAAGTTACTGCTCTACCGATAAGGTCTTTATGCTTTAACGGCCCTATGGAAGATTTGACCCGGACCGCCAATCTACAACCGGCGATAACCTCGGTTAATCTGGCGATATTATCCGCTTTGACAGAAAAAGGAATGACCCCCCAATGGGTGGCCGGCCATAGCCTGGGGGAATATTCAGCCCTCTATGCCGCCGGAGTGGTCGGACTGGAGGATACGCTGCGGTTGGTTAAGGTCCGCGGGGCCCTGATGGATCAGGCGGCACAGAAAAACCCCGGGGCTATGGCGGCCGTGATGGGTTTGACCCCGGATCAATTGGAATCGATTTTATCCCCCTTGGCTGCGGAGGGGGCTATCGGGGCGGCAAACTATAATACGCCGGAGCAGACGGTCATCTCCGGGACCAAGGCCCTGGTGGATAAAGCCGTTCAACAGGCGGGAGAGGCCGGGGGCAAGGCCATACCTTTGGCGGTGAGCGGGGCCTGGCACAGCCCTTTGATGAAGGAGGCGGTCGAAGCCTTCAAGGAGGTTTTACATTCCGTGGTTTTTCGCCCCCCCCAATGTGAAGTGTTTCTAAACGTCACCGGGAAATCGGAAAAGGACCCGGATAAAATAAAAGCCGTCATGAAAGAGCAGATGGGTAGTTCCGTCCGTTGGACGGACCTGATCCGGGGCATGACGGAAAAAAGGGTCTCCCGCTTTGTAGAAGTAGGACCGAAGAAGGTCCTCCTCGGATTGATTCGGAAGTCCCTGCCCAAGGAATACGAATTCAAGGCCTATAATGTGGAAGACCTGAAATCCTTGGAGGCTTTATTGGCTGCAGAGAAAAATTAAGTTAGTGTTGGTTGTTCAGGAATAGCTGTCAATCCTTCCGTTACCCATGCGGGCTAAAATATAAATAAAGATTGATAACCTTCCATACTTCCTGGCCAATCGAAGGTAATTCCGCAATCCGAAATCAAAAATCCGCAATGGATAGGGGTTTTTAATATGGCCAAAGTAGTATTTCAAGAAGAACGTTGTAAAGGCTGCGGACTTTGTGTCCTGGCCTGTCCCAAAAAATGTATTCAAATCAGTGACCGATTGAACAATCAAGGTTTTCCTGTGGCCGCACTGGTCGATGAAGACCGCTGCAACGGATGCGCCCTTTGTGCGGAGATGTGCCCTGATGTGGTCATTGAGGTGTGGAAGTAAATATAAGGCTGAAGGCTTTTAGACTGAAGGCCAATGGAAAAAATTTCCTCTCTTCGGTTCTTAACGATAAGCTAACCGCTTTGAATTATGACCTGATATAGGAGCAGATATGGTAAAAGCAAAAATGGAACTGGTGAACGGGAACGAAGCCATCGCCCGGGGGGCCTTGGCCGCCGGCTGTAAATTCTATTTCGGCTATCCCATCACCCCCCAGAATGAAATTCCTGAATATTTATCCCGACACCTGCCGGAAGTGGGAGGGACCTTCATCCAGGCCGAAAGCGAGATCGCTTCCATCAACATGCTCTTGGGGGCCGGGGCTACCGGGGCCAGGGCCATGACCTCCTCTTCCAGCCCTGGAATTTCTTTAAAGCAGGAAGGGATTTCATACATGGCCGGCTCCGAAATCCCCGGGGTCATCGTCAATATGAGCCGCAGCGGTCCGGGGCTGGGCGGTATTTCTCCCTCCCAGGGGGATTACTTCCAGGCCACCCGCGGTGGGGGACATGGCGATTATCGGACTATCGTCCTGGCCCCTTTTTCCGTGCAGGAAAATTATGACCTGACGGTCAGGGCCTTTGATCTGGCCCAGAAATACCGCAACCCGGTTATGGTGCTGGCCGACGCCCTGTTGGGGCAGATGAAAGAACCGATCCTTCTCCATTCCCATAAAGCCCGGACTTTTGACCGGTCCTGGGTCCTGGATGGGGCCAAGGGACGTCAGGCCCGTTTTTTAAAAAGTCTTTATCTGAATGAAGGGGACCTGACCCAGCATAACTGGAAGCTGTTTCAAAAATACCAGCAAATGAAATCGGAGATCGCTTACGATGCCTATCAGATCGATGAGGCCGAGATGATAGTGGTTTCCTTTGGCTCGGTGGCGCGCATCATCAAATCCTCCATCAAAATGGCCCGGGACCAGGGAATGAAAGTCGGTCTTTTCCGGCCCATCACCCTCTTTCCATATCCGGAAGAGGCCCTTTTAAACCTTTCTCAAAAAGTGAACCATTTTTTCGTGGTGGAACTCAATACCGGCCAGATGGTCGAGGATGTCAAGCTGTCCGTGGATAAAGGATCCAGGGTTGATTTCTACGGCCGGCCCCCGGGGTCCATTCCCACCCCCAATGAGCTCTTTGAAGAGATCCAGAAAGTGTATCGGTGAGAAACATGAAACAGGTATTCAAACGCCCCAAGAGTCTGATCGATGTCCCTTTTCATTTTTGCCCCGGATGTCATCACGGCCTCATTCATCGGCTGGTAGCCGAATGTATCGATGCCTTTGACCTGCGGGATAAGACCGTCTGCGCCGCCTCGGTGGGCTGTTCGGTTTTTATGTATGACTATTTCGATATCGACGTCTGTGAGTCCCCCCATGGACGGGCCGCGGCCGTGGCTACGGGTATCAAAAGGGCCCTCCCGGATCGGTTTGTTTTTACTTACCAGGGAGACGGCGATTTGGCCGCCTTAGGGATAGCCGAAGGGATCCACGCCGCCAACCGCGGGGAAAACATCACCATCGTCTTTGTCAACAATACCGTTTACGGCATGACCGGGGGGCAGATGGCCCCGACCACCATGCTGGGCCAGACCACCACCACCTCGCCTATGGGCCGGGAGCCTTCGCGGGAAGGTTTTCCGATCCGGATGGCCGAACTGGTGGCGGTCACCGACGGCACGGCTTTTTCCGCCCGGGTGGCCGTCAACACACCCAAAAACCTGATGCAGGCCAAAAAAATCCTGAAAAAGGCCTTTGAGGTTCAAATTGCCGAGCAGGGGTTTTCTTTTGTAGAGTTTCTATCCAGTTGCCCCACCAACTGGAAAATGACCGTGGAACAGGCCAATAATCGGGTCGCGGAGGAGATGATTCCGTATTTTCCTTTGGGGATTTATAAAGATAAGCAGCAAAGCTGAAAGCTGACCGCTGACCGCTAATCGCTATAGGAGCTTTATCATGTATTTTGATGTCATTATCGCCGGTTTCGGCGGACAAGGTGTGTTACTGCTCGGAAATCTGTTGACCTATGGGGCCATGGAGGAAGGCCGCCATGTCACCTACATGCCGGTTTACGGGGTGGAGATGCGCGGCGGGACCGCCAATTGCACAGTGGTTATATCCGATCAGGAAATCGGCTCCCCGGTCATTCACCATCCGGTCACGGCCGTGATTATGAACAAGCCTTCCCTGGTCCGGTTCGGTCCGATGGTCCAGCCGGGAGGTCTTCTTTTGGTCAATGCTTCCCTGATCGATACCAAGGCCGAAGAGTATCCGGAGACGGAGATGATTCTGGTGCCCACTATCGAATTGGCCTCCAAGGTTGGTGATCAACGGCTGGCCAATATGACCATGCTCGGGGCCCTGATAGAAAAAACCAAGGTCTTGTCCCCGGAGTCCGTGATCAAGGCCTTTAAAAAGGCCCTGGATAAACGTTACCACAAGATGATCCCCATAAATACCGCGGCCCTGGAAGAAGGGGCCAGGTTTATCCGGGAAGGGAAAGTGTAGGGCCATTATTGGTTCCTTGAACATTTCTAAAAAGGCCCGAATCTTTTTGGGCCTTTTTTTATTCCGCTGAGGTGGGGGTTTGATTATTCCAATAGACCTCCCGCAGAAAACGCTTTTTAAGCTTGCCGCTCTCTTCACGGGGCAGGGTTTCATGGAAGTCGATCGATTTGGGGCATTTAAACGAAGCCAGCCGGGTCCGGCACCACTGTATGATTGTATCGGCGGTTTCTTCATCGGAGGTGACTCCGTCCTGTAACTGCACCGCGGCCTTGACCTGCTCCCCGAATTCCGGGTCAGGAATGCCGAAAACCGCCGCGTCACGCACCCGGGGGTGTTCGAGGAGGACGGCTTCAACCTCCGCCGGATATATATTTACCCCTCCGCTGAGAATCAGATCAACCCTTCGATCGGCCAGGTAGATAAAGCCTTCGGCATCCATCCAACCCACATCCCCGACGGTGAAACGCCCGTCCGGGAGACGGCTTTGGTCGGTTTTGTCCGGGTCTCCATGATAGACCGGGGGGCCGTCGACCCGGCGGAAGTAAAGGGTCCCGACTGACCCCAGCGGCAGGTCATTCCCTTCATCGTCCACTACACTCGCCTCCAGCCTCGGATTGGGCCGACCTATGGTCCCGGGATGGGATATCCATTCCTCACTGGTGCAGACTACCGGTCCGGTTCCCTCACTGGAGCCTAAGAACTCAACAATGATCGGTCCCAAACGGTTGATGAGGGTCTGTTTGGCCCAGGCCGGACAGGGAGCGGCCGTATGACAAATCCATTTCAGGGAAGAGAGGTCGTATTGATTCCATTCCTCCGGAGGGATTTTAGCCAGCCGTATTATCAGAGTCGGCACCAGGGCAGTTGAAGTGATTTTCTCCCTTCCAATGGTTTGGAGAAAATCCGGAAGCTCAAAACGGGTCTTGAGCACTATCCGATGGCGACGGGCCAGAAAAGACCCCAGAATTCCGGCCCCGAAGGCGTGGTAAAGGGGGGTGGTGATCAGCCCCACCCCCCTTTCCGGCATATAGATAGCCGAGGCCCATAAGTTGGCCGCTTCGCGCCAAAAGGATACAGGACCGCCTGAGTCGGAACGGATGACTCCCTTGGAACGCCCCGTGGTTCCTCCGGTATATAACAAAGGGGCACCGGCGATATCGTCCCGGGGATTAGTCTCCGGAAAGGTGTAAAGCCAGGCGTCAAAGGCTTCACCCAGGACAAAGATCCGGTCCGAAGGGATGCCCACCTCCCGGGCAGTGGCCCTTCCTTTTTCCTCATTGGCCGGATCGACGACCAGCATATCGGCCCCGCTGTCCTCCAACAAATAGACCAGTTCGGGAACCGTCAGATGCCAGTTGAGGGGCACAAAGCGGGTCCCGGCTCGGGCATTGCCCAATGAAAGCTCCGGCCACTCCACCCGGTTGTGGGACAAGAAAGCCCACCGGTCACCGATCCCCAGTCCCAGGGATTCCAGGGCGTGGGCGAAGCGTCTGGCATTGGATTCGAGCTGTCGCCAGGTCCGAGTGCCGTTTTCCGCAGAAACGGCTTCGGCCTCAGGGGTTTCCAGGGTTAAGGGCAGAAAATCCGTACGCTGTTCCATAAAGATCTTGGCATCCTTTCATTGAAAGCACGAAACCATACTTAGCAAATTATCAAAACCCATTTCCAATTCATAGGGAAAAAATCCTTCCTCCGGCCTCTTTCCTTTTGTCAATATCCCATTTTCTTTTTAAGGTCCAGATCGATCCAGGTTCGAGCTAAAATCGGAGCCGAGCGATGGCAGCCGACCCGCTTTTC
>JBFMBU010000303.1:0-2878 GCA_040755035.1 Thermodesulfobacteriota bacterium
GGCCGGACTCATATCCAGATCACCGGTTATAAGTTGATCTTTGAGTTTTTTGACCAGAGCGACACTGTCCGGGTGCCTTAAGATCAGGATGTCGGAACCGGCCAGTAGATAGGTCACCGCACCCACGGCTTCCATGAGGACTCCGCGTTTGGCAGCCTCGCCCAGGGTTGGGGCCTCTTCGGTGGATAATTTGGCTTCTTTGGCCTTCCAAATCTCATTTCCGATATTATTAATCATGGGGTACTGCAGTTTTTCGTCTTCCTGGGCCAAGGCGGCCATACGGATCCGTTCCATGACCGAATAGGAATACTCCAAACCGTACCCCAGGCCGCCGGTAGTGGGATCGATAACGATTTTTTCCTTGGAAACCCCAAGATTTTCCAATAAGATATTTAATTGTTTGGCTAAATTGACGTCGATGGGAGAGGAAGCGATTAGGGTGTGATTATATCCTAATGCCGAAGCTCCGATTTGTTTGTGATTGCCTTCGGCCACTGGCCCGAGGGTCAGGTTTTCGCCCTGACAATCTTCACTGATTTTCCTAAGGACTTCGGTATCTTTCTTTTCATTGGAAGAACCCCAGACGATTACCGGCACCTTGACCGCCTTGAGGACTTTTTTAACCACAGCCGAGGCTTCTTCCGGACCTTTATCCAGCCCGTTGGGGTCCGTACTTTTCAGTTGAATCACTATGGCTTCGGCGCCGAATTTTTCCACGCACTTTTTTGCCCAAGCCGCGGGATCGTCCAACACATCGGCAAAGGGGGCCATAGCCGCTTCGGGCCAGTCATCGGGCCGTATATCCCAGACTTCCATGGCGATTTTAGGGGGATTTGGCATCTTACCCTCAAAAAGATGCAGGGGATAGGAGGTTTCCCCCCCGATAGTAACCGTTGCTTTTTTTCCGATAACAACTTCGTTTATTTTTCCAGAATAAGTGATTTTGGGTAATTCAAAGGCCAATGGTATTACCTCCTTTTTAAGGTTTATTACAAATAATATCAGTTGGATGTATTAGATACCCCAAAACAGGCGTCAGGAGTTCTCTTTGGGAAGGTTTTAATTTCATAAGGAGAGAAGACCTGCCGCTGGGCAGGGTTTTATTGTGCTATCCTAATACTAAGTGAAAATTATTACTTAATGTAATATACCTGGGTTGTCAAGAAAAAATAATTGAAAAAAAGCCTCTTTTCAACCCTTCCGGACCCCGTTCTTTAGCACAAGTTAGAAGTACTCCCTTATGAAATTACAATGACATAATTCTTTTAGTATAACCAACAGGTGAGTGTTTCGCAAAAAGTCTAATTTTGACATTTCGAGGAGAGAAGCGACGATAAATCTTTAATGATTTCAAGATTTCTCCCTTCGGTCGAAATGACAACGAAGGGATTTTTACCCTTATTGCAAGTCCATCACCGGTGAGTGTTCCCACCCCTGTAGATTGGTCTTTTTTGACCAGGAATCGTTTTCTAAGGACACTCCTCACTTTTCAAACCCATTTCAATACGGAAAAATGGGGGAAAAGGATTGTTAAATCGATCAGGGTTTGTTATACTTAATCAATGGGAAGAACAAAGAAATCCAAACTGTTACTCATCTACGACCTACTTTTTTCCCATTTCGGCCCCAGCCATTGGTGGCCCGGGGACAGTCCCTTGGAAGTTATGATTGGGGCCATCCTGACCCAGAATACAGCCTGGAGCAATGTAGAGCGGGCCATCAACCGGCTAAAAACCGAGGGGGCCCTTTCCGCCTCTTTTCTTCACCAGATTGATGAAGGGCTGTTGGCGGAATGGATCCGTCCGGCAGGTTATTACCGGGTCAAGAGCAGACGGTTAAAGGCCTTTTTTGATTTTTTTATCAACGAATATGAGGGTCAAATCCCAAAAATGCAAAACCGGCCCCTGGAAACGTTACGACAGGAACTCCTGTCTGTCAAAGGGATCGGTCCGGAAACAGCCGACAGCATTTTGCTCTACGCTTTAGGGATGCCCACCTTTGTAGTCGATGCCTATACCTTCAGGATTTTTTCCCGGCACCGGATGATCGGGGAAGAGATGGACTATGAAGATCTTCGGGCCTTTTTTATGGATCAACTGCCTGAAGATGCCCGGCTTTTCAATGAATACCATGCCCTTCTGGTAAGGTTGGGCAAACACTACTGCAAAAAAAATAATCCCTTATGCGGTGAATGTCTTTTAAGGGATTGGGAGTAATCCCTTCCTCCCCTGTTTTTACCGCAACCGTTGTGGCAAAGGAACCTTCTTGAGCCAAAAAAGTTCTCCTCCGAATAAAACACCTGGATTCTATAAAAAGATTGAAGCCGATGATATTTTTTTTCTGGCTTCAGGCCTGGCTTTTAATTTTTTGATCTGTTTTATTCCCCTTATCCTGGTGATTTTATCCATCCTCGGTTTTTTTCTTTATTCTTCCCAGGAAATCCTGAGTTATGTTAAGGTCTATATTGAGAAGATGCTTCCCCAGGCTTCTCCCAGGATGACGGAAAACATTTTAAATCTGGTCAGGGATCGAAAGTTAATGGGACTGATCGGTTTTCTGGGTTTATTATGGACGGCAACCCGTTTATTCGGCTCTATCCGGACCGTCCTGGACAAGACCCTGGAATCGACCCTCCATCATGGGTATTTCAAGGAAAAACTATATGATCTCCTGATGGTCTTTATTGCCGGGGTCTTTTTTTTGATTTCCATGGTTCTGACCGGCATTGTCGACCTGATTAAAACCTTCCCCCACCGGCTCGGAATGGATTTGCCTGAATTTTTTCGGGTCCCCTGGGGTGTTCCGCTGGTCGGGTTGAGTATGGGTTACCTGTTTTCGGTGTTGATGTTTTTTTTCCTTTTTCGCTTTCTTCCCAGCC
>JBFMBU010000304.1:0-8514 GCA_040755035.1 Thermodesulfobacteriota bacterium
CATCGCCGGGGGCATGGAGTCCTACAGCCAGATGACCGCCAAGTTTTCCATGGCCAACCCCCCCTACAAACTGACCCCGCCCTCGCCTATTCGATTGCAGCTTTCGCCGGTTGCCGAAGAAAATTTAGGGATGGGCCTGACCGCTGAAAATCTGCAGGTCATGTACGATATTGCCCGCGAAGCCTCGGACGAATTCGCCTATAACAGCCAGATCAGGGCCGGCGCCGCTATCGAGGCCGGTAAGTTTATCGACGAGATCGTTCCGGTGGTCTTCCCGGCCACAAGAAAAACACCGGAAGTCATCTTTAAAGTTGATGAGCACGTCCGGGCCGATTCCAAACTGGAAATCATGCTCAAGCTTCCACCGGTCTTTAAACAGGGAGGCACAGTTACCGCCGGCAATTCCTCCGGGCAGAACGACGGTTCGGCTTTTGTGCTGATGATGAGTGCTGAAAAAGCCAAAGAATACGGTTACCAGCCCTATGCCAAATGGCTGGCCGGCGCCGAAGCCGGAGTAGACCCGAGGATTATGGGTATCGCACCGGCCTATGCCGTCCCCATCGCCTTAAAAAGGGCCGGATTGAAACTTTCCGATATGGCTATTATGGAATGCAATGAGGCCTTTGCCGTACAGAATTTGGCCGTAATTAAGGAACTGGAAAAGCAGACCGGAGAAAAAGTGGATAGGAACAAGTGGAATCCCTTGGGGGGAGCTATTGCCTTCGGTCATCCCAACGGGGCCTCCGGGGCCCGCATCTGTATGTTCGCCATGAAGGAAATGGCCCGCCGGGGGGGGAAATACGCCTTCTTTTCCTCCTGCTGTGGTGGAGGCCTGGGTGTGGCTTCGGTTATTGAAAACTTGAGAATGTAACCCTATTTTCCTGACATTCGGGATGGGGTGAATTTTTTTCCTCAGGTTTTTATTTGGAGGCAGGTAGCGAATAGGCCGGTAAATTTTCTATTTGGCTACCTGCAATCTCCCAACAACTTGACGACAGAAGGGGAAAATCGTACATCTTTCTTGTAGAAAAGTTGAGGGAAATAGGGATATCCATGGATTCGGGAAAAAACATTTTAGAGCCGATGAAGAAAAAATATCCGCAGAAATTCGTCTCTGAGGATGAGGTCTTCAGCCGTATTCATCGGGGGGACCGAATTTTTATCAGCACCGCCTGCGGCGAACCCCAGTATCTGGTCCAGGCTTTAATCCGTTTTGTAGAATCCAACCCCAAGGCCTTTTATGACGCCGAAGTCCTGCATGTCTGGACCCTGGGGGTGGCTCCTTACACCGATGAAAAATTCAAGACCAACTTCCGGCATAATTCCTTTTTCGTCGGCAATAACTCCCGTGAGGCGGTCAACCGCGGTCTGGCCGATTATACCCCCATTTTTCTCTCCAACGTTCCCCAGATGTTCCGGCGTGGCCTGGTGCCTATCAATGTGGCCCTGATTCAGACCTCACCCCCCGACGACCATGGCTTCATGAACATAGGCATTAGCGTTGATATTGTTAAATCGGCGGTGGAGCACGCCTCCCTGGTCATCGCCCAGGTCAACACCAACATGCCGCGCGTGCATGGGGACGGGTTTATCCATATCAACAAGGTGGATTTTATTGTTCCCTATAATGAATCCCTTCTGGAATATGAGGCTGTGGCCCCGGACGAAGCCGCCCGCAGGATCGGGGAATATGTGGCCCAGATTGTTCGTGACGGGGATACCATCCAGGTCGGTTATGGAAGTCTGCCCAACGCCATCCTCGAACGTCTGAAGGACAAAAAACATCTGGGGGTTCATACCGAACTCATGACCGACGGGGTCATGGAATTGATGAAGCTGGGCGTTATCGACAACAGCCGGAAAACCAGGAACCGGGGGAAAACCGTGGCTACCTTCTGCATGGGCCACCGCAAGACCTATGAATTTATCCATGACAATCCCAGTGTGGAATTCCGGGCCATTGATTATACCAATAATCCGATTATCATCGCCGAACAGGAAAACATGACCGCTATCAACAGCGCCCTGGAAATTGACCTTACCGGGCAGGTTACGGCCGAATCCCTGGGAAAGACTTTCTACAGCGGTATCGGGGGGCAGGCCGATTTCATGCGCGGGGCTGTCCTGGCCCGGGGAGGTAAAAGTATTTTAGCCCTGCAGGCCACGGCCGAATGGGGGAAAGTCTCCCGTATTGTGCCTTTTTTACGGGAGGGCGCCGGAGTGACCCTCTTGCGGGGGGATCTCCACTATGTAGTTACCGAATACGGCATCGCTTATCTTCTGGGAAAAAACATCCGGGAAAGGGCCATGGCCCTGATCGCTATCGCCCATCCGGACTTTCGCCCCTGGCTGATCGAAGAAGCCAAAAAGGCCAATCTCATTTACCGGGACCAGGCTTTCATTCCCGGGAAAAAGGGGGAGTATCCGGAACACCTGGAAACCTACCGGACCACGGCCAACGGTCTCCCGCTCTTATTGCGTCCCCCTAAAATCAGCGACGAACCGTTGCTGAAAGAGTTTTTTTACTCCCTTTCCGATCAGAGTCTCTATCGCCGTTTCATGTCTTTCCGTCAGGACATGCCCCATGAGCGGCTGCAGGAATTTGTGGTGATCGATTATTCCAAAGAAATGCTCATCCTGGCCTGTAGTAAAGAGGAGGAACGGGAAATAGTGGTGGGTATCGGACAATATTTTATCAATCCCCATACCCGCAACGCCGAGGTCGCCCAAGCCACACGGGACGATTACCAGGGACAGGGAATCGGGCGGGAAATCCTGACCTATCTGACTTTTCTGGCCAAACGGGATGGCCTGACCGGTTTTTCGGCCGAGGTCCTGGTGGAAAACCGGCCCATGTTAAAGTTGTTCGAAGCCATGGGCTTCGATATTCAGCGTCAGGCCGATCAGAATGTTTATGAATTAAAAATGACCTTCCGGGGATTGTAATTTTCCTTATACCCTTCGAACCCCGTTCATCCGCTCTCTGCCCTAGGCACTTTACCTGTTTATTCCCTCCCCAGCGCCCGTTCCACCTTATAACGGGAAGTGATGAAACTGTAGACCGCCTGATCATAATCGGTTTCGGCCTGGAAAAAAGAGCTTCGGGCGTCCGTGACATCCAGCATATTACCCACCCCGGCCTTGTAACGTCCTTCGGCCAATTCCAAATTTTCTTTGGCCCGACGTAAGGATTCCTTGGCGACTTCGATCTGTTTCTCTGCCAGACGATAATTAAGGTATTGGTTCTGCAAATTATTAATAACCGAAAGCCTCTGCATTTCCAAATTGGCTTTGGCTTGGTCCAGGACCGCCCGGATTTCGGCCAACTTGTTCTTTTTCAAAAAACCGGAAAAAAGTGGGATGTTCAATTGCAGACCCACGTTCCAGGATTCATCGTTGGAATAATTGGTTCCGTCGTTGATCGCATACCTGGCCGTTCCGTTCAAGGTCGGCCAAAATTCCCTCTGGGCTTGTTTTTCCCCTATTTCCCAATAACTGACCAGGGTTCGGTAGCGGTTTAATACCGGGTCCTTCTCCAGGGCTTCTTTTTGTAACGACTCCAGATCCCAATTCACCGGCTGCAAATCCAAATCGTCTTTTAAAGTAATTCCCCGGGGAAAATCAATGCCCATGGCGGCGGTCAAGGTCACCCAGGCGGTTTGAATGTTGTTTTCCGCCTGCAGCAGGGCTTTTTGGGCGGTAATAACGGCCACCTCAGCCTGGGTTACATCGATTTTGGCCTTCAAACCGACCTGGTAAAACCCCTGGGCCTGTTTAAGATGCTCCTGGGTTCGTTGCAGATCCTCCCTGCGGACCTTAACCACTCGTTCGGCCAGCAAAACCCCATAGTAGGATTGGCGAATGGCATCCAGAACCGATAGCCGCGTATCCCTACCGGTCCATTGATAGGCCTTCAAATCTTCTTTGGCGGCCTGGACCTTATATTCCCTCCTTCCGAAATCATAGATATTTTGCGAAAGCCCCACATAATAACTGGTCAAATCAGAACTGCCGACATTATAGGTGGTTTTTTTTGAAGAGGTACTTTCCCCATGGCTATAATCCGTTTCGGCAAAAAGATAAGGGTAATAGGCGGCTTGACTTTGCTTGATTCTGGCCTCGGCCCCTTCTATGCCTTTTGTAGCTGCACGTAATGCCGGATTATGTTTTAATCCCATGTCCAGGCAGATTTTCAGGTTCCATTCCTCGGCCCCGGCTTCAAGGTGAAAAAAGAAACTCAGGATGAACGGTAAAAAAATCAGATATTTTTTCATACTTTCCCCCAGCGTTATGAATTCTCTCGTTTGGCAGTACAAAGGATCTCTTTTCCGTTTATTTCTTGAATATCGGCCTTCGTCTTTCTATTCTTTCTTCCTTACGCTTTGCCCTTCTTTAACTTTGCGGGACCGATAATCCTCTTCATCGGTCCAGGGATGGATGATGGCATTTCCCTCAATGACCGTCTTGGGAGGAATAGACGCCCCTTTCCCGATCAAGGTTAAGCCTTCGTTCAATTGACCGGGAAATTCCCGGTTTGGAACCGCCGAGCAGCCGATAATACGGCAGTCTTTTCCTATACGGACCCTCTTGTCAATAATAACCCGCTCTAAAAAAACACCGGATTCAACCTGACAATCATGCATCAGGATGGAGTTGATCACCCGGGCTCCTTTCCCCACCCTGACCCCCGGAGAAAGGATGGATCCTTCCACCTCTCCTTCAATAATGGTATCCGAGGATAAGAAGGATTGGACCACCCGGCCATTTTTCTGGACAATAAGAGCCGGGCGGTCTCCTTTTAATCCGTCTTCCTCCAGGTTGGGTTGAATCCCCCAGGCCTCGGGATTTAAAATTGACCGGGGATTCAAAAGGTCCTGATGGGCGTCGTAGTAAAAGGCCAGTGTTCCAACGTCCCGCCAATAGCCCGAAAAAGGGTAAGCAAAAACCCGGTCTTTTTTTATGGCCTTGGGGATAAGGTCCTTTCCGAAATCGACTGTTGCCGGATCCTGAAGGGCTTTTAGCAGATAGGAAGTTTTAAAGACATAAATCCCCAGGGAGGCCAGGGTGCCTCTGGGTTTTCTGGGTTTTTCCTCCCAGTCTTTAATACGTCCCTGACCGTCCACCTGGGCCGTCCCGAAATGGATCAATTGCTCCCGTGGGACCTGCATCATAGCCACGGTGAAATGAGCCCGGTTCCTGCGGTGAAAAGCGATCATGGGGGCATAATCCATGTAATAAATATGGTCCCCGGAGACCACCAGTATCTCCTCCGAATCATAACGGGTCAAAAAATCCATATTCTGCCGCAAGGCGTCGGCCGTACCTTTATACCAGTCCGAATCCTTATCCCCGGTATGGGGAGGCAAAATTTTAATCCCCCGGTTACGGCCCTCAAAATCCCAGGCCCGACCGGATCCGATGTGACTCATCAGGGACAGGGGCTTGTACTGGGTCAATACCCCCACCCGCTCCATACCCGAATTCATGATATTACTCAGGGTAAAGTCGATGAGGCGATAGATTCCGCCGAAGGGTACGGCCGGTTTGGCCCTGGCTTCAACCAGGATATTCAGTCGGCTGCCTTCACCACCGGCCAGGAGCATGACTACGGGCTGGTTCATGATACGGTCGCTCCGGCAGGAACGATATTTGAATCAAACATATTCTCTTCTAAAAAAGGATATAGGATACAATTGCCACCCACCTCGGCCCGGGCCGGCAGATGGGTGTTTCTTCCGATCACCGTCAACCCGGAGGATAGGTGATGGGGGAATAAACGGTTCGGCTTAAGGGGATGACCGCCACCGACACGAGCCCCTTCTCCAATACGGACCCCGTTGTCGGTGATGGTTTTTTTGATCCTCGCTCCGGCTTCTACGACGGTGTCGAAAAATAGGATCGAGTCTTCGACTACGGCCCCTTCTTCGATCTGAACCCCCGGGAACAGAACGCTTCTTCGGACCTCTCCTTCCACCCGGCATCCATGGGTTAAAAGGACCCGCTCCAAAGCGGCCTGAGGTCCGACCATCGCCGGTTGACGTTCCTGAATCCGTTCATGACCCAGGTTGGTCCGCACCTGCCATTGTTTCAAGTCGATCCGGGGTTCCGGACCAAAAAGGTCCATATGGGTCAGCCAATATTCGTCCAGGGTTCGGGTGTATCCCCAGTACCCGGAAAAAGTATAACCGTAAACCCGATATTGGTTGACCAGCGAGGGGAAAATATCCCTCCCGAATTCGATCCCTTCCTGGTGGGGATGGGTTCTCTTCATGAAATCAAGTAAGATTTCGGTCTTAAACAAATAAATGGTCAGAGAAGCCCACTGGGATTTCGGATCAGCCGGTTTCTCCTCATAACCAACCAGGCGACCGCCCGGTTGCCCTTCTTTTTTATTTATGACACCCAGACCGAAACGGTGGGCCTCTTCCAGGGGGACCTTGATAAAGGCGGCGGTAACGTCCGCTTTTTGCTCCAAGTGGAACTGAATCATTTTCTGATAATCCATCCGATAAATATGGTCTCCGGAAAGGACCAGGACCAGGTCCGGATTATTATCATAGATAAAATCCAGATTATGGGCTACCGCATCGGCTGTCCCTTTATACCAATCGGAACTTTTTTGACCGGTGGAGGGAGGAAGGAGGACCACCTGCCGCCGCCGTCCGGACATATCCCATGCCGCTCCGTTGCCGATGTGAGTAATCAGGGAGGTGGATCGGTATTGGGAAAGAATACCCACCCGTCGTATCCGGGCGTGCATGAGGTTGCTAAGGGCGAAATCAATAACCCGGAAATTTCCGGCAAAAGGCAGGGCGGATTTGGGGCGGTCGAAGGTCAACACACTGAGTTCATCCACCCGACCGCCGGCCAGAACAAAGGCCAGGATATCGGCCATCAACACCTCCTCGTCTATTCTTTGATATGTTTAAACTGTATCAGCAGGCAAAGTCAATTATAAGTTTCGCCCCGACGGGCGGTGGGCCCCGGGAAAAACAAATCCATTCAAACCTTCTATAAAGGAATCGAGATGTACTGTAAACCCCTCAAATATTGAGGAGATGCACCTTCGTAAAAACAGCGATGCCCAAAAACCGGCTCATTTTGCGCAGGAGATAAGAGCCGGGTTACATCTTAAGGTATTCCAGGAGCTTATACATTAATACCGCCGGCCAGAACAAGGCTTTAATAAAACCCAAGACCCCATTCCAGAAGGAGCTGGCCTGCTGAATAAAATAAATCGCCGCCCCGATAAAGGCTGTTCCGTAGATGCCGCCGAAAAAACCGCTGTCCTTCATGGCTGTTTCCTTTCGCCTGGGTCCGGTCTTCTGCCGAAGATGGTCAAACCGTTTTATTTTTACACGCAATCCTTCTTGATGTATATTATACAAAAAAATATAAAAATGAAAAGCGACATCCGCATCATGGTCAGCCTATTCCATATTTTTAAAAGACGGAGAAGGGAGAAAAGGACCGCTTCCCCCAAAATATTTTTGGCCCACAAATACGACCACTTTCGATCCGTTTTGAATGGAAACAACAAGGCCCTGGATATCATAACCGATCTGGAACATATCTTTTATGAAGACCAGCCGTTTTCCTGGCACCATGTCCGCAATCAGGCCGAGAACCTGATCGAAGCCGGCTGCAGAATAGCCGAGGACCTAAACGCTCTTTCCTGCGGGAAATTCATCGATCTTTTCGACTCGGTTGAAAAGGTAGGCCTGGAAATCCGCCAGGGGCTGGAAATCAAAAAAATGATCACACCGTCCCGTTTGGTCCTTCCTCTGGACCGCATCGGCCAGGAACATATCCCGGAGGTGGGCGGCAAAGCGGCTAACTTGGGTGAGATTTCAAACCGGGTCAAGCTCCCGGTCCCCAAAGGGTTCGCCGTCACTGCCTATGCCTGTCAGTATTTTCTTGAATTTAATAGTCTCCCGGAAAGAATCGAAGGGATCCTCAAAGACCTCGATGTCAACAACACGGAAAACCTGCTACGAATCAGTCAGGAGATTCGGTCTTGGATCCTGGAGAGGCCTCTCCCCCCGGATCTGGAGGAAGCCTTACAGCAGAATGCAGCGGTCTTACAGGACACCGGCTCTCACCTCCGTTTGGCGGTACGCAGCAGCGCCACCAGTGAAGACTCCGAAGCCAGCTTTGCCGGTCAGCATTCCACGGTCTTGAATGTAACCACCAAAACGCTCATCGGGGCTTATAAGGAAGTAGTAGCCAGCACTTTCAACCCCCGGGCCATTTTTTATCGCCGCAGCAAAGGGTTTTTGGATCAGGATGTCATCATGAGCGTGGCTTGCATCCAAATGGTCGAGGCTAAAGTCAGCGGAGTCCTGTACACAGTAGACCCAAATGATCGAAGCCATGAGGTTATCCTGATCAGTGCCCTTTGGGGCTTGGGCGTAGGTTTAGTGGATGGCAGACAAACGGCTGATTTTTATCAAATCAACAAAACCGACCGAAAAATCGAAAAAGAGGATCTCGTCAGAAAAGAAACGGCCGTTT
>JBFMBU010000305.1:0-18532 GCA_040755035.1 Thermodesulfobacteriota bacterium
TAGGTGCCCGAAGGGCCTGACAGTGAGGGGGCGGCAAGTCGCCGCCACCTCGTCCAGCCTTTGTCTGTGGCAAAGAAAGGATTAAAGGTTTTTAGCCACGGACGCACACGGACAAAAGCCGGACCTAAGATATTTTGCCCGGCCCCAACACACCTAGGGACCAGGCCAACCAGCCGTCGCTGGCGCGAAGGAGGATTTAGGTGCCCGGAGGGCCAGGCAGTGAGGGGGCGGCAGGTCGCCGCCACCTCGTCCAGCCTTTGTCGGTGGCAAAAGAAAGGATTAAAGGCCTTTAGCCACGGACGGACACGGACAAAAGCTCATCTCTCACAGAGCACACAGAGACACAGAGGGATCCTCTCTGAGATCTCTGAGGGCTCGAGCGAAGCGGGCGAGAGATAATAATGCCCGGAGGGCCTGACGGTGAGGGGGCGGCAGGTCGCCGCCACCTCGTCCAGCAGTTGTCTGTGGCAAAAAGGATTTTCACTTTTAAAAATATCGCGATCTTAAAAATGTTCAGAAAGGTTTTCAATACTCTGGGGATAAAATTTTTCAAAAGGTCCCTGATTTTTTCAATAAAGGACCTGGAAAAAGTCCCGATAAATTTCCATGGAGAGTACAACTTTTCAGTGGCCAAGGAGGAAGACCTCTTAAACGAGTCTGACTACGACGATCGGTGGTATGGCCGGGAAAAGGCCCTGGAACGGATTAAAAAAGGGCATATGCTGTTTATCTATAGGGAAAAAGGAAAAATTGTCTATTTCCATTGGGTTGACGTCAAGGAAGTAAACGTGGAATGGTTTGATCTGAGGTTCCGGATTCCTTCAGATATGGTTTATAGAACAGGCCTCTATGTGCCTCCGGAGTACCGGAGAAAAGGGTTGGCCTTTAAGTTCAGAGAGGAAATCACTCACTATTTAAAAAAACAGGGGTTCAGATTTACCCTGTCGGTTAAAAATACAAAGAATACGCCGGTTCTGGAATTAAGTAAGAAATCAGGAGATACGGCAGCCAGGCAGTATCAGATCGTCCATTATTACCGGCTCTGGTTTATCCGCTGGTTTCGGGTGGAAAAAATCAATTCAAATGACCATAAAAATATTATCGCTATAAACAAAACCCCGGAGAAGATATGGAATATATTTCTCCCCAATGGCATAATCTCAAAGTAAAAATGGGAACACTTCAGGCTTTTGAAAAGTAGCCATTACTCACCGCAGAGCCGTAAATCACGTAGAGAGATCTTTTTTGAACAATCCTGTGAAGGGCGGGATTGTTGGATATTCTTTTTTGTTTGGCCGTGTCATTCCATGAAATCCGTGCCTAAATATTTTAAAAGAATAAATTGAAACAAAAAATAAAATTATTAAGAGCAATAACCAGTTACAGGCAATATGGTTTACTGGCACTGATAAAAAGGATAGCCGAGGCCATAGGGTTTAAATTTTATAAACGCTCTGTTATTTTTTATTACAAAAACTTAAAAAATATCCCTGATGATTTTTGTAAGGACTATAGTTTTATTATCCCGTCAGCCAAGGAGGTTCAGAAGGAAACATCCTATGAAGACCAGTGGTTCAGCAAAGAAAAAACCATAGAGAGGATCAGAAACGGATATACCCTATTCAGCTATAAAGATAAAGACCGAATGGTATATTTTCATTGGAGTGAAATGAAAAAGAGTGAAATCCGCTGGTTGGATTATGTGTTTCAATTCCCTACGGAAACAACCTATATGACAGGGGAATTTGTCTTACCCGAATACCGGAGAAAAGGTCTTGCCAGCAGGATTACAATCGAAATCGATCATTACTTAAAGCACCGTGGATTTAAACAAACCATTTTTATTAAAGACCCGGAAAATATAACCGCAGTTCAAAAAACAATAAAATTGGGATCGTTGGGAGGGATTCCTTATCAACTTGTTGAATACCGCAGGATATGGTTTGTTAAATATTATCGGGTTAAGAAGGTTAATTCCCAAGAACAGGTATCTTTTATTTCTATCGGAAAGTCTCCTCAATCCCTCTGGAAGGCCTTTCTTCCCGGATATTAATCATAAAATTTTAACACTTCAGGTGTTTTAAAAATGTTTTAGCCACGGACGCATACGGAAAAAGGCTCATCTCTCACAGAGCACACAGAGGCACAGAGATTTTTTATTGCTGGTGAGAGGCCAGCAATGAAAAAGGGTCTGTCGGGTAAATCGACCTTCTCAACGATTTACCTGAAAAAGAGGGACCCCCTCTGAGATCTCTGAGGGCTCGAGCGGAGCGGGCGAGAGATAAAAATAATGCCCGAAGGGCCTGATAGTGAGGGGGCGGCAAGTCGCCGCCACCTCGTCCCGCCTTTGTCTCGGGAGGCTCTGCCGACCTAATGCAAAGGCCCCCATTCGGAGGCCGTGGCAAAAAATGATTTTCAATTTTTTTAACAAAGCAAACTGATACATAAAATATAGTTTCTTTTTATATGCAACATTCCCCCAACCTATTCCTGAGATTAAAAGAATCCATTTTTATCCGAAATATTTTGATAGTGATGTCGGGGACGGCCGTGGCTCAGGTCATTGGCTTGGCCCTTACCCCGATCGTCAGCCGCCTTTTTACCCCTGAACACTTTGGTATCTCAGGGGCTTTTGAGTCCCTGGCCGGGATTATCAGTGCCGGAGTAACCCTGCAATATTCGCAGGCCATCATGCTGCCCAAAGAAAAAAAGGAGGCCTTTCAACTTTTTTTTGTCTCCATATTGTCCACCCTGCTGGTGACCCTTTTACTGATGACAGCCTGCCTGATCATCCCTTCCTACCTCAATGGATGGATGAAGACCGAAGGGTATTGGGCCTTGGCCCTCCTGGTATCGGTAACCTTTGTTTCCGGTCTGGGACAGTCCTTTCAAGCCTGGAGCGTGAGAGTAAAAGCCTTTAAACATACCTCCGCCTCCCAAGTAATCAGGAGTATCTCTTCACATGTCATGCGGATCGGGTTCGGGCTCTCTAAAGGAGGAGCAGTGGGCCTGATCATCAGCAGTTTTATTGCCGAGATCCTGGCTACTGTCAATCTAATGAGGGTTTTTATTCGAGATTTCAGGTCCTTTGAGGGTGGGATTTGCAGGAAAAATTTAAAACGGTTGGCTTGGGAATACAGAGACTTTCCTTTGTATTCAGCTTCCCAGAATGTAATCAATACCTTGTCTTCAAGACTGCCGATTTTGCTCCTGACCTATTATTTCGGGATCGCCGTAGCCGGGGCTTATGCCTTTGCCATGCACATCCTCACAACCCCAACGGGTTTCATACTGAATGCTCTACGTCAGGTCCTTTTCCAGAAAGCTGCCGAAACCTTTCAACAGGAAGAAAAGCTATATCCTCTCTTTTTTAAAATAACCGGCGGATTGTTTCTTTTGACTTTTATTCCGGGGGTATTTATTTTTTTTTGGGCCCCCCAGCTTTTCGCCTTTATCTTCGGCGCTCAATGGAGGCAGGCCGGAGAATTTTCCCGCAGTCTCCTGATCTGGATTGTCTTTATTATCCCTAATCTTCCGGCCGTGCTTTTCGCCCGCATCATACGGATTCAGCGCTCCGTTTTTTTTTATGATCTCGGACTGCTGGCCGCAAGGGTTGTGTCCTTAACCGTTGGCGGGCTGTATATGAACGCCCATCAGACCATCATGCTGTTCGCCCTTGTCGGAGCGGTAATGAACGCCTTCCTGATATTGATGGTGGGATATGCCATTATACAAAGAGAAGGAAACAAGGATGTAATAGGGAGGTAACGGGTTGAATTTATTATCCGGAATAAACAAAAGAATTTTATTTCCCATCTCCCGTGCCTATATTCGGCATCTTAAGGATGAAAAACCGGCAAATTCATTTATTCAATTTATGCAGAAAGCAGATTTTTTTTCCATACACGGATACTGGCCGAATTTAAAAAAGCCTAGGACTTTTTCTGAAAAAATAGTCAGCCGGATGCTTTTTGACAGAAACCCTATTTGGACCATGCTTTCGGATAAGATCCGGGTCAGGGAATATGTTTCCAGAAAAATTGGAGAAAAGTATCTGGTTCCCCTTCTTTGGCAGGGAAAGAATCCCAACGAAATCCCTTTTGAAATACTTCCTTCCAGGTTCGTAATAAAGACTAATCACGGATGTGGTTACAATATCATCGTGCCGGAGAAGGATAAGCTTGATAAGACAAAAACGATCATAAAATTGAAAAAGTGGCTGGGAACAAATTATGGTCTGGACACTTTTTTAGGCACCGAATGGGCTTATAAGAATATCTCCCCGGCGGTTATGATTGAGTCCTTTTTAGGGGAAAGGGAAACTGTGCCCGAGGATTACAAATTTTTTTGTTATTCCGGGAGGGCCGAATTTATTCAAGTCAGTTTTGATCGATTCAGGGATGTGTCCGAAAGGATGATAGACAGGGACTTCAATCCTCTGGATTTTTATAATGGGGTTAAAATCTTTTCCGGTACGGTCCGGAAGCCTGATAATTATAAGGAAATGGTAACGTTGGCAGAAACATTGGCCAAGGATTTTGATTTTATCAGGGTGGATCTTTATAACGTAAATGGGAAAATATTTTTGGGGGAGTTGACCTGCTATCCGGCAGGTGGCCGGGCAATATTCATTCCCAGGAGGTTCGATTTTGTCTTTGGGGAGAAATGGGAATATAATGGGAGTTTGCCGCGTTGAATCATTTAAATTCCATATTATCGCTTAGAGTGCAAAAAATTGTTAAATTCTGTCTTAAAAATCAATTCATGAATATTATTTAAATTTAATAGGTTCCATAATTTAATGCCCACATGAGGCAAAAAATAGTATTAAGGCATAAGGCAAGGAGGAAGTTTATTTTAGTAAACTTATTGAAATACCAATATATTTTATATTTATTCGCGATTGGCAAATTTATTGCAGTATCAAAAAATAAAAAAAAGAGGTAAAATTTTTTGGTGTATGGTAATCCCTACATTTTTTTCTTGTCAATTTTTATCAGAAAATATCTCTGACAGGTTTTATTTACCCTAAATAATTTAACGTATTAATAATCCAATATTTTTTTAAGAATAAATAATAGTTAGATAATATAAATATAGGTACGATTGTTGCAGAATAAATATTTTGCTAAAAATGGGAATTTACAGATGGTTTTTATAGGCAGGAGGTTTTAACATGAGAATTAGATATTTTTTTATTACAATAATCCTTTTATTATTGCCTGTGTTTTCATGGGCAGAGATAATAACAGCTTCGACATGTTCACTGACTGATGTAACCAATGCATACAATGCGGCTATGTCCGGTGACACAGTAATAATCCCGGCGGGTGAGTGCTCATGGTCTTCCCGATTAACTCTTTCAAAGGCTATAACTTTACAAGGACAGGGAACAAGCACAAAAATAATTAATAACTACAACAGCAACGGTTTAATTTATATTAGCCCATCTGCTGATCTGGCTATAAGGGTAACTCGGATTTATTTCTATAATGCGACTAATAATCCTGGTTATACAACCATTTTAATTAATGGAAAAAAGGACGGCAGTCTTCCATTATCAAAGGTTAGGATAGACAATAATAAAATTGAGATGGGAACAAGGTGTATTGATCCGGAAGGTTGGATTACGGGGGTTATTGATAGTAATCAGTTTGTCAATTGTAATATCGCCATCGCCGGGTATGGTGATGGCAATTATGCTTGGAATCGTCCCATTGAAGCGGGAACAAAGGATTTCCTATTTATTGAGGACAACCTTTTTACCGTCAATAATAGCACCCCCAGAGAACCAAATGAACAGATTTACCATAATTCTGATGGGGCAAAAACCGTGGTTCGTTATAATACCTTCGACTACTCCAGTTATACGAACGGAAATGCTATGCCCTGGGAAGCTCATGGGAATTGGGGGAGTATATCAACATACCCAAGTGTTCGTGGCACGCCCATAATGGAATTTTATAATAATACCATCACCGCCTATCGATCATACAGGTTTATGAGCCATAGAGGCGGTTCACTTTTAATGCACAATAATACCTTTTCTCAAACATCTGGTTCCCCTGCCAGTATCGATTTAAAAGAGGAAGAGTCCTGGCCCAACTCAACTATATTTAACATGACCCCCCCAGTTGATACTGCATGGCCCGCATGGGACCAGGTGACTAACACATTCATTTGGGACAATACCGTGAACGGATCCCCTATGATTCCCTACTGTTATTCGTCATATGATGCTGTATTTATTCAGCAAAATAGAGACTATTTTTTACATGCTCCGCAAAGTTCAGGGGGAAAATCCACTTACCCGACTATCCCAGGCAAGAACGATATGACATTTTCCGCTTCGGGTCCAAATGCCTATTATCCCTATACACCTTTTACCTATCCCCATCCCCTTCGGGGAGAAGAGGGGATAAATCCTCCAGCGGGATTTAAAAAGCTATAAAATCAAGGTAATGACAAAAGCTTGATAAATTGAAAATAAAAAGTAGGAAAACTGCCCTTTATTTTCTTTTATGGCTTTTCCTGTTTGTTCCTGAAAATCCGATTCTGGCTGCTGAGTACTTCATCGACCAAAACGATAATCTTGCCAGCGATCAGAATCCGGGCACGTTAGACAGGCCATGGAAGACCATCACCAAGGCCAACCAAATCCTGACAGCCGGGGATACCGTTTTTATCAAGGCCGGTACCTACAATACTTATATCGCTCCTGCCAATTCGGGAACCTCCGCAAGCCGGATCATTTACACAAAATTTGCAAATGATCAGGTTATTGTGTCGAATGCCTCCTATGGGATCTTATTAGACGGAAAGTCATTTATCACCGTTCAGGGTATTAATTTTTATAACCTGGACAGGTTTTTATGGGTTAGAAATGCAGCTAATTACAATATTATCAGCTATTGTAATTTTGACCAGGGGCGGAATATCGGTTGGAGCGGTTCAATTATTCATAAAAATTCTTCTTTCAACAAAATTGACCACTGCCGTTTTACAAAATACGGATACTATAACGCTGATGATATCGGCTCAATCCTTGACATTGGCGATGAAGAAACGCAAACCGATTTGACGAGTCATAATCTTATTGAAAACAGTGTGATGTATCATGGCGGGCATCACGTTCTGGGCGTTTATGGAAAATATAATGTGATCCGAAATAACTATTTTCATAACGAACCCTGGTCCTTGGGAACACCGGAATCGGACCGGGGACCGATTCTTTATGGAAATCGTAATCTTTCCTTTGCTGGGTATATAGAAAATTCCGGGAGGAACCTCTTTGATGGCAATCGTGTTGCCTATTCCTCCGACCCTCCGGACAACATCGGGGCTTCCGGTATGGGATTGACAACCTCCTATAACATCGTTCGCTCAAATCAATTTTATCACAACAACCGGGCCGGTTTGAGCCTTAGCCTCACCAGCAGTTACGTTTCAGATATTGTTCACAACAAAATCTATCAAAACACCTTTTTTCATAACGGAATAAACTCCGAGGATCCCATTGACCATATGAACTCCGCCATCGGCTTCGGCTTATACAGCGGGGATCATATCATTAAATATAATTCCATTAAAAACAATCTCTTATATGGGCATCGCATTGCCTTCGGGTCTTATAAGGTAAACCTTTCGGACCAGATCTTCGCTGGAAACTGGGATGGGGATACCCAGGGTGATCCAAAATTTATCAAGGCCGACAAAGCGTTGGGTGATCCCATGGATCCCAGCCTGCCGGACCTCCGGCTTCAATCGAACAGCCCCTGTACAGGACAAGGCACCTATCTGACGTCGGTGACTTCTCCCGGTGGTTCGGGGGTATCCTTTCAAGTGGCGGATGCGGGTTATTTTATGGATGGCTGGGGCATACCAGGGGTTCAAGGGGATGAGATTCGCCTTTTCGGAACCAGCTTAAGGGCGCGGATTACCAACGTGAATTACGAAACCAATACGATTACAGTGGACCGAATTCTAACCTGGAGCCAGGGGCAAGGGATTTCCCTGGCCTATGAGGGCTCGGCACCGGATGTCGGGGCCTTTCCCGTCCCCTCCCCGGCCGTATCCCTGCCCTTTATCAACCTGTTGTTATTAAGTGCCAATTAGATTTCACCACAGACGCACACAGATAAAGGCTCATCTCTCACAGAGCTCACAGAGTCACAGAGGGTCTCTCTGAGAGCTCGAGCGAAGCGGGCGAGAGAAAAATGACTGTCTCTCACAGAGCTCACAGAGACACAGAGGACAGGCGCGAAGGTGGTTTCAAGTGTCCGGAGGGCCTGAGGCTTGGACTGATTTCCCCTTCTCAGGAAATCAGACCCAAAAGAAAGTACTCTCTGAGAACTCTGTGAACTCGAGCGAAGCGGGCGAGAGAAAAAAAGACCCGGAGGGCCTGACGGTAGGAGGAAGACAAGTCGTCTTCCTCCTGTCCAGCCTTTGTCTCGGGAGGCTCTGCCGACCTAATGCAAAGGCCCCCATTCGGAGGCCGTGGCAAAAAATGGGTTTTCCGTTTTAATAATTTATCTAAACCATTACGCAATATTCTTGGTCGGCCATAAAAGTAGCACAAGTCCGGCCCCTGCCGCTGTCCCTAAAATATTAAAGATCAGGTCACTGACCGATGAATCCCGGGTGGGCAGCCAGCCCTGAATCAGTTCGATATTCAGACTGATTAAAAACCCCAGGATCAGCGTTAAAGTCAGGGAAATGGGAACCGGCCTGTGGTTGAATCGCAATAATCGGAGGGCGGCGAAAAACCCAAGAGGAATAAATCCTATAAGATTAATCACTGCGTCCTGATAAAAACTATGGGTTCTCATATAATTTCTGGTCGGCCAACCCAGAATATCCCTTCGAAGCGGCTGAAAAACAGCGGGTTTAAACAGGGGATAAGGCTTCCCGGCCTGGTTTAAGACCCATTCTCCCTGATTTTCATTAAAAAAATACAAACCCACTAATCCTGAAGCGCTTTTTAATTCCTGATGTTTCTGTTGGCTCCAGAATATTTGATGCATGCGAATCTCCTGGTCCGACAAGATCCGATTATAAAGGGCCAGTCCCAGGATGTCTCCTTTCCACCAATGTCCCCCATCGGCTGAGTTGGCCAGTATTAACCTTTCCGATCCGGTCCCTGACCCCTTAAGCAGGGAGAAGTTGGGAAAGGATTCGGATCGACGGCCGTTGGCATAGAGGGAGGTCATTACGCGGTTTGAAGTTAAAGCCACTAATACCTTGCGTTCTCCAATCAGGAAATGGTCCTTCCCCCGTTCCCGGTATTTCTTGCTTTGTCTGGGATTCGGGTTCCGAATACGAAAATATAATTCGTCTTTATATTGTCCTATTACAAAAACATCTTGTCGAGCGCCGTCATAAACAGAGAGGATCTGGCAGTAGCGGTTAGTCTTGTGGTTTAAAGGTTTCATCAGGATTTCGAGGGTAATATTCTGGTCAGAAAAAAATCGCTCAATGCCCGGTGGGGTGTAAAGGTGCCCGCGTCCGGTGATCCTTATACCAGGTTCATTCTTCAACCTCTCAACCCGATTGGGAGGGTTAAACCGCAAAGGCCATAATCCGAAAAACAGGGTAACGAAAATAATCCCCCCTAAGGTTATATTCATTAATCTGTTCTTCATATTTAATAAATTTGTTATCACCTTGTATTTCATTAACATAGACTTCATAATATAACCGACCCGAAGGTTGATGTCAAAAGTCAAGTTTAGTAAAAATAAAAGGTTTACAATTTTCTATTTTTTACTTTAAGCGGAATTCATAATCTAATAAAATGCCCGGTTCTAACCGTAATGAGGGTGCCCCATCAAGGGTACTTTAGATAAGGAGAAAAAAATATGAAAGTGGTCATTTTAGCAGGAGGATTTGGTACTCGTATCAGTGAAGAGAGCCATTTGAAGCCGAAACCGATGATTGAAATAGGAGGGAAACCGGTTTTATGGCATATCATGAATATTTATGCCGCCTACGGGATAAATGAATTCATCATCGCCGCCGGGTATAAAGCCGAAGTGATTAAAGAGTATTTCCTGAATTTTTTTGCTATCAATAACGACATTTCCATAGATCTTGGATCAGGAAAAACAACCATCCATGATGGCAATCAGCCGAACTGGAAGATCCACATTTTGGATACAGGTCTGGCTACCCAGACCGGAGGGAGGATCAAGCGGGTTCAAAAGTGGCTGGCCGATTCGGATACCTTTATGGTTACCTATGGAGACGGGCTTTCCGATGTGAATATCAAAGCCCTGAGTGAGTTCCATAGATCTCACGGTAAACTGGTGACGATGACTACGGTTCTCCCGCCGGCACGTTTTGGACGAATCTCTTTTAACGACTGTGAAATCTGCCAATTCGAGGAAAAGCCCGCCTCTGATGACGGTTGGATCAACGGGGGGTTTTTTGTAGTCAACCGCCGGGCCCTTGATTTTATTAAGGGGGACGAAACCATCTGGGAGCGTGAACCCTTAGAGCGGCTCGCCCGGGAGGGTCAGTTGGTCGGCTACAAGCACAACGGTTTCTGGTCCTGCATGGATACACTTAAGGAAAAAAACATATTGGAAGAAATGTGGAATTCCGGCCAACCCCCCTGGCTAAACCACGTATAGACAAGATATATCGAAATAAATTTATTTAAATAGCCATGTTCCAAGGTGGATATCGTCAAAAAAGGGGAAATCGCTCATGAAAATTTTAGTGACAGGAAATATGGGATATATAGGTCCTTCCGTGGTAAGACAATTGCGTCGTTCCTATCCGGAAGCGACGATTGTCGGGTTAGATATCGGGTATTTCGCCCATTGCCTGACCACAGAAGGAATTTTACCGGAATGCAGGGTTGATTTACAATATTTTCTCGATGTAAGACAAACGCCGAAGGAAATTTTAGAGGGTGTTGAAGCGGTTGTACACTTAGCAGCCATTTCCAATGATCCGATGGGTAACCGGTTTGAAGAGATCACCCTGGATGTGAATCACCAGGGAAGTGTGACGCTGGCCAAAAAAGCCAAAGAAGCAGGCGTGAAAACCTTCGTCTACGCCTCGAGTTGCAGCATGTATGGAGCGGCTGAAGACAGTGCAAGAACAGAGGCGTCTCCGCTGAATCCGCTTACAGCCTATGCAAAATCGAAAGTGTTTACGGAAAGGGATCTGGGACCTTTGGCCGCTGGGGGATTCAAGGTCACCAGCCTAAGATTTTCCACTGCCTGTGGAATGAGCGATCGGTTGAGATTGGACTTGGTTTTAAATGATTTTGTTGCCGGGGCCGTGGCTTCAAAAGGAATAACGATTCTCAGCGATGGAACGCCCTGGAGACCCCTGATCAATGTTAAGGATATGGCCCGGGCCATTGATTGGGCTATTGGTCGAAAGGTTACCGCCGGGGGTGATTTTTTGGCGGTCAATGTCGGAAGCAACGAGTGGAATTATCAGGTTAAAGATCTGGCAGAAGCAGTGGCAACCGTGATCCCGGGTGTCAATGTTTCAATAAATAAAGATGCCCAACCGGACAAACGATCTTATAGGGTATGTTTTGATCTCTTCAAAAGATTGGCTCCCAACCATCAGCCGGAAGTTGATTTAAAAACGACGGTCAAAGAATTGTGGATGGGCTTGAAAACAATAGGATTTATGGATGGAGATTTCCGAAACTCTAATTTTATGAGGCTTAAGGTCTTGACAAATCTGATAGATCGAGGGCTATTAAACGAAAACCTTATCTGGACTGATCATCAATAATCGATTAGGATGGTGGTAAAATGACGCAGACAACAGAGCTATGCCGTTTTTGCAAAGAAAGATTGAATCGAGTTTTTATCGATTTGGGGATTTCTCCACTTGCGAATTCATACCTCAAGCCGGAGGAACTTCAACAGATGGAGCCTCATTATCCCCTTTGCGTCTATGTTTGCGAAGCGTGTTACCTCGTTCAGCTCCCCGTATATCAGACCGGGGAAGAGATATTCAGTGACTATGCCTATTTTTCTTCCTACTCTACTTCCTGGTTGGAACATGCCAGGGAATACACTGAGAAAATGATAACCCGTTTCGGATTTGGACCGAAGAGTCAAGTCATTGAAATTGCCAGTAACGACGGGTACTTGCTTCAATATTTCCAGGAAAAATATGTTCCTGTTTTAGGTATAGAACCTGCGATGAATGTTGCCAAGGCTGCAAACGAGAAAGGAATTCCGACACTGGTTAAGTTCTTTGGGACCCAAACAGCCTTAGGACTTTCTGAAGAGGGTAAACGGGCCGACCTTATTGTAGGAAATAACGTGTTGGCCCACGTGCCCGATCTAAATGATTTTTGTCAAGGCATGAAGATTATATTAAAAGAAAACGGTATAATTACGATGGAGTTTCCTCATCTCATGCGTTTAATGGAAGAAAACCAATTCGATACCATCTACCATGAACACTTTTCCTACTTTTCCTTCACTACGGTGGAAAAGGTATTTGCCAAACACGAGTTAATTCTTTTTGATGTTGAGGAGTTAGCAACCCATGGCGGGTCTTTGAGAATATATGCCCGGCATAGTGAGGATCATTCCAAACCCATTGGGGTGAGGGTTGGTGAACTTAAGGAACGGGAACGAAGGGCCGGATTTGACAGAATCGACATGTATTCCTCCTTTGGAGAAAGGGTAAAAAAAACGAAGCGCGCTATCCTTACTTTTCTCATAAAGGCCAAAGAAGAAGGGAAAACGCTTGTCGGTTACGGTGCCCCGGCTAAAGGAAATACCCTTTTAAATTATTGCGGCATTCGGACCGATTTCATCGACTACACGGTAGACAGGAGTCCGCATAAACAAGGACAATACCTGCCTGGTACGCATATCCCCATTTATCCTCCTGAAAAGATAAAGGAGACTAAACCGGATTATGTGGTGATTCTCCCCTGGAACCTTAAAGAAGAGATTATGGAGCAGATGGCCCATATTCGGGAATGGGGGGGGCGGTTTGTAGTCCTCATACCGGAAGTGGAAGTGTTGTGAGCAGTGAGTAGTGAGCAGTTAGCAGTTAGCAGTGAGTAGTTAGCAGTGAGCTGTAAGCAGTGAGTAGTTAGCGGTGAGCAGTGAGCAGTTTGCAGTTAGCAGGGATTAAAGATTAGGGGAACTATGAAACCTGAGGTAAGGGGCGATAAGCCGCACAGGAATCTTATTGCCTGGCAAAAATCGATGGACCTGGTTATAGAAGTCTATCGAGCAACAATATCTTTTCCGAGTCACGAAATCTATGGCCTGACGTCTCAACTCCGCCGGGCTGTGGTTTCAGCTCCGTCCAATATCGCAGAAGGCGCTGCAGATCGGACTGTTCAGCAATTTTACAACTTTTTATCAAATGCCATCGGGTCGTTAAATGAAGTTGACACTCAACTGGAGTTGGCCTTTCGATTGGGATACTTATCACAAGAGCAATACCAACGTCTTCATGAACTTCTAAATGAGTGCCTCGCACTTACCTATGGTTTGAGGAAATCACTAAAAAAAATGGGTTCTCGGAAATGACCGCTTATCCCCTCAACGGCTTACGGCTCACTTTATACAGCTTACCGCTCACGACCTACTATCATGCTTTTTAAAGAAACCAAACTTAAAGGCGCTTATATAATCGAACTGGAACCCGTTGAAGATCAGCGTGGATATTTTGCCCGTTCTTTCTGCCGGAACGAGTTTAAACTGCACGGGATTTCAATGGAAGTGGTCCAGTGTAATATTTCGTATAATAAAAAAAAGGGAACCTTGCGCGGAATGCACTTTCAAGTTCCTCCCTCTGAGGAAGCCAAGATCGTTAGCTGTTCAAAAGGGGCCATATATGATGTTATCATCGATTTACGCCCTGATTCTCCCACTTACTGTAAGTGGTTAGGGGTGGAACTTTCTGCTAACCGCTCACCGCTCACTGCTCACCGCTCCCTGCTCACTGCTCACCGCTCACTGCTCACTGCTCATCCCTCACCGTTAGCCGGTTCCTGCAGAATGCTTTACGTTCCCCGGGGCTTTGCCCACGGGTTTTTGACTTTGGAAGATGATACCGAGCTCTTTTACCTGATGTCGGAGTTTTACTCCCCCGGTCATGGTCGCGGCATCCGTTGGAATGATCCCTTCTTTGGAATCACCTGGCCGGGCGAAGTGAAAGTGGTATCGGATCAGGACCGGAGCTATCCGGATTTCACCTTTAATAAAACGTAGAAAGACAATTATTTTGTAAGCAGTCAACAGTAAGCAGGTTGAAAAAAGCTTGATCAGCATAAGACTGCTCCCGGCTCATTGCTCCCTGCTATCTGCAAACTGCTCACTGCTCACGGCTCACGGCTCACAAAAATAAACATGAATATTACCGATCTTAGAAGCTCGATGGACTCTCAGGAAGTCGGCTTGGAAATGTATGCCTTGGCAGCCAGGTTATATCCTATCTGCCGCAGCATCACGGGAAACGGGGTCCGGGAGACATTGAAAATTCTGAAGGGATTCATTCCCCTTGAAGTTCATGAGGTGCCCACGGGGACCCAGGTATTCGACTGGACGGTGCCGAAAGAATGGAATATAAAGGACGCCTATATAAAGAATGGGAAGGGAAAGCGCATTGTCGATTTCCAAAAACACAATTTACATGTGGTAAGTTACAGCATTCCTGTTCATAAAAAAGTTACTTTAAAGGAATTAAAAGAACACCTGTTCACCCTTCCCAATCACCCCGAATGGATCCCCTATAGAACTTCTTATTACCAAGAGGACTGGGGTTTTTGCCTGAGTCACAACCAGTATATGGCACTCCGGGAAGAGGAATACGAAATTTGTATCGATTCCTCCTTAGTGGACGGGCAGTTAACCTATGGCGAGTATTATATCCGGGGGCAAACGGAAGAGGAAATTCTGATATCCTGTCATATTTGCCATCCCTCGCTGGGTAATGACAATTTATCGGGGATAGCGCTGACGACCTTCCTGGCCAAATATCTGAGTCCGCTTTCACTGAGATATTCCTATCGCTTTCTCTTTATTCCCGGGACCATCGGATCCATTACCTGGCTGGCCTTGAACGAGAACTCGGTTTCACGGATCAGGCATGGACTGGTGGCGGCCTGCTTAGGGGACCCGGGCCGAATGACCTACAAGAAAAGTCGCCAAGGTGTTGCCGAAATAGACAAAGCCGTTGCCCATGTCTTGAAAACCTCGGGGGACGAATATGAAATCATTGACTTTTTCCCTTACGGGTACGATGAGCGGCAGTACTGTTCACCCGGATTCAATCTTCCTGTGGGTTGCCTGATGAGAACGCCCCATGGCCGTTACCCCGAATACCATACCTCGGCCGATAATTTAGATCTCATCCGGCAGGAATCTCTTGAGGAATCCTTCTTGAAATATGTGGCCGTCTTGAACATCCTTGAAAACAATAAGAAGTATATGAACCAGAATGCAAAGTGTGAACCTCAATTAGGGAAGAGGGGATTATACGGAACTATAGGAGGCCAGAAGGTTGATGTTTCCGATCAAATGGCCATGTTGTGGGTTTTGAACCTCTCGGATGGCTGCCATTCCTTATTGGACATCACCGAAAAATCAGGGCTCCGATACGAATCCATTCAACTTGCAGCAGAGGCCCTTTTTAGTCATGGATTGTTATTGGTATCCTGATTTCGAAGATATGAAATCCCAAAACCTTCATCCCCGGAAACCAGAAAGTCGAAGACCCAGACGAGAGGTTATCGGGCTTATTCCAGCCGCCGGGAAGGGCACCAGGCTTGCACCCCTACCTTTTAGCAAAGAACTGTATCCTATCGGATTTCAGGAAGTGAATGACAAGGGAGGTCTCCGATCCAAGGTGGTGTGCCATTACCTGTTGGAGAAGATGCACTTAGCTGAAATTACAAAAGTCTATATCATCTTGCGTCAGGGCAAGTGGGACATCCCTAATTATTTTTGTGATGGATCGATGTTGAAGATGCACATCGCCTATTTGATGATGGGATTGCCTTTTGGGGCACCCTTTACGCTGGACCAGGCCTATGCTTTTGTTCAGGACAAGTTGGTGGCTTTTGGTTTTCCTGATATAATTTTCGAGACAAACAATGCCTTTGTTCGGATGTTGGAATGTCAAGCCTCCACGAATTCTGATATTGTTCTGGGGCTTCTTGATACGGAGAAATCCGAAGAGGTTGACATGGTTGATGTAGACCAGGATTGGTCCGTTCGCGCGCTCTACATTAAACCCCGCCAAACATCCTTAAAGTTAACCTGGGTTGTGGCTGTCTGGACTCCAGTGTTTACTCAATTCATGCACAATTACATCGACGAAATACGGACTGGCCGGCCCAAGTTATCGGTTGTATGGTCGGAAAATCAGGAATTGACCATGGGGCATGTTATTCAAGAGGCGCTGGTAGCTGGCCTAAAAGTCAAAGGTGTTTTCTTCTCTGAAGACACCTGTTTGGATATTGGAACCATAAATAATCTGATGAAGGCGGTTAGGCACTTCAGCCGAAAGCCCGAAGGACTAAGGGATGAAGATCGTTGATATATTTTCCGGGCAGAAAATTTTAGTCACGGGTGGGAGCGGGTTTATCGGACCCCATCTCTGCCGTGCGCTTTCCAACAGTGATGCGGAAATACATGCGGTGTCTCGAAAGGTCGTTCCCACTTCGGGAAAGAGCCCCCGATGGTGGAGTGGTGATTTATCGGAGATCAATACGGCCCGATCCCTGGTGCAGACTATTCGTCCGGATGTTATCTTTCATTTGGCCGGGTATGCAGTCGGTGGGCGTGATTTGTCTCTTATTCTACCGACCTTAAGCAGTAATCTTATGACCACCGTAAACCTCTTAACTGCTGCAACCGAGATTGGGTGCCGACGGATCGTTGTGGCCGGCTCTTTGGAAGAACCGACCCCGGAGGATCTGGTCCCTTCTTCCCCTTATGCGGTTTCAAAATGGGCCGGCAGCGCTTATGCCCGTATGTTCTTCCAGCTTTATAAGACCCCTGTCGTCATTGCTCGAATATTCATGACTTATGGACCGGCAGAACCGAACCTCAATAAGATCATCCCCTACGTCATCAGGTCTCTTCTGCGGGGAGAATCCCCGAAGCTTGGCAGTGGAAAACGTGAAGTGGATTGGATATACGTCCAGGATGTGGTGGAGGGATTAATCCGGGCCGCCGAGGCCGAAAACATAGAAGGGGGTACGGTCGACCTGGGTTCAGGGGAACTGGTTCCCATCAGGAAGATGGTGGAGAAGTTGTTTGAAATCCTTGGAGCAGATTTGAAACCGGTATTCGGCACCCTGCCTGATCGACCGCTGGAGCAGATAAGGGTTGCCGATATAGAGGGCAGCCGGGCCAGGCTCGGTTGGCGTCCGCAGACGTCTCTGGAAAAAGGATTGGAGCGCACGGTGGACTGGTACAAAAATCAGATGGAAAAGGATCGAGCTGATGAAAGCTGATTTAACCCATAAGAAAATAAGGTAACTGGTGAAAGAGATAATGAATACTTTTTTTCAAGGGAAAGAAAATTTTGATGTCATTCGAATCGAAGCCTCAAAAGGCTGGGTTTCGCTCAAGCTCCGTGAATTATGGAGTTATCGGGAATTGCTGTATTTTTTGATCTGGCGCGATATCAAGGTCCGTTATAAACAAACCATCTTAGGCGCTTCCTGGGCCGTCATTCAGCCCTTTTTTACTATGGTTGTTTTTAGCCTTTTTTTTGGGAAGTTGGCCAAAATGCCTTCAGACGGCATCCCCTATCCAATATTCAGTTATGCTGCTCTGGTCCCTTGGAGCTTCTTTGCCAATGGGCTGAATCAGGCCTCCAATAGTCTGGTAGGAAACTCGAATCTCATAAAAAAAATATATTTCCCGCGAATGTCTATGCCCATTGCCTCCGTTTGTGGGGGAATTGTTGACTTCGCCCTGGCCTTTATTATGCTGGTAGGTATGATGTTTTACTATGGTATGATCCCAACGGGTCATGTCTTCTGGCTGCCATTTTTTCTTATTTTGGCTTTTGTTACTTCCCTGGGGACCTCCCTATGGCTTTCGGCCATGTATGTCCACTTTCATGATGTGCGTCACATCATCCCTTTTTTAATTCAAATATGGCTTTTCGCGACACCCATCGTCTATCCGGGCAGCCTGCTTTCTGAGCCCTGGCGAACCCTCTATGGCATCAATCCCATGGTGGGTGTGGTGGAAGGATTCCGCTGGGCCCTCCTGGGGGTGGATACCGCACCCGGACCCATAATTATCGTTTCTTCTTGCGCGGCTCTGGGATTGTTGATTTCCGGGGCCTTCTATTTCCGCAGGATGGAAAAGTCCTTTGCTGATGTAGTCTAACGATAGTGCTTCGTTCCTCGTTATTCGTACCCTACCAAGAACAAAGAACCAAGAACGGAGAACCGAACTCATGAAAATTACTCGCTTTGAAGATATTGAGGCTTGGCAAATAGGAAGAGCTTTATGCCGACTGGTGTACGATGCCGCCAAAAAGGAAAGGTTTTCGAAGGCCTATG